>CAMHLV010000046.1 GCA_946186115.1 uncultured Prevotella sp. | reverse complement strand
TGAAGCAGGTTCGCGACCTGTTGTGTCTCCGTTAATTCACCTATTGTCAAACATTAAATGTAAAGAAAACTATGCCAAGATCAGTCAATCACGTTGCATCAAGAGCAAAACGTAAAAGAATTCTGAAACTCACTCGTGGTTACTTCGGTGCCCGTAAGAATGTTTGGACAGTAGCTAAGAACACATGGGAGAAAGGTCTTACCTATGCCTATCGTGATCGTAAGAACAAGAAGCGCACTTTCCGTGCACTGTGGATCCAGCGTATCAATGCTGCTGCACGTCAGGAGGGTATGAGCTATTCTGTTCTCATGGGTAAGCTTGCAAAGGCTGGTATCGAGATCAACCGCAAGGTTCTTGCCGACCTCGCCCTGAACAACCCCGAGGCTTTCAAGGCTATCGTTGCTAAAGTGAAGTAACACTGAGCTTTTCAGAGCCGATTAAAAAAATTGCTCTCCTACGAAAGTGGGAGAGCATTTTTTATGTCTATAAGAGAAAGAGAGAGATTATTTCACAGGCTCGAGTATCGTCTTTATGCCTTTGATCTTCTCGCCCTTGGTTTGTCGGAGTACCTGCTCGACTTTCAACCTGTCGATAGCGACATAGGCATAGCGCTCCTTGACATCAATACGGCCTACCTCTTTCGGTTCGATGCCGCCTTTCTTGCATAGGAATCCGAGAATATCGCCCTTCGAAATCTTGTCTTTCTTGCCCTTGCCAAGGTATAGCGTGGCCATATTCGGCTGAGGAATGCTGTCGGATTCCGCTTCTGGTATCACGTATTCTTCTGGAGTGCCATCCACATAGTCGGGGATGGTCTCTTCGCTGTTAAGGATGAAGAATGTGCGTCCGGTAGCATCCCAGCGTGCTGTGCGCCCCACTCGGTGAATGTAGCCTTCTTCGCTCTCTGGTATGTGGTAGTGAACGATATTGCGGATATTGGGAATGTCGAGTCCTCTTGAAGCGAGGTCGGTGGCGACGAGTATGTTTGCAGAGCCATTTGAGAACTTGTATAGCATGTCCTCACGCTGGCGTTGCTCCATGCCTCCATGAAAGTGGCTGGTGCTGAATCCCTCGTGCTGGAGATAGGCGTTGGTGCGCTCCACAGAGTCACGGTAGTTCAGGAATACTATGGTGCTCTCGTCGCCAAACGACAATAGCAGTTTCTTCAGCGTCTCGAGTTTGTCTTTCTTGGGGCTGTGAACTTTATTGATGGTGATGCGCTCTGATGTCTGCTCTCCCTCCGGAAGGAAATCTACTACCGTACCTTTCTTCGCCATATTGACAAATTGAGGTATCTGTTCAGCGTTTGTGGCAGAGAGGAGGAAACGGCGTTTCAGGGCAGGCAGGCTCTTGATGAGTTTCTGCATCTCTAAGTGGAAGCCCATCTCAAGACATTTGTCGAACTCGTCGATGACAAGGTACTGAATGTTATATCTGGAAATATTGTCCTTGTCGAGGTGATCATTCAGACGCCCTGGAGTTCCGAAGACTATCTGAGGATTCACCTGTCGCATCACCCTGTGCTCGTCCATTGCAGGGCGGCCTCCATAGCATGCCATAGAGCGTATGCCGCTTGATGTTTCGCGGAGGACGTTGTCTGACTGCAGTGCAAGTTCACGGCCTGGAGTGATGACGAGTGCTTGCACTGTATCGCTCTGGCTGTCGATGAGTTGTATCAGAGGAAGCAGGTAAGCCAGTGTCTTGCCCGTTCCAGTAGGTGATAGTAATACGACATCACCGTCGGAGCCTGTGATGGCTTCGGCGGTGTGTTGCTGCATCTCATTGAGATTGGTGATGCCGAGTTTGTTCAGTATGTGCTGTAAGTCCACACCCGACATAATGATTATTTCTTCTCTTCCTTCTTCTCTTCCTTCTTGGCAGTAGGCTTGTAGCGCTTGTTCAGACCATTGATGACGTCTTTTGTAATGTCGAAGCGCTTTGCAGCATAGAGAATGTTGTCACCCTGCTTGGTGAGGATAAGGTCGTATTGCTTGTCCTTGTTGTAAGCATCGAGGAAGTGCATCAGCGAATCGCGCAGAGCCTCGTTGTATTTAGCTGTCTCGCTGGCCAGTTCGTTCTCAAGACGGCCCTGAAGTTCCTGCAGGCTCTGCTGCTGGCGCTGGATGGCTGCTTGCTGGCTCTCGGCCTGCTCACGGCTGGTAAATCCGTTGTTGTTTAATTTCTGCTGGAAGTTGGCAGCGGCGTTCTGCAACTGCTGGCCCTTCTGGTTCAGTGTGTTACGGGCATTGTTGCTCTTCTTCTGCAGCACCAGAGTAAACTCCTTGCAGAATTCATACTGAGTCATCAGCGAGTCAACTTCAACATAGGCAATCTTAAGGTTACCTGTCTGAGTGTTTTCAGTCTTTGAAGGCTGATCATCCATCTTAGGACTTGCATTGTTGCAAGAGGCCAGAGCCAGAACGGCTGTTGCGGCCATAAAAATGTACTTTTTCATGTTTTTGTTTTATACTTTTGTTTATTCTGTTTTTGTTTGCATCTTGTCTTGCCTTTCGGCCACTGAAGTACTGCTGCCTTTACGCATTTCTCGATCCTGGTCGATAACACAATGTATGCCTCGCTCCTTCATGGCCTTGCTGTCATGAATATGCTGTGAAGAGAATGTTCCATTGCTCTTTGACAGCACTTTTATGAGCAAAAAAGCCATGCTTATAGCAATTATTAACGTTGTGATAAGCAGTATTTTCATTATTATTGAGTATTTTTGCGGCTGCAAAGGTAAACAATTAATTCAGAACTACCGATAAATTAAACATTAATTATGAATAAAAGTGAATTAAAACCTGCTGTAGTCTTCGAACAGTTTGCGAAGATTAATCAGATTCCACGCCCTTCTAAGCGCGAGGAAAAGATGATTGCCTACTTGAAAGAATGGGGCGAAAGTCACAAGTTGGAAACCAAAGTTGACGAGACTGGCAACGTAATCATACGCAAGCCAGCCACTCCAGGTATGGAGAACCGCAAGACGGTAATATTGCAGAGTCATATGGACATGGTGTGTGACAAGCTCGTCGATTATGATATAGATTTTGATAATGATCCTATCAAGACTTACATCATCGACGAGGAGTGGCTCACTGCCGAGGGTACTACTCTCGGTGCAGACGATGGTATCGGCTGTGCCATCGAACTGGCGCTTCTGGAGTCTGACGATATTGCTCACGGTCCGATAGAGTGCGTATTTACTCGCGATGAAGAGACAGGCCTTACTGGTGCTGAAGGTATGAAAGCCGGTTTTATGACTGGCGACTATCTCATCAATCTCGATTCTGAGGATGAGGGTGAGATGTTTGTCTCGTGTGCCGGTGGCCGCAACACCACGGCTACATTCAATTTCAAGCGCGAGGAGGCCCCTGCCGGCTATTTCTTCTTACGTGCACAGTTGAAGGGACTTGTTGGCGGCCATTCCGGCGACGACATCAACAAGCAGCGTGCTAATGCCATCAAGTTGCTGTCGCGTTTCCTCTATACCACTATCAACCGTTACGATGGTGTGCGCCTGGCACGCTTTGACAGCGGTAAGATGCACAATGCCATTCCTCGCGACGGTCAGTTTGTGATAGCTGTTCCAAATGCTGTGAAGGAGAACGTCAAGGCCGATTGGAACGTCTTTGCTTCAGACGTAGAGGATGAATTCCATGTGACCGACACTCAGATGGTATGGACGATGGAGAGTACTGATCCCGAGACAGTCATTGAGCCTGCTGTTGCTCGTAATATTATCAGTGCGCTACAGGCTGTTGACAATGGTGTCTATGCCATCTGTCAGGACCCTGCACTCAACGGACTCGTAGAGACTTCATCAAATGTGGCAAGTGTGGTTACTTCTGATGCTCAAGTGGTGGTTGTGTCGTCTCAGCGCAGTAATGTGATGTCGAATCTTGACAATATGTGTGCTACGATAGGAGCCTGCTTTAAGCTTGCTGGTGCCGAGGTTGTTCACTCCGACGGCTATCCTGCATGGAAGATGCGTTCAGAGAGCGTGTTGCAGAAGATTGTCGTAGAGTCGTATGTCCGTCTGTTCGGTAAGCAGCCCATTGTTCGCGGTATTCATGCCGGATTGGAGTGTGGTTTGTTCTCAGAGCGCTATCCCAATCTCGATATGATTTCATTTGGTCCTACGCTGCGCTTCGTTCACACTCCTGACGAGCGACTGCATATTCCCACCGTGCAGATGGTTTGGGATCATCTCGTTGATGTACTGAAGAACATTCCCACTATTTAGCGGCGTATCACAAAGAATCCCAGGCGGTGGCTGATACCCTTGCGGTTAAGCGACTTTAGTTCATAGAATCCTTCTGGCAGCCCTGCAATATTGATTTGCTTACTGTTGATGAAGTTTTTGACTACTGTTCCCTGTAGGGTTCTTACTACAAGCAATTCAGCATCTACGCTATAGTCAAGCGTCAGTTTTTTCCCGTCGTTAGGCAGCAGATATGAAGCGACAGCATTGTTTTGTCCGGCAGTCTGCTGCATGACGGCGGGACTTTCGTTGCCATATCGGTCTAGAGCCGTCACTGCATAGTATATTGGGCGCTTGTTGCCTGGGCGCTTCATTGTGACATTGCATGATGTGGTTCTTGTTGCTACCAGGTTGGCCGGATTTGTGATGTCAATCGGCAACTCTGTAGAAGCATATATATTATATAATAGGTAAGGACCGTTACTGAGGTCGCGTGCTCCGCTCCATGATATCTGGTCGCCGCCACCTGTTCGCTTCACCGTTAGCGTGGTAGGAGGTAGTGGAGCCCGGCTTTGTTCCCATTTCATCGGGGGAATCAGTGCGGGGTGGCGGTCGAAATCCTTGGCTATGTTGTATATTCCTTTTACATTGTCCAGCAGAAACTTTGCACGGAAATAGCAGTGTCCCATGCCTATGCTTCGGGTAACATTGAACTGTCGCTTCACTTCATTCACTGGCCAGTTTCCCTCAAGAGGATGAAGCATGTATATTCCAAGACCTGAAACCACTGTTCTGCCATAGTTGTTTTCTTGCCAGTCGATGGCGAAGGGATAGAAGTTGTTGCCGCGGAAATACATCATGGGATAGAGCTGATCCATTAGTCCGCTGCGAAGCCAACCCTGTGCGTCTTGCGCCACCTGGCGGTTGGCATTCCATCCCCTTGAACTGTAACGGCTAAGGTCGTCATATTTTCCTATGGGTGAGCAACTTATCTTTATCCATGGTTTCAATACTTTGGTCTTCTGATAGATTGTACGCACAATGCGTGTGATGTTCTCGCGCTGCTTGCTGCCTCGCCATGTTTCTGGATATCGGATATAGTCGAGGTGTATTCCGTCAATGTCGTAGCGCCTTGTTATCTCCGAGCAGATATTGGCAATATATTCTGCTGTCTGAGAAGATTCCGGATTCATATAGCCTTCGTCTCCAATCTTTCTGATAAGCGATGGATAGCGTCGCCTCAGCTGTTGGCAACCATAACCATTCCATTTGCCTACAGGGATGGTTACTACCCATGCGTGCAGTTCGATGCCTCTTTTGTGGCACTCGTCAATTGCAAACTGCAGTGCGTCGTATCCTGGAGAAACACCGGGCTTTCCGGAGAGACATCCGTCCCATGGTTCAATATCAGAAGGGTAGAGGGTAGTGGCTCGTATTCGGGTTTGAAGCAGCACGGTGTTGACATTGGCAGTCTTCAACTGATCGAGCATTCTGATGAGCTGTTGCTTCTGCCTTTCTATACCCATTCCGTTGTGTGCGTATGAACTCGGCCAGTCGATGCCTCCTATGGTTGTTAGCCACACCGCTCTCACCTCATATTTTGGCTGTGCGCTGGCCAGAAGTGAGAGAAATAGTAGAAATATGATTGAATATCGCTTCAAAATCTTCATTTTTGGCTGCAAAGTTACAAAAATAATTCATAATTCATATTCCATATTTCATAATTATTTCATACCTTTGCACGTAGTTTCCATTAACAACAAGAAAAATGATATCATTTACGTTGAGCCTTGTGGCTCTTTTCCTGGGCTATATGCTCTATGGTCGTTTCGTTGAGCGAGTATTTCGCCCCGACGATCGTGTTACACCTGCTGTAGCCAAAGCCGATGGCATTGACTACATCGTACTACCCAACTGGAAGATTTTTATGATCCAGTTCCTCAACATTGCCGGAACAGGTCCTATCTTCGGCGCTATCATGGGTGCTAAGTTCGGTCCTGTGGCATATTTGTGGATTGTATTGGGATGCATTTTTGGAGGAGCCACTCACGACTATCTCTCTGGTATGCTCTCAATGCGCAATGGCGGTGCCGGATTGCCACAACTCATCGGTAAGTATCTTGGTAAAACCACCAAGAATCTGATGCTTGTTGCTACTGTAGTGCTGTTGGTTATGGTGGGAACTGTGTTTGTCTATTCACCTGCCGAGATATTGCATTCAATAGGCGGCGATACAATGATGTGGGTGTTTCTCATCTTCTGTTACTACATCATTGCCACAATGCTTCCTATCGACAAGATAATAGGTAAGGTCTATCCCCTGTTTGCTTTCTCGCTGCTGTTTATGGCTGCAGCACTGATGGTGGTACTTTTCATACGATGGTACGAACTGCCAGAGTTGTGGTCACATTTTTATAATATGGGTGCCGAGGCACAGCCAGAGAAGTGGACAGACAACATTTTCCCGGCATTGTTTATCACTATAGCTTGTGGAGCAATCAGCGGATTCCATGCTACTCAGAGCCCGCTCATGGCACGCTGTGTGAAGAGTGAGCGCATTGGTCGCCCCATTTTCTACGGCGCAATGATAACAGAAGGATTGGTCGCACTCATCTGGGCTTCTGTGGCATCATGGTTCTTCTATGGCAGTCCTGCTCCCGGATATGAACTGATAGCTGGTGCCGAGAAGGGATTCTACACGTCAGCTCCTGCAGTTGTAAGCCTCGTATGTAACGACTGGCTTGGTGTGGCTGGTGCCATTCTGGCCATGCTTGGTGTTGTTGCAGCCCCGATTACTTCTGGTGACACAGCATTCCGCTCAGGCCGACTGATAGTTGCCGACTGGCTCAAACTCGATCAGCGTCCAATCATCAAGCGTCTCTATATTTGTATCCCGATGTTTATCGGTTCAATACTCATGCTTATCTGGCAGATAGAGAATCCAGACGGCTTCAATACCATTTGGCAGTATTTCGGTTTGTCCAACCAGGCTTTGTCTGTATTCACGCTATGGGCGATAACAGTATATCTTG
This sequence comes from uncultured Prevotella sp., assembly GCA_946186115.1. Classification (GTDB taxonomy): domain Bacteria; phylum Bacteroidota; class Bacteroidia; order Bacteroidales; family Bacteroidaceae; genus Prevotella. The sequence goes on along the minus strand of CAMHLV010000046.1, from coordinate 16,444 downwards.
TCCGTGAGCACAAGCCTTTTGTCATTACGCTAATTCCGGCATTGTTCATGACCACTGTATGCTCTACGTTCCTATTTGTCTCAAAGCAAGCCTTCGGACTTCCTGGTGAGATTGGCTATCCTCTTGGCGTTATCTGTCTTGTGATAGCTTGTGTATGGTTTGCAATATGGTATAAGAAAGAAAAGTCAAAACAATAATAATACAACTATGAAGAAAATCACATTTTTGTTCGCTGCGTTGCTCATGTCATTGGCTTCGCATGCTCAGTTTGAGGCAGACAAGGCGTATATCGGAGCCTCGCTTACTAATCTCGATCTGAGTTACAATGGTCTTCAGAATGGCCGAATCGGTATTCAGGGTAAGGTGGGTTACATGTTTGCCGACAATATGTTGCTGACAGGCCAGATGGCATACGCAAAGCAGAAGGACGTCCCCTTTGAGTTTGCTTGGGGTATCGGCGGTCGCTACTATATCGAGCAGAACGGTCTCTATGGTGGTATCTCTCTCACCTATAAACACCGCGATGGATACAACGATGTTTTGCCTGGCTTGCAGTTCGGCTATGCTTTTTTTATCAGCCGCACAGTAACTATAGAACCGGAAATCTACTATGAACAGTCGTTTAAGAACCATTCCGACTATAGCACTATCGGCCTGAGAGTAGGACTTGGTGTATATCTTTTCAAGGATCAACGTAAAAACTGATTTGCTATGTTAAACATTGAAACAGCAGGCAATGCCCGCTACGCACCAAGAGTAAATGAACTGGTTGACAAACTCATAGACCTCTCTTTCGCAGAGGATATCGGCGACGGCGACCACACTACGTTGTGCTGCATACCAGAAGACGCTATGGGTAAGTCGCACCTGCTCATTAAAGAAGACGGTATTCTGGCCGGTATTGAGGTTGCAAAGGAAGTGTTCCGTCGTTTCGACCCCGAGATGAGTGTTGAAGTGCTTATTGAAGATGGAGCCAGAGTGAAGAAAGGCGACATCGCCATGATAGTGACCGGTCGCATCCGTTCACTTCTTCAGACAGAGCGTCTTATGCTGAACATAATGCAGCGCATGAGCGGTATTGCCACAATGACAGACAAATATGTTCAGCGTCTAAAGGGCACTCACACCCGTGTTCTCGACACCCGAAAGACTACTCCCGGCATGCGCATGCTCGAGAAGCAGGCGGTTAAGATAGGTGGCGGTTGCAACCATCGCATAGGTCTTTTCGATATGATACTTCTCAAGGATAACCATGTCGATTTCGCAGGTGGTATCACCAATGCCATAGATCGCTGTCATGCATATCTTAAAGAGAAGGGACTCGACCTGAAAATCGAAATTGAGGTGCGTTCTTTCGATGAACTGCAGCAGGTGCTCGACCATGGTGGTGTAAATCGTATTATGCTCGACAATTTCAGTGTGCCAGACACCAAGAAAGCCGTTGACATGATTGCCGGGCGCTTTGAGACAGAGTCGTCTGGCGGTATCACATACGACACAATACGCGACTATGCCGAACAAGGAGTAGATTTTATATCCGTAGGTGCTCTTACGCATTCGGTTAAGGGCCTTGATATGAGTTTCAAGGCATGCTGAGGCTTACAGCCATATTGCTGACTATACTGATGCTGACAGGCTGCGGCAGCGACGATGCCCAGTCTGTCAGCACTAAAATTGTCGAATACCATTCTCCTGTTGACTATGATATAGTACTTGCGGGCAATTTCGGCGAACCTCGTCCATGGCATTTTCACGGTGGTATTGATGTCAAGACGGGCAATGCTGTTGGCAAGAAGATATTTTCCATTGCCGACGGATATGTGTCGCGTATCACCGTCAACAAATATGGCTTTGGCAATGCCATCTATGTGACACATCCCGATGGTAACACCAGCGTGTATTGTCATCTGAAGAGTTTTGCCGACAAGTATGAGCAGCTGTTTCAACGAAATGGTTGGCGCGATACTCTCGATTTCCGCTTCTCGCCTGATAAGATGCCTGTCAAGGGTGGCGATCTGATTGCTTTAAGTGGAAATACCGGACACTCAACAGGTCCTCATCTTCATTTAGAGATTCACAACACTGAAACATGGGTAATGCGTGACCCTATGCAGTTTCTCGGTCGGTTCATTGCTGATACCGTGGCTCCTCAGGCGCATTCCTTTATGGCTATTCCTGTAGCAGGTGAGGGATTGTTCAATGGAGGGCAGACAAAACAGACTTTTGGCTTCGGACAGCCAGATGTCAAACGGCAACATACTACATGGACCATCTCCCGCGAGTTTACTGCATGGGGTAGAGTAGGGTTTGCACTTTGGGCCGACGACTACTGTGAATCCACCTATAACCACTACGGCGTACGCTATACCCAGCTGTTAGTCGATGGACGTGAGGTTTTCAGTTCCGATGTCGACAGTATTCCTCTCAGTTGTACCCGCGAGGTCAACATGTGGGGTGACTACGATCACTGGCGCCGCACTCACATCTGGTATCTCAAATCCTATGTTGAGCAAGGGATGCGCCTTCCTATCCTTCATACCGGTTTTGAACGTGGATATGTCACTTTCGACGAAGAGCGCCCTTATCACCTTACATATATATTACGCGATTTTCATGGCAATCAGTCTCGCTACGACTTCACTGTTCAAGGAGTCAGCGACAAGCGTGTTAAGCCACGTGCCCGCCGATATCTGCTAAACAACTATCTGCTTTATCGGCAATGTCTGTGGCCGCTCTTCAGCAGTAAGAGATTATAGGTTGGATGGCAAGGTTGATGTAGTGAAAATTCTCGCGACGAGAAATCATAATAAAGTCTAAAAAAATCTTGTTATTGGCAATTATGCCGTCAAAATAGAGTAAATTTGCAATCACGACAATTATATCAGTCATATAATATTCTAATATAAACAACCACTATGATGAAGAGCCTAAGACTTTTGTTGTGTGTTGTTGCTGCCGCCATGTTTTCGGCAGGCAATGCTTATGCACAACAGTCCGACAGGGTTTTCTTCTCATTCAATGCCGCTAACGGTTTGGCTGATAATAGTGCACAAACTATCAAGTGTACTCGCACGGGCCGTATGGTGATTTCTACCATCGGTCATGTCAATTTCTATGACGGAGGTTCATTCACGCATATCGACCCAACAGAGAAAAACGTATTCCCACTTCCAGGATACAACGGCCATTATCACATGTATTTCGACCGATTTCATCATCTCTGGCTTAAGGACAGACGCTCTGTGACGTGCGTTGACCTGCTGACCGAACGATTCATTGAAGATGTAGGCAGCGTAATACGTGAATTAGGATTGAAGCAGCACATCGACGACATGTTTGGCGATTCTGACAGTCGTTTGTGGTTTCGCTATGGCAACAAACTGTATAGTCCTGATATTCAGAAGGAGTTGACTGTCAGTCGAGGCAGGGGCTTTTTGCAGGATGTCGATGTCTATGCTGACAGTATCTTAATAGAGTTTTTCAGCAATGGATCTGCCGATGCCTACGAGTTAAAGAGCGGACGTCATCTGTTTGCTACTTCCGCTTTCACCGATAGCGACTCGCTCAATTATGCCAGTTCATCGGTATTGCTGATGGACGGTGATTGTGTTTTTCAGATTCGCAACGGTGCTGAGAGTGGCGTCCTCTTGTGCTTCAACGTTGCTAAGCGACAGTGGCAAAGGCTGTTGGATACTCCCTATCATCTGAACAATATGGCCATTTTCAACGGTGTGCTATATATTGCTTCCGAGTATGGCTATTGGGAGTATGAACTTGTCACGGGAATGAAGAAACACCATGAGGGGCTTAAACTATCTCGTGACCGTAGTCTTGTTACTGATGTCAACACGTTGTGCTTCGACCGTCAGGGCGGCATGTGGATAGGCACAGAGCGCCGCGGCCTGCTCTTCTCTAAGGCTGTCAGTTCGCCGTTCCTGTCATACAGATTGGGTGATCCCGCAATAGCAGATATTCAGAAGATGATGGACGACAAGCTTCAGTCGTTGCAGGATATCGTTCTTCCTCGTCATGTCAATTTCCGCTATGTTGACAGTCGTGGCTGGCAATGGGAGGGCACATATAATGGACTTGTACTCCGCAAGCCTAATAGCAAGAAAGCCATTGTCTATACAAATCACAACGGCTTGATGAACAATATGGTTCGCAGCATCATAGAGGATGACGATCATAATATGTGGGCAAGTACCAGTTATGGCATTTCTCACCTTGTCATAAAAGGAGATGTGATTCAAAAGCACATTGAGACCTATACTCCTTTCGACAATGTCCCCAATGAATCGTTTATTGATGGCGCTGCCATGAAACTCTCCGACGGTAGGCTGGTGATGCAGTCAATTGACCATATTATCGTCTTAGATCCTTCTAGGTTTAAGAATGACACCATAAGTCGTATCAAATTGTATCCCAAACTGATAAGGCTCCTCGTTAACGGACAGCGTATAGAGGCAGGACGGGAATATGATGGCAGGGTGATACTTAAGAGGAGCATAACCCGTGTCGGTGAATTGAGCGTAAACTACAACCAGAATTCCTTGTCGCTGACTTTCTCAGGTCTTAATTACGCACGTCCCATTCAGACATATTACAGGGTAAGGGTAAAGGGTGTCTATGATCAGTGGCGCCTGCTTTCTTACTCCAACTCTGATGGTCTCGTCGATTCGCGCGGTCTGCTGCATCTGCCGCTGCACGGCCTTGCCCCAGGCAAGTACGCCATCGAGTTGCAGGCTTCGATGCTTCCTGACTACTGGCCGCAGGAACCCTTTGTCTGGGTAATAAATATTGAACAGCCTTGGTGGCGCTCCACAGGCATCTATCTGCTTCTGGCTTTGTTGCTGTTGATTGTGGCACTTGTCAATTTCTTCTATTTCTACCGCAACACTCGTCTGCGCCTCATGGTAAACAATGAAGAAGGAGAGTTATTAAAGCGCATTAAGAGCTATGCCGATCGTTGCGACAGTCTGACGGGTGAGGTACTTACGCCTTATTCTGTATCTCCTGCCGAATATTTTGGAGTAAGAGAAGAGTCAGACAAAGAGTTTGTCGAGGCAATGTTAAGGATAGTGCCTTTCATCAATGAAAATAAGGATAGTCGTATTAATATGAAGAAACTGGCCGACCTTACAGGTGTTAATAAGGAGAAACTCTATGAACTCCTTGCGGCAAATCTCTATAAGAGTCCTCGCCAGTTAGCAGGTCGTCTGCGCTTGCAAGAAGTCGCAAAGCTGCTGACAGAAACAAATATTAGCGTAGAGGAATTAGCCGAGCGTTATCGTTTTGTCTCGCCCAACTATCTTATTTCATCATTCTATCATCAGTACAGATGTACGCCTTCTGACTATCGGAATTCCAATGCCCTGTAGCCAACCAAGCGCCACGTCCTTCCCCCTGACTCCTTGTAATAGAGCATTGCTTGATATCGGTTTTCCGTCTCATAGAAGCTGCCTTCTGACGGTGGAATGCTTCCGTCTGTCATAACATATCGATATGAGTAGTAGCCTTGCTTCTGCATGATTTTTGTGTGATATGCGCTGTGTTCTTCATCGTATGTCATCCTGTAGTGGTTTTTGTCGGCATCGGTAGTCCAGTGGCCGTCTATAAATATATCTCCCTGATAAGGAGCTTGCAGCTCGTAGTTCACCCAAACGTAGTCACAGGTATAGTCTATCTCATAGCGGTCGCTATTCCGTATGCAGAAAGCACCGTCGGCATCCACATCAGTGAGGTAGTTGCGCCGTACTGTTGAGGCAAAGGGATATGCCTGGTAGTGTTGTCCGTCCCAGTCAATGCGGTCCAGTCCCATAGTAGTATGGCTCACGTCGAGTACTTCAAACTTGTGGTATTCGTTGCCAGCATCGAAAATCAGATTCTTGTTGTGACTCCACGTCAATCCGCGTGTGGTGATGAAATCCGGCGAAACATCACGGCGTGCCTTGTCTTCATCCCAGTTCTGCATCACAACAGTATGCAGTTGCTCATCATTGTTGGTGACTGTCAGCTCGTTGTAGTTCACCGACATCGAGAGTTGTTGGTGGCTTCTGTTATGGTCGATGTCTGTGTTGGTGGTTACCTCAAGTCCTATGGCGGCCAGCGGCTCCACCACATAGAATTCCACTTCCAGCACTTTTTCGTCGTCATTGTCCTCGTCGAATACTGTGAGCCGGTAGTTACCGCTAATTTTCAGGCGGCACAGCTCGTTGGGTATCTTCAGTTCGTAGTGAGTATAGAGCACGGTGGTATTGATGCTGTTGCGATAGTCCTCGATGGGGTTGCCGTTGAATCCCTCCAGCCAGTCACTCTCGAAAATCTCTTCCGACGGACTCCAGTCGTGCTCACAATGTTCCAACTTATATACAAAACGATGGTATGTGTGCGACAGTTCGTCAAATCCTATTACGAGTTTGTCGCTGCTGCCGAGTTCCATTACAGGGCGGTTCAGCCAGTCGCCGTTCACTATGCTTGTCAGCGACTTGATGTTGTCGTTAAATACTCTGTTGCCGGCTTTCGCAGTAATAGCCGTCAGCAGCATTAATATCAGCGTTGTAGTCTTCATGTTCATATTCGTCGTTCTCATTTCATTCTCTCCATAGCCATGATGCCAGCCGGTTCACCCATCGTATTGATATGCGGAACCACCGGTATGTGCTCACTTCCTTACCTCCGAATCGCAGTATGAAGTCGCGATACGGACTTCGGCGGAAAGGCAGTCCAACGTCCATAAAGCGTATGTGGTCGCAGCCTCTGCTGTGTGCATCGCAGATGGTATGCCAGAGTGTTACGGCATTAGGATGGTATGTGGCATAGCTCTTTCTCAGTGAAGCCGAATACCACAGATAGGCATCTCTGCCAGAGTAGGTACATACACTACAGCCTATCACGCGGTCGTGAACAGTGGTGATGAATATTCTGCTATGGCCGCCCTGCATCATCCCTCTGAAGAATTTGTCGTCGGGAATAAATCGCTTGGGCTTCAGCCAGTTGTGCTTGTGCAGCAGTCGCGAGAAAGCCTTGAAGTCGTCCTCACTCTCCACCTCTCTTGTTACTGCTCCGCGGCGTTTGGCATTCTCAATGCGTTTCAACAGCCGCTTGCTGATACGTTCCTGTGGCGTGCGAGAGTGCAGCGAATTGTGTATGCTCATCCAGCGAACAGGGAAGTATCCCATTTTGCGCAACTGTCGGTAGGCAAACATCTTCTCCGACAGATTGCTGACCTCTATCCACAGTACTCTATTGCTTAGTCGCTCTGTGATGGCATGCATAAGCATTTCGAAGAGTTCGGCGCTGCATTTGTTGTTGCCATATACTCTGACATGGGTATAGAGGTAAGGAGGGAACCACGACATACGATAGCGTGTGATGCAGAGCAGATGTCCCTCCACATGGCCGTCTTCGCCCAAGGCTACTGCCATCAGAGGCTTGTGGCGTGGAGTCTGTTCGCAGAGTTCCATCAGCTGCTTGCTATGGAAGTAGTTGTCTGCAGGAAGCTCTGGCAGATCCACCGCATGCTCGTATATAGTGACTCTCATAGCATTCATGGTGCAAACTTACACAAAAAAATCGAATTACACAACTGTGATATATAAAAAAGCATATATCATAAAAAAATATCGGCTCTAACCAGATAGGTTTGAACCGATATAAATATAAACTCTGAAAACTGTTTATCCGTTCATAGAGAGTAGGAACTCCTCGTTGGAGTGAGTTTGAACGAGTCGGTCGCGCACAGTGCTCATGGCCTCGATAGGATTCATCTCGGCAATGAACTTGCGGATAATCCACATGCGGTTGAGAGTAGTCTGGTCTTGCAGCAGATCGTCGCGGCGTGTCGAGCTCTGTACCAGGTTGACAGCAGGGAATACTCGCTTGTTGGCCAGCATGCGGTCGAGCTGCAGTTCTGAGTTACCAGTACCCTTGAATTCCTCGAATATCACCTCGTCCATCTTAGAACCGGTATCTGTCAGGGCTGTTGCAATGATAGTCAGCGAGCCGCCTCCCTCTATGTTACGAGCAGCACCGAAGAATCGCTTGGGCTTCTGCAGGGCGTTGGCGTCAACACCACCAGTAAGTACCTTTCCGCTGGCAGGGGCTACTGTGTTGTAGGCACGGGCCAGACGTGTGATGGAGTCGAGGAATATTACCACATCATGACCGCACTCAACCATGCGCTTTGCCTTCTCAAGCACGATACCTGCAATCTTGACGTGGCGGTCGGCAGGTTCGTCAAACGTAGATGCAATAACTTCTGCATTAACAGTGCGTGCCATATCTGTCACCTCCTCTGGGCGCTCATCGATGAGGAGCATCATGATATATGCTTCGGGATGATTGGCTGCAATGGCATTTGCAATGTCTTTCATGAGCAGTGTCTTACCAGTTTTTGGCTGGGCCACGATGAGTGCGCGCTGTCCCTTACCGATGGGCGAGAACAGGTCAACTATGCGCACCGACGGGTTGGTGGTGGCAGGGTCGCCGCATAGTGTGAACTTCTCGTCAGGGAATAGGGGAGTGAGATGCTCGAAAGCTACGCGGTCGCGAACTTCTTGAGGCTGGCGGCCATTGATGGTAGTAACGTTCGACAGTGCGAAGTATTTCTCATTGTCGTGCGGTGGGCGCACTGTGCACTCTACCACGTCGCCAGTCTTCAGCGAGTAGCGCTTAATCTGCTGTGGATTGACGTAGATGTCGTCAGGCGACGAGAGGTAGTTGTAGTCGCTCGAGCGTAGGAATCCATATCCGTCTTGCAGTATTTCGAGTACACCGTTACCTGTGATGAGGTCGGCAAAGTCGAATGTTTCGTTCTGTCGTCCATATTCCAGTCGTGGAGAAATGGCCTGCTGATCTTGCGACTGCTGAGTCATGGGGCGGTCGAAAATGTCAACGGTGGGTATTGCTGCCTGGTCTTCTATTGGCAGATCTACCACAGCAATAAAGTCTGTGCCGTCGCCGGGGTCGCCTTCCCAAACTCCTTCACCTATAATCTCTGGCTGGTTCTTGGCAGTCTGAGCCATCTTCTCCTGCAGTTGGCTGAGCATATTCTCATTAAGCTCTTCTGCCTCACTGTTGTTCATTGCCTCTTCAGGCACGCTGTCTGCCTCAGGGACTGCTGCTTCTACTGGTTCACTCGCAGCAGGAGCCTCTTCTGTTGCTGCATTAGCTTCTTCGGCAGCCTTCTTGGCTTCTTCGGCAGCAGCAAGTTCCTCGAGTTCTTTCTTCGATTTGCGTCCTCTCTTCTTGGGGGCTGGCTTCTCTTCTGCGGGCTGTGGCTTTTCAGTAGTAGCGTCTGCATTGTCAGTGCTCTCTTCTGCTGCATTTGCTGCTTCTGCTGCTGCTGCCTCTGCAATAACAGCGCTCAGCGAAGGCTTCTTAGTGCTCTTCTTAGCAGTGCTGGAGTCGAGATTCTCTCCGTCTGTTCCGTTGACAGTGTAAACTTTGCTGTTATCCTTGGCAATGCGAGTGCGCTTGCGCTTTGGTGTGGGCACACCGGCAGCTGAATTTTCTGCTGCCTTGTCTAAAATGGCATAGATTACAGTTTCGAACTCATCGTTCTGCGAAACTTTGATGCCCAGTTCGCTGGCTATTTCCAAGAGTTCTGGAATAGACAGCTTCTCTAATTCTTGTTTTGTGTACATATTAATATACAATATTCGTTAATGATTCAATGATGTTGGATTTGATGAAAACTTTGGATATAATGCTTCGCGGAAGGAAGCATGTTTTCTGATAATCGGATGCAAAGGTACGAAAAAGATATGAAACTACAAAACAATCTGGGCGTTTTATTTGTTTTTTAACCGTATTATTATATTATATAAGGTGTAAATGTTCTACTTTCGTAATAATTTACGTTAAATGGCTAAAAGACGGGTGATATTCGACAAAATATTTGTAATTTTGCAGCCGTGAGAAGAAAGACACTCATATTCTTGATGCTTTTCGCCATCGTTTTCATGATGGCTGAAGTGCCCTTTGTGAGCCTGCCGCAAGACGGTAAAGGTGACAATGATTCCGTTCCCGCTGACACTATCAACCGCGATTCTGCCCTGACAGATACAGTAAAGAGTGATTCTGCCGTTGCTGATACGGCGAGCATTAATCAACTTGTTGCCGACACCCTTCTGATGGACTCCATACAGAAAGCCATCTGGATGCACAACAAGCTCATTGACGACTCGCTGCGTGCCGACTCCCTCAACAGGATGCGCAAGAACGGTATTGATGCTCCCGTGAAATATACCGCCCAAGACTCTATGGTCTATGAAGGCGAGACCAAGCGTGCCTACCTCTATGGCAAGTCGCATGTCACCTACGAGAACATGGACCTTGAGAGTGAGAATATTTATATGAGCATGGATTCCAGCCTTGTTCATGCCACTGGTGCTATCGACACGACAGGCAAGAAATTCGGTACTCCTGTATTCAAGATGGGCTCCGATTCGTATGAGAGTGACACCATGGCTTTCAATTTCAAGACCAAGAAGGGTATCATCAGCGATGTATATACTGAGCAGGACGACGGATTTATGACCTCACAATTGTCGAAGCGTGGGGCCAACGGCGAAATGTTCCTGTATCATGGCCGCTATACAACATGCGACCAGCCTCATCCCGACTTCTATTTCGCCATGTCGAGAGCCAAGGTCCGTCCAGGTAAGGACGTGGTGTTCGGACCAACCTATCTGGTTGTTGCCGACGTGCCTCTGCCCCTTGCCATTCCCTATGGCTTCTTCCCCTTTACCAAGAGCTATTCCAGCGGATTTATCATGCCTACCTATGGTGATGAGACGTCTCGTGGTTTCTATCTGCGTGATGGTGGCTACTACTTTGCCATCAGCGACAAGATGGATTTGAAACTTATCGGTGAGATATATACTAAAGGTTCATGGGGTATTTCTGCCGCCACCAACTATCGTAAGCGCTATAAGTTCAGCGGTTCATTCCATGCCAGTTACCAGAACTCAGTCACTGGCGATAAGAATATGCCCGACTACTCGAAGACCACGAGTTTCAAGGTTCAGTGGAGCCATCGCCAGGATGCCAAGGCAAATCCGTATTCCACGCTGGCAGCCAGTGTGAACTTCGCCACTTCCAACTATGAGCGCAACAACCTTACATCGATGTACAATCCTCAGGCTCTTACCCAGTCCACCCGAACATCGTCTGTATCGTGGAGCACAAAGTTCTCAAGCCTGAATATGGACATCAGTTCATCGTTCAGCGTCAACCAGAACATGCGTGACTCATCAATCTCCTTAACGTTGCCCGACCTCTCTATCAACGTAACGCGATTCTATCCGTTCCGTCGAAAGCACCAGGCCGGCGAAGAGCGCTGGTATGAGAAGATCTCTATGGCTTACACCGGTAACCTGAGTAATTCTATCGACACTAAGGAAGACAAGCTGATGAGTTCGAGTCTTACGCGTGACTGGCGCAATGCCATGCAGCACAAGATTCCCATCGACGCTAATTTCTCGCTGTTCAACTACATTAATATCACCCCGCGCTTCAACTTTACCGACCGCATGTACACGCAGAAGCAGAGCAAGTCGTGGGACACTGAGAGCCAGAAGGAAGTGACCGACACTCTGCAAGGCTTCTACAATGTTTACGATTGGGACATGAACCTGTCAGCCTCTACAACGCTCTACGGTTTCTTTATCCCCAACCGCAAGCTGTTCGGCGAGAAGATTCAGGCTATCCGCCATGTGCTGAAGCCCTCTCTGTCGTTCCAGTACAAGCCCGACTTCAGTTCCGAGAGTTACGGCTTCTGGGATACCTATCAGAAGACAGATGCTGAAGGCAATGTGACAATAGAGAAGTATAATCCTTACAATGGAGCTCTCTACGGAGGCGGTGTAAGTCAGGGTAAGCGCGGAAGCATCGGACTTAGCATTTCAAACAACATCGAGATGAAGCTGAAGTCTGACGACGACTCCACAGGATTCAAGAAAGTGAGTATTATCGACGATCTCTCTGCATCAATGTCGTATAACATGGCTGCCGAGCAGCGCCCCTGGAGCGACTTGTCAACCAACTTGCGACTGAAGCTCACCAAGAGCTATACATTCAATTTGAAAGCCGACTTTGCCACTTATGCCTACGAAGCCGACTCCGTCGGTGCCACACCATATATCGGCACCCACACCGAATATAGCAAGGGACGCTTCGGACGATTCCAAGGCATGTCGCAAAACCTGTCATACACGTTGAGCAACGAGAAGGTATCCGACATCCTAAAATGGCTGCGTGGTGAAAAGCGCACCAAGAAGAAAGACCGCGACAACAAGTCGAAGGACGATGAGTACGACACAGGAGTAGAGACCAACCTCGACGAGGATATGGAGGCAGGCAAACATGGCGCTAAGAAAGAGAATGCCGGAATGGCAGAGACTGACGAGGATGGATATATGCTGTTCTCGCTGCCCTGGTCGCTTAGCATCTCTTACGGTATCACCATGCGCGAGAACACTGCCGGTTCATTCAATTACGACAGGATGCGCTATCCTTATAAGTTCACTCAAAACCTGAACTTCAGCGGAAACATCCGACTGTCTGACGGTTGGAACATCAGTTTCTCGTCGGGATACGACTTCGAGAACAATAAGATCTCAATGACAACAGCTTCGCTGTCGCGCGATCTCCACTGCTTCAACATGTCGTGCTCTGTGGTTCTTGCTCCCTACACCAGTTACAACTTCTCGTTCCGCTGCAATGCTGCCACACTTACCGATGCTTTGAAATACGATAAGCGCAGCAGCTATTCCAATTCCGTACAGTGGTATTGATTAGGAATTAATCAATGCGTCGAGGGCTTCCTGTTCTCCTACAATCCAGATAATGTCGCCCTCTTGGAAACGACGGTTCGGATGAACAGGCGAGAGATTCTCCTTACCTTCCTCCAAACCCACTACCATGCAGCTGTAGAGATCGCGTATGCCGCTTTCCTTAAGAGTCTTGTCAACAAACGGACTCTCGCTGCTAATAATGAGCTGGCGCAGTTTCATCTCTCTCTGTTCGAGCAGCAGGTCGTCGCCGAGAATCTCGGTTTCAATGGCATGACGGAATTTGCTCAACTGATCGTCGCTGCCTATTACCTGCAGTTTGTCGCCAGGGAAGATGATGTAGTTGCCGTCGGGAATGTTCAGGCGGTTGTTAGCACGCAGAATACTGCTGATGTGTACTCCGTATTTCTTTCCCAGATCAAGCTGCATCAGTGTTCTTCCCATCCACTGCGAATTCATGGGCACGTCAAAGTCGGCAATATGCACGTCACGGTCAAGCAGCTTGCCTTCATAGAGAGGGCGCTTCTTGCCATGCACCTGTGCAGCTATGTCGCGTGATCTCAGGTTGAGTATAAAGAGTCGCTCAAGCTTTATACTGCGGTGTTTCACAGAGCGCGACAACACCATCAGTGCAACGGCAATAAGTCCGATTGTAATCATTACCGCGTTGGTAAAACGGCTCAGGAAGTTACAGATGTAAAAGATGAATGCTACTGCAATCACCACGCGTACCAATATAGTAAACAGCAGTGGCAGCCTGTTTCTGTTGCTCTCCTCCCACAGCGCTTTCCACTCCTCGCTGCGGTTCTTCTTCATAACCATGGCACGCAAGAATGGAGATATCAGCAGTACTGTCAGCACACCGGTTATGGCATTGGCATACCAGTGCAGCTCCCATCCCGGAAGCATTTTTCGCGTCAATGGCAGCACGAAGGTAAACATCATGGCTATCGTTGCCGACGTCAATATCGAGTATATCAGCGTGTTCACTCCCATCTGCATGAGCAATTTCTTCCACTTGCTTTGCTCAGTGGTGTTGGGATGACTCATCGTAAGATGGTTGAGCGATCTGATGATTTTGTTTGGCAACCTGTGTTCCAGGCTGTTGTATGCCGGTATGGCAAGACGTATCATATAAGGAGTGAGAAACGTGGTAATCACAGATACGGCTACAACCACAGGATATAGGAAATCGCTGATAACACCCAGCGAGAGACCAAGAGATGCAATAATAAACGAGAACTCACCAATCTGAGCCATGGAGAAACCGCATCGCATGGCCGATTTCAGCGACTCGCCACCGAGCATGAAGGCAATAGAGCCGAACACGCATTGACCTATAATAATGGTGAGCACAAGGAGAGCTATTGGCAGAGCATAGTCTATTATTATTACCGGATCTACCAGCATGCCTACTGACACGAAGAATATTGCTCCGAACAGGTTTTTTACCGGTTCCACCAGCTTCTCTATGCGCTCAGCCTCGATAGTCTCGGCAAGGATGCTGCCCATGATGAAGGCGCCGAAGGCCGACGAGAAACCCACTTTCGTAGATAATACAGCCATTGCACAGCATAGGCCGAGCGACACTATAAGCAGCACCTCGTTGTTTATCAGCTTGCGCACTTTGCGTAGAAACACAGGCACGGCAAAGATACCAACGACAAGCCATAGCACGAGGAAGAAGCCTATCTTTACTATGCTGCCAAGCATCTGTCCGCCGTCTGGATTGTTGCCGCTGGCCACAGCACTTAGCATAACCATCATTACAATGGCCAGAATATCTTCCAGTATCAGCACCGACATCACCAATCCAGCAAACTGCTGCTGTCTGAGTCCCAAGTCATCGAAAGCCTTGTATATGATGGTTGTCGACGACATGGCCAGCATTCCCCCCAGGAAGATGCAGTCCATACGGCTCCATCCGAACAGACGCCCTACGAGCACTCCCAACAGCGACATGCTGAATATAATGGTAATGGTAGATATAATGGGCGAAGCACCCATCTTCAATATCTTCTTGAACGAAAAGTCTAATCCCAGAGAGAACAGCAAGAACATCACACCAATATCAGCCCAAAGGTGAATGTTGGCAGTATCAGCCACCGATGCCGTAAGCGACAGGTGTGGACTTACCAGGAATCCCGCCACGATATAACCTAATACCAGCGGCTGCTTCAGTCGTTTGAATATCAGAGTTACTATTCCTGCCGAGATTAATATCAGGGCAAGGTCGTTGATAAGTGCCGGTAGTTCAGCCATTAGTCAGTGTATTTGGCAGTAAGTTCGCAAATCTTTACTATCACCTGCATGGCTTTCTCCATCGACTGGATACTAACAAACTCGTAAGGACCGTGGAAATTCACGCCACCGGCAAAGATGTTAGGGCAGGGGAGTCCGCGGAACGACAGCTGGGCACCGTCTGTGCCTCCACGGATGGGGCGCACCTTGGGAGCGACACCAGTCTCCTGCATGGCCTTCAGCACCAGGTCTATCACGTGCATCTGGCTGTCAATCTTCTCTTTCATATTGTAATACTGGTCGCTCACCACAGCCTCCACCGCACCTTCACCGTATTTCTCGTTCATCTGTTCGGCACAGCGCTGAACAAAGCGCTTGCGGGCCTCAAACTTGTCACGGTCGTGGTCGCGGATGATGTAACTCAGTTTAGCCTGTTCTATGTTCGAGTTGATGCTCAGCAGATGATAGAAGCCCTGGTATCCCTCTGTTGTCTCAGGAGTCTCGTCGGCAGGCAACATAGCTGCAAATTCAGCAGCGAGAGCATTGGCATTAATCATTTTGCCCTTGGCATATCCCGGATGAACGCTCACACCCTTGATGCTGACTTTTGCCGATGCTGCGTTGAAGTTCTCAAACTCCAGTTCTCCAACATCGCCACCATCCATGGTATATGCCCAGTCGCATCCGAATTTCTCTACGTCGAAGTGGTGCGCACCCATGCCAATCTCCTCATCAGGGTTAAAGGCAATACGGATTTTTCCGTGCTTTATCTCCTTGTGCTCCTGCAGATATATCATGGCCTGCACAATCTCTGCTATGCCAGCCTTGTCGTCGGCACCAAGCAGAGTGTGTCCATCAGTCACAATGAGGTCCTCGCCAATATGTTGCAGCAGTTCTGGAAATTTCTTGGGAGAGCTCACAATACCCTCACTCAGCGTGATGTCGCTGCCGTCGTAGTTGTTTAGGATCTGGGCGTTAACTCCTGCTCCCGAGCAGTCGGGACTGGTGTCATAGTGTGAGATGAATCCAATAGTAGGAACTTTCTCGGCGCCATTGCTGTCCGACTTCTTCAGGTTTGACTTCAGCGTGGCATAGATATATCCTTTGTCATCCAGTTCCACATCGTCAAAGCCTTCATGCTCCAATTCATTTTTCAGATATTCTGCAAACACTAGTTGTTTAGCTGTACTTGGCACAGTCTGGCTGTCTTCCGCCGACTGTGTATCGAACTTCGTATAGTTCAGAAATCGTTCTATTATATTCATACCTTATTATAATATTACATATTTTGCTGCAAAGATACGAAAAGTCGAGAGAAATACAAAAGGAAAGCGAGCTTTTCTTTTTATTTCCGAGACGGAGTATCTTCGTGATTTTATCGCAAAGTTACGAAAAAAGCTTGTAAA
>CAMHLV010000045.1 GCA_946186115.1 uncultured Prevotella sp. | reverse complement strand
AATGTTAAATATATAGTTAAATCGCATAATATGTTTGGAATTTACCATAGAATGCTCTAATTGCTGCAATAAGAGGTTGAGCCGATAGCACCTGCGAGACTTCTGATTGACAATTAGGGAAAATCCTCTGTTGTTTAGGATTTTCCCTTATTGTTTTCTCCTCTTTTGGCTTTATCTTTGCATCGTCAAACCTATAAAACAGTATGAAGATGAAAAAGACAATTCTTTGGGCCTTGGTCATCATGTTGGCCATTCCCGCAACAGCACAGACATATCGCAGACCGGCTCCGGGGCGCAGCAGCTATGCCCCTCAGCGCAATGACCGTCACCACCCGTACGCCCCGGGCTATAAAGGCAGCTACTACGGCCTGCGTATTGGCGGCAACCTGAGCTCGATCAGCAGTGAAGATGTCAGTCTCGACACCGACAGCTACGGAGGGTTGTATGTGGCCGGCATCGTCGGCACCCAGCTGTCGCGCTACTCACCCGTGTGGCTGGAGACGGGACTGGCCTACTCCGAAAAGGGCGGCAGTGCCAGGTCGGGCGGCGACCGTGTCAAGTATCGCCTGGGATACTTGGAGCTGCCCGTCACCATCAAATACGACATTGCTGCCGGCGACGTCAGCGTGCAGCCCTTCCTTGGCGGATACCTGGCACTGGGTGTCGCAGGTCAGATCAAGGACTACGACATGCGCCGTTCGGAATCGGTCTATGACACCTTCAACCATTTCGACGGGGGACTGCGCCTGGGGTGCGGCTTGGCCTATCAGATGCTATATATTGAAGCCGGTGTTGACATCGGCCTTGCAAATATCAACAAGGACGATTTCAACACCGCTCACAACCAAGCATTATTCCTTACGGCAGGCGTTAACTTCTAACTCTTATTGCATATCGTAAACCACCTGCATCAGGCGCTTACCCAGCTCATCGGCGGCCTCCATTGTGGCAGCCTCGCTATAGACGCGGATAATTGGCTCTGTATTCGATTTGCGCAGGTGCACCCAGCGGTCGGGGAAATCAATCTTTACACCATCGATATCGTTAACCTGTGCACTTGGATCCTTTGCAAACATTTCCTTTACGCGGACAAGAATTGCATCTACATCAGTCTGCGGAGTCAGGTCAATACGGTTTTTGGCAATCTGATAGTCGGGGAACTGCTTGCGCAACTCACTGACCTTGCAGCCCTTCTTGGCCAGCGAGGTCAGGAAAAGAGCGATACCTACCAAAGCGTCACGGCCGTAGTGGCTTTCAGGATAGATGACTCCACCATTGCCTTCACCGCCGATGACAGCACCGACTTCCTTCATCTTAGTAGTGACATTTACCTCGCCAACAGCAGCTGCAGAATAGTGACCACCATGTTTTTCGGTCACATCGCGCAGAGCACGGGTAGAACTCAGGTTGGAAACAGTATAAGCTCCACCTGCAGTTTCCGAGGTGGCAGACAATACGTAGTCAGCGACTGACACCAGTGTGTATTCCTCGCCAAACATCTTGCCGTCCTCACAGATAAAAGCCAGTCGATCAACATCAGGGTCAACGACAATGCCAAGGTCGTAGCGACCTGTGCGCATCTCGTCCATGATGCCAGTCAGGTTCTTTTCCAATGGCTCTGGATTATGGGCAAAGTCGCCCGTCACATCAGCATTCAGGAACTTATATCCCACTCCTAAGCGCTCAAGCAGTTTTGGCAGAATGATACCGCCTACACTGTTGATGCTGTCAACGCAGACCGTGAAGCGAGCCTTGCGGATAGCCTCAGCATCTACCAGTTTAAGATCGAGCACCGACTGAATATGACGATCGTCGAATGAGTTGTCAACAGTAACATGTCCGAGGTGATCAACATCTGCATAGTTGAAGTCTTCGGCTTCAGCCAGACGCAGCACCTCACTTCCGTCAGCAGCAGTCAGGAATTCGCCCTCGCTGTTGAGCAGTTTCAGTGCATTCCATTGGCGTGGATTATGCGATGCTGTGATGATAATACCACCGTCGGCCCCGCTCATGCGAACAGCCAACTCTGTGGTTGGTGTTGAGGCATAACCTATGTCGATAACGTCAAATCCCATGCCAACCAGCGTGCCGCAAACAACGTCACGAACCATTGGGCCCGAAATACGGCCGTCACGTCCCACAACTATCATGCCCGACTTGCGAGGAATGAATGTGGCATATGCCGTAGTAAACTTTACAATGTCTAATGGGTTAAGTGTATCGCCCGTGCGTCCGCCAATAGTGCCGCGGATGCCCGAAATAGATTTAATAAGTGTCATATTTTGAGTATTGAATTATTTTTCTCTCACGTATGTTATCTCGTAATAGCACGGATAGACGCTCGACGAGGCTTCGGCAGTACCCTGAGAGTGAGGAACAATCAGGCGCACCTTGGCAATCTCATCACCTTCCTTCTCTGGTCGTCCCACATTAACATAGTTCAGTGGCACGAGCCATCCGGAAGGAACAGATGAAGACGACGAGTGATACATCATCATCAATCCGCTGATGAATGATGCCGTAAGTGTGGTTCCAGACCGCTTTACGCTCATCTTGTCGATGTATGCAGAAGCATCAATAAAGCTACCTGTAGAACTGTTATAAAGATAATAGGTCCGGCTATTGCACAGCAGCACAGAATCTTCCATGATGTTGTATTCCAGGAATCGGCACAGCAGATTGACAACTTTATTCTCCTCCAGCTTATTGCCGCAGCCTTTACGTACTATCTGCATGTAAACCCCTGTACGGTCAAGTTTGACATACTGGTTGTCTACTGTATCGGTAGTTTGGCCTTGAGCCTCGAAAACGGCTTCACTAATCACGTTGATGCCATGCTCACTGATATACTTGCTGATAGCATCACGCTCCTTCTCTTTCTTGTCGCCGTATGTCTCATAATTCTCGCAACTGGCATATAATATCACGCCAAGCAGCGCTATTATCGGATAAATCAGTCTTTTCATCTTTTCGATATGCTATTATTCGGCCGCAAAGGTACGAAATTAAGTAAAGAGTGAAGAGTGATGAGTGAAGAATTTGCTGCCGCCTTTCAACTTTTTAACCTTTTAACTTACTTTCGAAGGCAGCAATGGCCTTCTTCACGGTTTCCACGGCTTCTTCCATTGTACCATTGACCCTACCGCCAGATGCATTCAGGTGACCGCCGCCGCCAAAGAACAGCTCTGCCATCTTGTTACATGGGAAATCATCAACAGATCTTAATGACACCCAAATAAGATTGTCGCGCTCAGAATCTTCACGCAGCGAGATACTTAGTTTCAGGCCTTTTATCTGCAATGGCATATTCACCAATCCCTCTGCATCTCCCTTAACGAAGTGGAATCTCTTCATATCCTTCCGGCTGAGCGTGTAGTACGCCACATGATTATTATTGTCAACCACCAAGCAATTGCATAGCACATGTCCCACCATGCGAAGCCTGTGTTCGCTGTAGTTATTATATACACAGCGATATATCTTATCTTTGTTGATATGCTTGGTGAGCAGTTGACTGATAATGAAAAATATCTCAGGATTAGTAGAGTTAAACGTGAAGCCTCCTGTGTCGGTCATCATACCGCAGTAAATCGGACCCGCAAAATGCTTGCCTTGCATTTCGTATATTCCCATCTGCCATACTATTCTAAACACCAGTTCACACGTTGACGACATATCGGGATGCGAGATGCATAGAACTGCATCAACGTCTGGGTCGAGATGATGGTCAATGAGCACCTTCTTGGCAGGCGATGCTTTAAGTGACTCCTCCATAGAGTCTGTGCGTGACAGGGTATTAAAGTCGAGACAGAATACGAGATCAGCAATTTTCAGTACGGTATCAACAAAGTCCTTACGTTTGTCATAACGCACAATTTTCTCGGTATTAGGCATCCATTGCAAATAGTCGGGATACTGGTCAGGAACCACCATCAGCGCTTCCTTACCCTGTGTGCGCAACAATTCTGCCCACCCCAACATGGAGCCTAACGCATCACCATCTGGACTGGTATGGCAGCAGAGAACGATATTCTCTGCATCATCGATGAGGGAGCGCAGTAGTCTACACTCCCCATCGGTCATGATATTATTCAACATCCTTAAAAAAGTTTGCTTGGATAAATACCTTCGTCAACCAGTTTCTTAATACGACTAACAGTATCGTCACGATCGGCAGCATAAGTCACACCGAACCACTTACTGGTAGTGTCGAGCACCTCGCAGGTAGCAGTACCGTCGTTGATGAGTTTATTAACCATAAGCGGAATAAAGAACTCTGCCTTCAGATTCTCCATATTCTTCGGATCGCTGAGGAACTCTTTGAAGTAAGACTCTGAATACTCAAAATAGTCTGGAGTAAAGCCCCACATATTCATACTTACAGGAACGTTCTCCTCAAGCGGCTGCCACTCGCCCTTTTCATCCTTATATTTGATTACACCATCGATGCGCAAAATCTCAGTGCGCTCGACAACGTCGGTAAGGTGGCGCTTGTCATTGTAAGCACATACGCCACGAGCAACACTGCCATTCTCGCTCAGCGTATTGCACACGCGGAAGCCCACCATGGCATACTGATTGCGCGTGCCCTCAGGCAGATTGCTCAGGTAACGTCCTATCTGCATGAAAGCATCACGGCCATAGAAATCATCGCAGTTGATGACGCAGAAAGGCTCCTTGATAACATCCTTACCCATGAGAACAGCATGATTAGTGCCCCATGGCTTTTGGCGTCCCTCAGGCACTTTGAAGCCTTCAGGCAGTGCATCAAGAGCCTGGAAGCAAAGTTCACACTGCACCTTTCCCTCGTATTTTGAAAGAATCTGGGTACGGAACTGCTCCTCGAAGTCCTTACGGATAACCCAAACGATTTTACCAAAACCAGCCTGTATTGCGTCATATATACTATAGTCCATTATGGTCTCACCATTTGGACCCAGACCATCGAGCTGCTTCAGCCCGCCATAGCGGCTACCCATTCCTGCCGCCAAAAGAAATAACGTTGGTTTCATAACTGCATTATAAGATTATTCATCATTCACTGCTGCAAAGGTAACAAAAATAAACGATAAGAAGGGCAATGTTATTCTTTTTAACACTTTTAATGGCACACCTTTTCTATATGCTTCGTGGCTATGCGCTCAGCTTCTGCCCGTGCAGGCTTGCCTGTAGCTGTCATCGGCAAGCTATCCACGCTGATGATTCTGCGTGGCTGCCAATACTGCGGCAACACATTTCGGCAAAGGTCATACAGGTTTGTCGTATCGGCAGATTCTAAGAGTATCACCATCTGCTGCCCCAATCGCACGTCTGGTACTTTAGTGACAACAAAGGGAATTGAAATATGTTGGCGGAGCAGAGCTTCCACCTCCTCTATCTGTATCTTAACACCACCAGAACAGATAACGTTGTCCTTGCGTCCGAGAATACGGAAACGGCCATCGGGTTGCAGTTCTGCTATGTCATTGGTCACCAACCTACTCCCACAGACTGCCGGGGCATCAATTACAAGACAGTTCTCACTTGAGAGAGAGAGTGAGACGCCCTCAAACGGCTTGTACCACTCGCTGGCATCGACTCCGTTTATTTTGCGCAAGGCTATGTGCGACAGGGTTTCCGTCATGCCATAGGTTGACCAGATATGATTCGGAAAGTTGACTAATTCCGAGGCCAGTGCTGCATCTATTGCTCCACCGCCTATGATGAGATGACGGATTCTGCGAAGGGTTTCCCTCTCTGCTGGCACTTGCAATGAATTATACACTTGCAGCGGAACCATTGCTGCAAAAGATAATTGAGAACTGACTCCTGCCAAAGGATGACCAAAGGGAGGTACAGAAACCAATTGAAGCCCACACGTCAAAGCCCTAACCACCATCATCTTTCCTGCAATATAGTCGAGAGGCAGACAGAGCAGAGCCGTATCACCCTCACTAAGACCTAGGAAACGGCATGTAATGCGGGCCGAGGCTTCCATGCGGTGCTTCTCGGCCAGCATAGCCTTTGGCTGTCCCGTAGAACCGCTGGTATGTACCAGCACACTGTCTGAAGAGTTATTCCACTCTTCGAGGAACTCATCAAGACTCAATCTGTCTCCCTGCCAATCGTTATTGTATCTTGGTTACCGTCCACAGCTTGTCACCTCTGATTTCCAGAGGCATGGGAATATTATCAGTAAATAAGAGACCTGTACCTAAACCCTGAGGCATGGTGATGTCGTCTCCATATACAGAACTGGCAAATCCGGCAATGGCATTCAGTCCGACATTGCTTTCAAGTGCCGATGTTATCCACGACTTAATACGCATATCGCGTGCTGTATCTATCCACTCACGACACCCAGCCATACCACCATGCAGTGAAGGTTTCAAGATAATGTATGCCGGACGGATAATATTGAGCATTTGCCGTTTTTGGTCTGGATCGTTTATTCCGATAAGTTCTTCGTCAAGAGCAATGGGCAAAGGCGATTCACGGCAGAGTTCTGCCATATTAGCCCATTGTCTGGCAGGTATTGGTTGCTCTATGCTGTGGAGGGCATACTGCGAAAGCAGTTCAAGTTTATACAGAGCCTCGTCGAAGCCAAAGGCGCCATTGGCATCCACACGAAGTTCTACGTCACGCGGTCCGAAGCGCTGACGTATCTTCTTCAGTAAAAGAATCTCAGAGTCAAAGTCAATTGCTCCTATCTTCAGTTTTACACAGCGGAATCCCTGTTCGAGTTTATCTTCTATGCGACGGCTCATCTCGTCGAATGTTCCCATCCATATAAGACCGTTAATGGGGATGCCTGCCTCGCCACGACAGAATGCCGTATCAAACAATATCGGATGTCGGCTACCATTTTCTGTATTCTGTCTCTTCAGACTGAGTAATGCCGTCTCAAGACCGAACAGCATGGAAGGGTAGTCGCGCAGTGAGTCGTATGGTATTTCACCCGTCTTTTCCACTTCATCGCAGAAACGGCGCAACACATGGCCGTAGCCTGGCAGGTCGTCGCATGAAAGTTGGGGCAGCGGAGCACACTCCCCAACCCCAGTGGCATTGCCCTCACTGGCATTAAGCAACCATATTCTTCGCTCTGTATATACTCCACGACTGGTTCCGGCAGGCTGCTTGAAATGCAGTATTCTCTCCTCTATTGAAATCTTCATTTCCTGCTGATAGGCTTAATAGAGAAGTGGAATGTTCGGTCAGCATAAGGAATACGGTAAGGAGTGAGAGCCTCGGCATTGCCACCCCAGCTGTCGATACCGCCTACCCCAGCATGCATACAGTCGATGGAGAGATTGACATAAGGCGACTCCGTCAGCTGCTGCACATGGCGCTGGCGCTTATAGTCACCCTCGTCGAGGGTAGCAACGTCATAGTGCAATGCGCTTGCCGAGAATGTTCCATCAGCCGTAACGGTGAATCCGTTGCCGCTGCCGTCAGTCTGCTGCCACCAGCGTATGTCAGTATGTGTACCGGTCTCTTGTGGTCGGATGTATGGATAGAACTGCTCCTGAGCAGTCTGACGATATATACCGATACGCTGCGACAACTTGCGGTCAGCATAGTTCTCAACAGGTCCGCGGCCATAGTAACATGATGTGGCCAAATCCTTTGGCAGTTGCATCACCATGCCATATCGCAGCGGTCCCTCCACTTCTGCTCCCGGAGTCGTGACCATGCTTTCTGTCACATTCAGTACTCCGTCATTATCCATCTGGTAGGTCAGCGTCAAGGTAGCCTTAGCCTGCGGCATTTCATAAACAGCAGTCACCAGTCCGTTCTTATCATAGTTGAATGATGCAAGTTTTATCTCCGGATTACGCCACACAGCCTTCCTGTGCTGCAAGCGGGCACCCATGTCGTTGTCGGTCACTGCACGCCAGAACTGTGGTATCAACTTACCATTGTCCCCCAACAGCGAGCGTCCTCCTGCTCGGTAAGCGGTAAGGAATCCCGTCTGTCTGTCAAATGATGCATAGCAGTTTTTGCCACTGAGTGTTATCTGGCTAGCGGTGGCTTTCACCTTAGCCTTGCCTTTGCATGTTGCTGCAGTGCAAACCGTCTCGCTGATTGGCCACTGTGCTGTAGCTATGATTCTACCAGCCTCCAACAGAGGTTCTGCACTCTTCAGACGGAAGTCGATATTGAGCATCACGTCGCCCTTTACGTCGTTGATATTATAGGGCAACGTCAACACTTTTGTTGCCTGGGGTGCTAAGTCGAGGTCTTCTATCTTTCCCTTCTGCGCCACACGTCCGTCGGTCTGTAATTGCCATACCAGTTCGTAGTTAGACAGGTCACGGAAGAAATTCTCATTGCGCACTTCTATCTCTCCTTTGTTTATGTCAACGGGGCGAGTCCAGATATTCTGATAGTAGTATCCTGTCTCATAGGCATGGGGATTAGGAGTACGGTCGGGAGCAAAGACTCCGTTGCAGTTGAAATTATTATCCGACGCATCGTAATTGTTGTAGTCACCGCCGTAGGTATATATATGGCGTCCTTTGGCGTCCCGCCCATTAAGAGCCTGGTCGGCAAAGTCCCATATAAATCCGCCTTGGTACTTAGGATAGCGACGCACCAGATCCCAGTATTCCTTGAATCCGCCACCGCTGTTGCCCATGGCATGCGAATACTCACACTGTATCAATGGTTTAGGACTTGATTCATTCGAGGCATAGCGTTCACAGTCGGCCTGCGACATATACATAGGACAGAAGATATCAGTATTATCACCGTTATGTGCCTGTTCATACTGGATGGGGCGGCTTGTATCCTGCGAGCGTATCCACTGGAAGGCGGCTGTGAAATTGGGACCATTGACAGTCTCGTTGCCCAGACTCCATATAATGATGCTCGGATGATTGAAATTCACGCTGACATTATGCTGGTTACGCTCAAGTATCTGTTTGGCAAAGAGCTGAGTTTTGGCCATCGACGTATCATGATAGCCCATGCCATGACTCTCTTGATTGGCCTCGGCACAGACATAGATACCCATTTCGTCGCAAAGGTCATACCAGACGGGATCGTCGGGATAATGGCATGTGCGCACGGCATTTATATTGAACTGCTTCATCACCCGTATGTCTGCTACCATGCGCTCGCGGCTCATCACATATCCACCATCAGGGTCAATCTCGTGGCGGTTCACACCTTTTATATATATAGGCTGACCATTGACGAGCAACTGGGCATTCTTTATCTCCACCCTGCGGAATCCCACCTTTTTGGCTATGCTCTCGGATGGCGTTTTTACAAGCAATGTATATAGATAAGGAACCTCGGCACTCCATGCCTTCACATCCTTTACCGTAATATCGCTGTCGGTAGTACGTGCCACTTCACGGCCATTAGCATCCATGAGCACGTATTCAGGAGTGATGCTGCCTGTCACAGCGGCATCAATATGCAGTGTGCCTTCGGTCATGTCATCAGTGAGTCCGGCTGTAAGGCGCAGGTCATCAATATGACTATCCTTGTCGCGACAATAGAGGTAACTGTCACGTGCCACACCGCTGAGACGCCAGAAGTCCTGGTCTTCACAATATGAGCCGTCGCACCAGCGGAAAATCTGGAATGCTATCAGATTCTCACCCTGCTTCACGTAAGGAGTGATGTCAAATTCGGCAGCCACCTTAGAGTCTTCTGTGTAACCTACATAGTGTCCGTTGACCCACAGATAGATACAAGAGGTCACAGAACCAAAGTGAGCTATCACCTGCTGTCTGTCCCAGTCGGCAGGCAGCGATATTCTGCGGCGATACGAGCCCACATGGTTGTCTTTAACAGGCACTTCTGGCGGATTATTCTCAAAATGTCCGCGCCATGCGTAACCGATATTCACGTATTCCGGATCGCCATAGCCATTGAGTTCCCATAATCCAGGCACAGGCATCATAGCCCACTCATGATCGTCGAATTGTGGCTGCCAGAAATTGTCGGGACGTTCATCTGCATTAGCCACCCAGTTGAAGCGCCAGTCGCCATGTAGTGAGAGGAAACGCTGTGAATGGGTCTTGTCACCAGCCAGAGCCTTATTGCAGCACTCATATCCGAAGAAATCGGTATGCATCGGCAAGCGGTTAACCTGATTCACTTCCATATCATGCCACTCATCGCCTTTAGGCTGTGAAGCATTCTGGGCTGTTGCATTACCAACCGACAGCAACATGGCCGTCAACCCTGCGAGTAAAAAACATTTAGTGGTAGTTAGAATGTTAGTCATAGTTTTTTTATAATTTTAGTTTGGATTATTGATTGAGTAATTGAGTTAAATAGGTTTTATGGAACCTGTGGGAATTTGTCGAAGTCGGGTTTTCGCTTCTCAAGGAATGCTCGTCCGCCCTCCTGCGCCTCATCCAGGAAATAATAGAGCATCGTGGCGTCTCCTGCCAGTTCCTGTATGCCTGCCTGACCGTCAAGTTCAGCATTAAGGCCAGCCTTTATCATCCTAAGTGCTATAGGCGAATGCTGCATCATCTCTTCTGCCCACAAAACACACTCGTCTTCCAGTCTGCTGAGGGGCACAACCTTGTTGACAAGTCCCATCTGCAAGGCTTCCTGAGCCGAATACTGACGACAGAGAAACCAAATCTCGCGGGCTTTCTTTTGTCCCACAATACGAGCCAGATAGCTGCTGCCGAATCCGGCATCAAACGAGCCCACCTTGGGACCTGTCTGTCCGAAAACCGCATTTTCAGACGCTATCGTCAAGTCGCATACCAAATGCAGCACGTGTCCCCCACCGATGGCATAGCCATTCACCATAGCTATCACTGGCTTGGGCAAGCGGCGTATCTGCATCTGCACGTCGAGCACTGACAGTCTGGGCACTCCTCCATCATCGATGTAGCCTCCACGTCCCTTAACATGCATATCGCCTCCCGAGCAGAAGGCATGCTTAACATCGTCAATGCTCTTTCCCTCTGGCACTTCGGACATCTGTCCTGTCAGCAACACAACACGAATGTGCTGCATCTCGCGCACCAGGGCAAAAGCCTGACTCAGTTCCAGCGTAGTCAACGGAGTAAAGGCATTGCGATAGCGCGGCCTGTTGATGGTGACTTTCGCAATGCCATTATATTCTTCAAGGAGAATTTCCTTAAATTTTCTGATTTCCTTCCAGACTCTTTGCAGCATAGTTTCTACCTTTAGAACTTTGCCATCTTAATGGCCACCACAGCACATTCGTCGCCCTTATTTCCCAGCCGTCCGCCGGCACGGTCTTGTGCCTGCTGCAGATTGTCGGTAGTAAGCAATCCATAAACAACAGGAATGTTGCTGGTGACATTAAGACGGGCTATGCCTGCTGTAACGCCCTGACAGATATAGTCGAAATGTGGAGTCTCGCCACGTATCACACTGCCCAGAATGATTACGGCGTCATAGCCATCGTTGAGGGTCATCTGACGTGCACCATAGATGAGTTCGAAAGAACCAGGCACAGTCTTCACATGTATATTCTCAGGAAGTGCGCCATGACGTTCCAGGGTAGAAACGCAGCCGTCGAGCAGCGCCCCAGTAATATCAGGGTTCCACTCGGCGACAACAATACCGAATATCATGTTTGAGGCATCAGGTACGGCCTCTAAATTGTATTCAGAGAGATTTTTAGTAGCCACGAAAAATAGTTTTATATTATCACTCGCTCACGCGCTCAATATAAGCGTCGATGGTCTGATACTGCATAGAGTTAAAGTACTTCTCCTTAACCTCCTGATAGAGTTTCAAAGCCTCAGCCTTGTTACCCTGGCTCTCGAGAATCTCACCAGCCTGAATGAGGAATGTGGGTGACAGAGAGTTATTGTCGGCCATCTTGGCAGCCTTCTTAAGATGCTCCACAGCCTTGTCAAGCTGATTCAGATTGGCATAGGCATTGCCCAGTGCTCCTTCAGCAGCGGGGGTAATCATTTGGTCGTCGCAACCGCTAAAGTCTTCAAGTGCATCTACAGCCTCCTGCCACTTACCCAGGTTAGCCTGGCAAATGCCAATGTAGAGGTGAGCCAGATTAGCAGCATCTGTTGAGCCATAGTCGGCAGCCACCTTCTGGAATCCAGCCAAAGCCTTGTCATACTGTTCCTGCTGGAAGAGCTCCTGGCTCTTTGCAAGCTCAGTGCTGGCCTCCTGCTGACGGGGCTCGAAATAATAATTCTTGAGGAGAATAGCGCATACTACGATAGCAATAACTGCTACGACTGCGATGATGATGGCCTTCTTATACTTCTCGAAGAAAGCCTCTGTCTTGTTGACCTGCTGCTCTTGAGCGGCAGCCTGCTGTTGAATTTTGTTTGCCATTTTATTTTGTTTTTGTTATGTTCAGGGCATAAAGCGGGTGCAAAGGTAGCAAAAACCAAGCAAAATGCAAAATAAATCTGCATTTATTTTCATTTCCGTAGTACAGCTTTCATTTTGAAACGGTTTTTAATGGAACACTATTTCTCTCCATTACAGAAAGGGATTCACCGATGTGAGACAGCTGTCACACAAGTGGCCAATAATTGTTTTGCAAGTTTAGCAGCGGAAAGCCACGATATATCAAAAATATTGTGTACCTTTGCAACGTTTATCAAAAGCAAATGATACTTAAGAAGCTTTCCATACTCAACTATAAGAATATCCGCGAGGCTACGCTGGAGCTGTCGCCGAAGATAAACTGCTTCATAGGGCACAACGGCGCCGGCAAGACAAACGTGCTGGATGCCGTTTACTACCTATCGTTCTGCCGCTCGGCATCCAACCCCATCGACTCGCAGGTAATAAGGCACGACGAGCCTTTCTGCATGATTGAAGGGGAGTACGAGGAGTCTATTCCTTCACAGAAAGAGGGGAGCACAGAGATTCTACATATTTCTTGTGGCATGAAACGAGGCCAAAAGAAACACTTCAAGCGCAACAAGAAGGAGTATAAACGGCTCTCGGAGCATATAGGTCTTATACCTCTCGTGGTGGTTTCGCCTGCCGACACTCTGCTCATTGATGGCGGCAGCGAAGAACGACGCAGACTGATGGACATGGTGATATCGCAATACGACCGACAGTATATCAACCACCTCAGCCGCTACAACAACGCTCTGCAGCAGCGCAACACCATGCTGAAGATGGAAGATCAGGAGCCAGACCCTACCCTGATGCAACTATGGGAGGAACAGATGGCGGAAGAGGGAGAAGCAATATTCCACAGCCGCAACGAACTGGTGGAAGCTTTGATACCTGTATTTCAGGAGTACTACGGACGGATATCGCAACAACGGGAACAGGTGGGACTACGTTATGTCTCGCACTGCCAAAGAGGACCGCTGTTAGAAGTGATTCAGCGCGACCGAGCCAAAGACCGTGCCGTAGGATACTCGCTACACGGAATCCACCGCGACGATTTGGAATGCACACTGGGCGGACATCTGGTAAAGCGTGAAGGTTCGCAGGGACAGAACAAGACTTACGTAACAAGTCTGAAGCTTGCGCAGTTCGACTTCCTGCGCAACACGTCGTCGCATACGACACCAATTCTGCTGCTCGACGACATCTTCGACAAGCTTGATGCCGACCGGGTGGAACAGATTGTGAACCTGGTATCGAGCGATAGTTTCGGACAGATATTCATCACCGACACCAACCGCGAGCACCTAGACAAAATATTGGCTGCCAGCATGCAGGACTATAAGATCTTCGAAGTGGAGAAGGGAGAAATCAGATTGTTTTGAGTTTTTGAGTAATTAATTATAATGTTCAGACGAGATGTACAATCACTGAAAGACCTGATTCTTCGCAACCTGCGCGATCAAGGACTGGAGACGCCTCTGATGCAGAAGCGTCTGGTAGAAGCATGGCCGCAGGTGGCCGGCCCGGTGATAGCACGCTATACGCTGAACACCTATATCTACAACCAGACGCTACACGTAAGACTGTCGAATCCTGCCCTAAGAGCGGACTTGAGCATGATGAGACAGGAATTTGTGAAAAAGCTTAACGATGCAGTTGGCGAACAAGTTATTACGGACATCCGATTTGGATGACACTTCGCTTCTGTTCCCGTTTTTCGTTCCCGTTTATCCGATGACCTCGTCCATGAGAACATCGTGACTGTCGGTGGGAACTTCATCGACTATTTGCCACGGAAAACATACACCTATTTTATATATTGTAGGAATGCGCGAGAGGAATCGGTCATAATAGCCTCTGCCTCGCCCTAAGCGATGCCCGCTTCTGTCGAATGCCATACCAGGCACTACGACAACATCGATAGCACTGAACGAATCATACACTTCGCCGACAGGCTCCATAATGCCAAAGGCTCCTGTTGTCAGATCGGCAGGAGAGGTGTATTGGCGCAACTCCATCTCGGTATCGCTGACCACACGGGGCAGCAGCACCGTCTTATGTTGAGCCACCAGTTCGTCGAGCAGGTCCTGTGTGGGCACTTCGTCAGGCAGGGCATGATAGAGCAGTATGGCCTGAGCACTGACTATGCGCGGATGACTCCTTAGAAGCGACAATATCTTTTCCGAATCACTGCTACTGACGCTCTTGCGCCGCTGGCGTATCAACTGCCGAAGTTGCTGCTTAGTACTCATGAGAGTCTGGCAGTCTTGTTATCAGCTATCTTGGCCGGGGCTTGGGGGAAAGCAGCATTCTGGCGGAACACCTTAAGCGTTTCTCTGATGGCAGGGTCGTCACTATTGAGGAACTTCATCCAAGCCTCTTCGCTGAGCATATTATATATGATGCGACTATTGAGATAACGCTGCAGCAGTCGGTGCGACTTCTGTATCATTAGATTGCGGCGCTTGAGACCT
Organism: uncultured Prevotella sp.; assembly: GCA_946186115.1. Taxonomy (GTDB): domain Bacteria; phylum Bacteroidota; class Bacteroidia; order Bacteroidales; family Bacteroidaceae; genus Prevotella. The sequence continues at coordinate 9,488 of CAMHLV010000045.1, read as the reverse complement.
TTCTGGTCGGCATAAGTTGCAAACTTATCTACGATATTCTGCTTGGTCAGATACTGCGACATCTCCTCAACTTCATCAAACTGACTGAGTTTGGCACGATTGTTATCGGTGTATTCAAAGGCAAACTGGATGATAAGACCACTCATTGATGCCTGCTTATAATAGGATGTGACATCGGTTGTATCCTCTGCCACGAAGATGTCGGGAGTGATGCCGCCGCCACCATAGACCGACCTGCCGATAGCCGTCTTGTAAGCGGGACCTTCGTGCTTGATGCTGTCCTGCGAGAAGAACTCTCCATGCTCGTAGCGAGTCAGCAAATCTTCTTCATAGTCCTTGTTATCGCCAGAGGTGTAGGGTTTCTGAATACAACGCCCCGAGGGAGAATAATAACGTGCTATGGTAAGACGTATCATAGACTGGTCGCTGAAGGCCATTGGCTCCTGCACGAGACCTTTTCCAAACGAGCGGCGCCCAATGATAGTGCCACGGTCGTTGTCCTGGATGGCGCCAGCAAGAATTTCAGAGGCCGACGCCGAACCCTCGTCGATAAGCACTACCAGCGGAATATTCTGATAGGAGCCGCGGCCGTCGCTACGATACTCCTGACGTGGCGACTTACGACCCTGAGTATATACGATAAGCCGTCCCTTGGGCAAGAACTCGTTGGCTATCTGGACAGCACTCTGAAGATAGCCTCCGGTATTACCACGCAAGTCGATTGTAAGATTGCTGAATCCCTGCTGCGAGAGTTTTGCAAGGGCAATAAGCAGTTCTGGATAGGTATTCTCTCCGAAATTCCTAATGCGGATATATCCCGTCTCCTTGTCGAGCATATATGTAGCGGTGATGCTCTTAGTAGGTATCTCGCCACGAGTGACAACAAAATCGCGGATCTTCTTCTCTCCGAAGCGCATCACTCCCAGCTTCACCTTAGTATCCTTGGGACCCTTCAGCCGGTGCATCGCCTCTTCATTAGTCAGAGTCTTGCCGGTGAAAGGCTTATCATCAACGATGACAATTTTATCGCCTGCAATAAGTCCTGCCCGCTCTGCCGGTCCGTTACTTATTACTTTCTGAACATGCAGTGTGTCTTGACGTATAGTGAACTCAATACCAACGCCCGAGAAAGAGCCCTTCAGGTCGTCGGTTGCTGTCTGCACATCCTTTGCAGAGATATATACAGAGTGAGGGTCGAGTTCTGCCAGAATCTGAGGCATGGCCTTCTCTACGAGTTCATTGACATTAACCGTATCAACGTACTTATCGTCGATAAGATGCAGCAGATTGTTGAGTTTATTGCTGCTTGAGTTGATAATACTCAGACGATTGCCCGAGAAATGGTTGGCATAGAACGTACCAATGAGGATGCCCACAACTACACAGGCGGCCATCATCAAAGGCATGAAGCGATTGTTCTTACTGTTTGGCATAGGTTGGTATAAATGATTGAGATGAGTTACGACTGAATAGGCAGATAGATGACTTCTATTCCTGCGCGTTCCAGCAATTCGATGCCGTCCGTCAGACGGTATTTCTCACCATAGACCACGCGCTTGATGCCTGCCTGGATAATGAGCTTGGCACACTCAATACACGGCGATGCCGTAATATAGATAGTAGAGCCTTCGGAATTGTTGGAACTGCGTGCCAGCTTAGTGATAGCATTGGCCTCGGCATGCAGCACATAAGGCTTAGTCACGCCGTTGTCATCCTCGCAGACGTTTTCAAATCCGGAGGGTGTGCCATTGTATCCGTCGCTGATAATCATTCCGTTCTTGACTACCAGCGCCCCCACCTGGCGGCGCTGACAGTAAGAGTTCTGCGCCCATATTCTGGCCATTTGCAGGTAGCGCAGGTCAAACTTTCTTTGTTTCTCGTTTGATTCCATTTCGTTTCAATAATGCGTCAATGGTAGGCTCGCCGCCGCGGAAACGCTTGTATAGTTCCATCGGATGCTCTGTCCCACCTTTACTGAGAATGTTGTCGCGGAAACTCTGGGCAGTCTTTGGATTGAAGATACCGTGCCGCTTGAACACTGCGAAGGCATCGGCATCGAGCACTTCTGCCCACTTATAACTATAGTAGCCGGCGGAGTAGCCACCTGCCATGATATGAGAGAATTGTACCGTCATGCATGTGTCGGGCAGTTGCTCGCTGAGAATCGCCTTCTTCCATGCTTTCTTTTCAAATGATATGATGTCGGCTGTGAATGCTTCGCGCTGAGTGTAGTAAGCCATATCGAGCAGACCGAAACTGACCTGACGAAGACATGCTGTGGCAGCCATGAAATTCCTACTCTTCACGATGCGCTGTATCAACTCGTCGGGTAGCGGTTCTCCCGTCTGATAGTGGAAGGCAAACGTGCGCAGGAACTCTTTCTCTATGGCGAAATTCTCCATAAACTGCGACGGCAATTCCACAAAGTCCCACCAGACGTTGGTGCCGCTGAGACTCTCAAAACGCGTGTTGGCAAACATGCCGTGCAGCGAATGACCGAACTCGTGCAGAAAAGTCTCCACCTCGCTCAGCGTGAGCAGTGCCGGTCTGTCGGCAGTAGGCTTCGTCAGGTTCATCACTACACTGACATGCGGACGCACATTCTCGCCTTTGCGGTCGATGTATTGTCCCTGAAATTCCGTCATCCACGCACCGCCTTGCTTTCCCTTTCGCGGATGGAAGTCGGCATAGAACACGGCCAGATAAGAGCCGTCCTTGTCGAAGACCTCATAGGCCTTCACATCTGGGTGATATACGGGGATGTCCTTATTCTCCTTGAACGTGATGCCATACAAGCGATTGGCCAGACCGAACACCCCATCGATTACTCTCGACAACTCAAAGTACGGACGCAGCATCTCAGCATCCAAGTTGTACTTTTTCATCTGCAGCTTGTGGGTGTAGAAGGCAGAATCCCAGGGCTCGTATGAGGTCTGAGTTTTTTTATTTCCTTGCTCTTTTTTGAAGAGTTTGTGAAGTTCCTCCCGCTCCTTCAGTGCCGTAGGCTTGTAAGCATCGATGAGGTCATCGAGCAGACGATAGACATTACGCACGTTAGAGGCCATGCGATGTTTCAACACGTAGTCGGCATACGTCTTGTAGCCTAATAGTTGGGCTATCTCGCGACGCAGGTTGACAAGGCGCTTGCAGATTTCAATGTTGTTCTCACTGTTGTCGTGAGTGCACACCGTGTTGCGTGCCAAATACATCTGCTTCCTGAGCTCACGCTGGGTAGAATAGGTCATAAACGGTGAGTAACTGGGCATGTCGAGCGTAAACACCCAGCCCTGTTTGCCCTGCTCCGTGGCAGCGAGAGCAGCAGCCTCGCGTGCTGTCTCAGGCAGCCCGTCGAGTTGAGCATCATCGGTAATGTGCAGCTGGAAAGCCTTATTCTCCTTCAGCAGATTCTGCGAAAACTGTAATGAGAGCATAGAAGCCTCTTCCGTCAATTGTCGCAACTTTTCCTTTCCCTCATCATCGAGCAAGGCGCCGCTGCGTACGAAGCCGTCGTAGCAGTTGTCGAGCAGACGTTTCTCCTCAGCCGTCAGCCTACGGTGGTGAAGATGTACCTGCCGGATGCGCTCGAACAGCCGCGGGTTCAGTCTGACGTCGTTAGAGTGCTGCGTCAGAATAGGCTGAATCTTCTGTGCCAGAGCGTCCATCTCGTCGTTGGTCTCAGCACTCAGAAGATTGAAGAACACGGTGCTAACACGTGACAACAGGTCGTAGTAGCCTTCGTCTTCCTCAGTATTGATGATGGTATTGTCGAAGGTAGGCTTCTCCGGATTATTGATAGTCTTCTCTATCTGCTCATTGTCGCGACGTATGCCCTCCATGAAGGCTTCTTCGTAGTCTTCAAGGCGGATGCGGTCAAATGGTACAGTATCGTGGGGTGTCCCATAGGGTACCAGGAAGGGATTTATATGCTCACTCACGTTTTTCGTTTTTCGTCTTTCGTTATCAAGCAAATTTCACCAGTATGCGGAACACCTTGGCAGGAGCCTGCATCCACTGCTGCATGGCCTCTTCTGCATGCTCGGGTGTCACCTCGTTGCTGATGAGAATGTCGTATGGCGGGTTGCTCTTCTGCAAGTAGCGGATGACGCCTTCGAAATCCTCAGGCTGTGCATTGCGCGAGCCACGGATGTCGAGTTCCTTCTGCACGAAGAGTTTGGTGGTGAACTGCACATCTTGCTTGGCATAGCCGATGCACACCACTCGACCGGTAAATGCAACCTCATTGACAGCCATCTGGTAGGTGACGGGAGCACCAACGGCTTCTATGACCACGTCGGGACCTGCTCCATTAGTAACCTCCTGCAGACGGGCATGAACATCCTCCTTGGCAGAATTGATGGTGTATTCAGCACCCAGACCGCGCACAATAGCCAGTTTCTCGTCATCCATGTCGCAAGCTATAACCTTTGCACCACGCATGATAGCACGCACTACAGCACCAACGCCCACCATACCACAGCCAATAACCATGACAGTATCGGTATCGACCACCTGTGCACGGCTGACGGCATGGAAACCGACAGACATCGGCTCGATGATGGCAGCATGCTCTACTGTGATGTCGCCAATGGGGATGACCTTCTGCCAGGGAATGGCGATATATTCACACATGGCACCATTGCGCTGTACTCCCAGTGTCTCGTTGTGCTGACAAGCGTTGTAACGTCGGTTCTTGCACGACGGACAGTGGCCGCAGTTGGTATATGGGTTGACGGTGACTGCCATTCCGGGCTTCAAGTGTGCTGGAACGGCAGCACCCACTTCTGCTATCTCGGCACCAATCTCATGACCAGGAATAACAGGCATCTTCACCATGGGGTTCAGTCCGCGGTAAGTATTCAGGTCGCTGCCGCAGAAGCCTACATAATGGATGCGAAGCAGCACCTGATCGGCACCGCACTGAGGTTTCTCGATATTTACCACCTTCATCACGGAAGGCTCGGTGATTTGTATTGCTTTCATCTTTCTGTTATTTTCTATTTTCGATTTAACGTTGTTACGATATAACGTTATTACGATATGATTTATTACTCGCTCATATTCTTGATATACGGTAATTCTTTTAGTTCACCAAATCCGAAGAACCGCTTGGCATTGCCAGAGAGGAAAAGTGTTTTCTGCTCTTCTGTCAGTTCTTTCGACTTTGTGACGAAGTCGTACGACATGCGGTACGTGATGGCAGTAATGGTACGAGGATAGTCGGACCCCCACATCAGTTTCTCCATACCCACCTCGTCAGCAGCTTCCTTGATAGCACGGATGGCCGAGGGGAAAGGATAGAACTCGTCGTTGAAGAGCCATGTGATGCCACCGCTCTCCACATAGACGTTCTTATGACGGGCCAGGCGTATCTGGCTCATCCAACCGGGGCGCGTCACCATGCCGAAATGGCCTATGGCAACTTTCAGTCCGGGACATTCCTGAATAGCCTCTTCCATCTGACCTACCTGTGCATCGCCGTCCATCAGTTCGATGCCGAGGATGACACCTTTTTGTTCCATCAAGCGCAGCATTCGAAGCATCTCGTCATCAAGAAACTGTTGGGGCAGACGGGCCGCAGGCACCTTGATGCCCCTGAACCCCTGCTCAATCAGTGCTGCAGCTTCTTCGCAGAGGGGAGCGGACTCGGCGGCTGAACCGCCGAGCACAGTAGAGGCGGCGGGGCGCTCGGCGCTCCTGGGCGGTTTGTCCTGTGCGTTGCCGATTATCGGCAACGATTCAGGCATTCCGAAACAGAAGAAACGGTCGGGGTGCTGCTGCTGAACCTGCATGAGGTAGCTGTTCTGCACGCCGTCGATAAACTCTTGCGTGACAACGGCAGCCGACACCTGAGCATAGTCCATGTTCGACAGGAACCTCTCGGCAGTGTTCTGGCCGTCAGTCATGTAGGGAGGCAACATCTGGCGCTCTTCGCCGAAGAACAAAGAGCGGCTGCGGTTCGGCTCCAGCGGGTGAATGTCGAAACCATTCACTACGGTATCCACATTCAGCCATAGGTGGGCATGGGCATCGATTATCTTCATAGCAGCGGTAGCAAAATATTCACTTTTCACTATTCACTTTTACCTTTTACGTATTTGCCCAGCTCACTCGCTGCTGGTCGCCAATGATGTCACGAACCTCGCGCACCAACTGTTCGTCCATCGGCTCGTTGATGTATTCCAGATTGGTCTTAATGGCCTCCGAACGTGTAGTGCTGAATACGGTAGAGGCAATACGCTCGTTGCTGCATGAGAACTGCATGGCAAGCTTTTCGATGGGGTACCCCTTGGCCTTGCAATGTTCGGCGGCACGGCGGCAGGCTTCCACCAGCGGTTTCGGTGCCGGATGCCAGTCGGGCACGCCGCGCTCCGTGAGCAGTCCCATACTGAATGGCGATGCACTCAGCACTCCCACGCCATGCTGTTCGAAGAAGTCCATGAAATCAATGAGTTTATCGTCGCACAGACAGTAGTGACAGAAATTCATCACACTCTCCACGGTACCCTCGGGCGAGTGCTCAATCACCCAGCGCAGGTTTTCCAGCTGCAGGTCGGTGATACCCACGTGGCGCACAACCCCCTCTTTCTTCAACTCATGCAGGGCGGGCAGCGTATCGTCGACCACTTTCTGCAATCCACCCTCCATACGTCCCTGAAACTCTATATCGTGTACGTTGATAATGTCAATATAGTCGATATGCAGGCGCTCCAGACTCTCATAGACACTCTCCTTGGCCCGCTTGGCGGAATAGTCCCACGTATTGACACCATCCTTGCCATATCTGCCTACTTTGGTCGATAGGAAGAACTTGTCGCGGGGGATGTCCTTCAGAGCTTTGCCCAGCACGGTCTCGGCCTTGTAATGTCCGTAGTAGGGCGACACATCGATGATATTAATACCTGCATCCACGGCAGCGAACACGGCGTCGATGCCTCGGTTTTCATTGAAAGAGTGGAACACCCCTCCCAAAGAAGAGGCGCCGAAGCCCAGCTCCGACACCTGCATTCCTGTTTTTCCTAATTCACGATACTTCATAAGTTTACACGTGGAAAGCGTCACTCTCGTTGGGTCTGTAGGCCTTACCGTCCTCATCTTTCACATAGACCTGCAGGTCGGTGAAATAGCCTGTTTCCTGCAACTTCTTCAGTTCTCCCTTAGTTGCTTCGAAACCATGGAACTCCTTAGCAGAAGCGATGTGGTTAGTAAACTCCAGTTTCTTGTTCTCGGTGTCAAGTACGGAAATCCACTCATCCTTAGTGCGGTCTCCAATAATGAATTTCTTGCTCATATTGATTTCGTTTAAGATTTGATTCGTGATGCAAAGATACGAAATAAAAAACAATTTCGAATTAGGAATTAGGAAATATTAAACGTAATCGTTTTATTTTATCAACTCTTGAGCCTCAGAAGTCAGGAAAGAACGGATTTTGCCGTAGGGAATTGTGAAGTTAATCATACCTGCAGCGTAAGGAGCAATCTCGTACTGCTGGTAGCAAAAACAGAGTCCTTCCTTCGTGAAGTATGGTGCGGCAGTGGGCAGAGGTATGCGGTTGACGTCGTCCACACCGATGAGCATTTCTTTCAGATTCTCGTCGGAATTGACATCCTGTTCAACTTCATTGAAGTAGCTGCGCACGCCCTCCTTGATGAGGGCATACAACTTCGGTGTCTGGGCATTGCTGAAGAGCGTCTGGTCTTTGATGTCAAAACGCTCTGTCTTCTGGTTGTATTCCGTATGGTAGCCTATGCGTTTTCCGTCGCTCATGCGGAAGGTCTGTCCGGTCGATGTGGCATATCCGTGAGCACCGCCCATGTAGCCCTCTGCATTTGACAGATAGGTGACGTAGCGGTCGGTAGCTTCCAGTTTGAACACATGCTTATATGCCGAGTAGGACATACCTTCGTTGAAGCCACCCTCATGGTCGCTTTTCCATGACTCCAGCAAGGTGTCGTATTGTTTGTTGACAATGGTTTTGACAGCTTTCTTGCCGTCGTCAAACACTATGACGTCAGGTTTGCCTTCTTCATAGGGATTACTGGCAATCTCCTCGCAGATGTACTGACGGATGTTCTTAACCAGTGCATCACAGCCTTTGACAGGCCAGTCGATGCTGACAGCAGAGATGGCCATGCTGTCTTCGCGCTCCAACCCGATACTGTCTGTTTGCAGAACAACGCCCTGATTGTCAGCACTGGCGGTGCTATCGACGGCAGTAGAGTCGGTATTGCTGCTGTCTGCCGAAGAAGCACGATGGCCGCATGCTGAAATCAACATTGCGGCCATCATGATTGTAATATAAGTCTTTTTCAACTTAATTCTCGATTTTCAACTATCAATTTTCAATTTGCTTATTCACCCTTGATAGCTGCCACGCCGGGAAGCACCTTACCCTCGATGGCCTCAAGCAGAGCACCACCACCGGTAGAGATGTAGCTAACCTGGTCGGCCAGACCGAACTTGTTGACGCAAGCAACAGAGTCGCCACCGCCAATCAGCGAGAAAGCACCCTCGGCAGTTGCCTTGGCGATAGCGTCGCCGATGGCACGGCTACCAGCAGTGAAGTCGTCGCACTCGAACACACCGGCAGGACCGTTCCACAGGATGGTCTTAGCGCCCTTGATAGCCTCGGCAAAAGCCTTCTGGCTCTCAGGACCGGCATCGACGCCCTCGAAACCTGCGGGCACCTTGTTGCTGGGGCAAGTAATGATCTGAGCGCCCTCTTTGACGGTCATTGTACCGAAGTCAAGACCGTTTGTAGCGGTGCAGTCAGTACCGAGCACGAGCTCCACGCCGTTCTTCTTGGCCAGAGCCTCAACACCCAGGGCAACATCCAGCTTGTCGAGCTCAACGATTGAATCACCAATCTCACCATCGTGAGCCTTGGCGAAGGTGTATGTCATACCACCGCAGAGGATGAGCTTGTCAACCTTGCCAAGCAGGTTCTCGATGATACCGATCTTTGAAGACACCTTAGAGCCACCCATGATGGCAACGAAGGGGCGCTTGATGTTAGACAGCACATTATCAACAGCAGTAACTTCCTTCTCCATCAGCAGACCGAGCATCTTGTTGTCAGCATCGAAGTAGTCGGCGATGACTGCGGTAGAAGCGTGCTTGCGGTGAGCAGTACCGAAGGCATCCATCACGTAGCAGTCGGCATAGGAAGCCAGCGTCTTGGCAAACTCCTTCTGAGTAGCCTTCATGGCCTTCTTGGCCTCGTCGTATTCGGGAGTACCCTTCTCAACGCCAACGGGCTTGCCTTCCTCCTCAGGATAGAAGCGCAGGTTCTCAAGCAGCAGAGCCTCGCCCATCTTCAGGGCAGCGGCAGCGTCAGCAGCCTTGGCACAGTCGGGAGCAAAAGCCACGGGAACGCCCAGGGCCTTCTCTACGGCCTCGCGGATCTGACCCAGCGACTTCTTCATGTCCACCTTGCCTTTGGGCTTGCCCATGTGCGACATGATGATGACAGCACCACCGTCAGCCAGAA
>CAMHLV010000044.1 GCA_946186115.1 uncultured Prevotella sp. | reverse complement strand
GTCTGATTGACATCTACAGTTCAACGGCTAAGACTGTTGACGCCCTGATGAAGCTTGAGCTCCCCAGCGGCGTTGAGGTTGAAATCAAGGTATAGTTTGTATGCCTGTATAGGTCAGAATAAAGGGAGAGACTCGCAAAATGCTGCGAGTCTCTTTTGTTATGTAGGGGAATCCCTAAGTATTTTTCGGGAAAATCCTCTTGTTGGATAAAAGATTCTTAGTATTTTTGCAGCGTGAAAATATGTGTAACAAGCAAAAGATAATTGTTATGAAGAAGATTGTATTATTATTGACAGGTGTTGCACTGCTGCTCAGTAGTTGCGGTACTTATACAGGACAGGGCGCCTATATGGGTGGCTCGTTTGGCTCAATACTTGGTTCTGCTATCGGTGGTATCAGTGGTGGCTGGCGAGGTCATGAAGTTGGCAAGATAGTGGGAATGGCTGGTGGTGCTGTCGTCGGTGCGGCTATCGGTGCAGCTGCCGACCAGAAGGCAGCCGAGAGGGTAGAGGATTACCGTCAGCAAAAAGCCGCTCAGCGTGACTATGACAATAGACGTTCGGGATACGGCAATTATGACAATAGCGGCTTTGACTCTAGCAACAGTGCCGACGACCGTATAGATTTCGATGGTGCTGGTCCTCGCGACGGTCATGGCAGATATTCTGCTGCCAAGCCACGCACCTTTGACCCCACAAAGAGCACTGTGGCTCCCGGGTATAATGTCAGGTATAATGAGTCGATAGAAATCCGTAATGCCCGCATCGTCGATGCCGACCGCGATGGTGTTATACGTGCTGGTGAGGAGTGCAAGGTAACTTTCGAGATTATGAATCACTCTGATAAGATTTTGTACGACGTACAGCCAACAGTGCTTGAGGTGTCGGGTAACAAGCGTATCTACATTTCGCCTAACCTTCATGTTGAAAGCATAGCACCTCACAGCGGTGTGAGATATACAGCAACGGTAAAAGCCGACCGCAAGCTTAAGGATGGTCAGGCTGTTATCCGCGTGGCCGTAGCACAAGGCCATCGTGAAATTACTTCGCAGGTTGAGGAGTTTGTTGTTGAGACACGCCGGAAGTAGTATGGTGGGCATCGGTTGCCGATTCCTTCACAATATCCTTCCTTATTTCCTGCCAGTAAGGCACTATCTCTGGAGACCCGTCGTTGGTCTCCAGTTCTAATTCTGGAATATCTATTTCCTCTATCTGTGGACGGAATGGGACGATGATGTCATCGGCCCTTTGTACTGTCACCATTGCCACACCTTGGGAAATAATACCTAATTCCTTGGCGGCACGCCACGAAAGGTCGATAATGCGGCCCCGGACGAATGGTCCGCGGTCGGTGACGCGCACAATGACCGAACGGCCGTTGGCGGGATTGTAAACTCTTAGCTTAGTGCCGAAAGGGTAGGTGCGGTGAGCGCATGTAAGGCTGTCGTGGTGCAGCCGTTCGCCGTTTGCTGTCTTGTGTCCCGACAGTTTGCGGGCATAGTATGATGCTTTTCCCTGTTGCTGGGAAGGCTGAGAATATACAAAAGAGAATTGACAATTAAGGAGCACACATAGCAATACCATGCGTCTGATTAATGTGCTGTTATGTATTAACTCCTTAACTGTCAATTCTCAATATTCAATTTTCAATTTGTTACACAATGCCTTGAGCCATCATTGCATTGGCGACCTTCATGAAGCCGGCAACGTTGGCGCCCTTTACATAGTCGATATATCCGTCGGCCTGGCGACCATACTTGACGCACTGCTCGTGGATATTTGACATGATTTGGTGCAGCTTCTGGTCAACCTCTTCCGAACTCCAGCCAAGGCGCATAGAGTTCTGCGTCATCTCCAGTCCGCTGGTGGCTACACCACCGGCGTTGACAGCCTTACCTGGTGCAAACAGCTGATGGGCAGCGATAAACTTCTCTGCAGCCTCAGCAGTGCATCCCATGTTGCTGACTTCGGCAACGCAGATGGGCTTGTTGGCCAGTATCTGGTCGGCATCCTGTCCGTTGAGCTCGTTTTGTGTAGCACATGGCAGGTAGATATCGGCCTTGCGCTCCCAAGGTTTCTTATTGGGGAAGAACTCAGCACCATCGAATTCGTCAACATATGGCTCGCAGACGTCATTACCTGATGCGCGCAGTTCCAGCATATACTCAATCTTCTCATCGTCCAGTCCTGCAGGGTCATAGACGTATCCGTCAGGTCCGCTGATGGTAATCACCTTTGCTCCCAGTTCAGTAGCCTTCTTGGCGGCTCCCCATGCCACATTGCCAAAACCTGAGATGGCAACGGTCTTGCCTTTGATGTCGTGACCGTGGGTTTGCAGCATCTGATTAACGAAGTAGAGGGCGCCGAAGCCCGTAGCCTCTGGGCGTATCTTTGAACCTCCCCACTCAATGCCTTTGCCGGTAAGCACACCCTGGAACTGGTGGGTCAGCTTCTTGTATTGTCCGTAGAGGTAGCCAATCTCGCGTGCACCCACACCGATATCGCCTGCCGGTACATCCTCATCAGGGCCGATGTGGCGGTAAAGTTCGTTCATGAAAGCCTGGCAGAATCTCATCACCTCATTGTCAGAGCGCCCGCGGATGGAGAAGTCGGCACCGCCCTTGCCGCCGCCCATAGGCAACGTGGTGAGTGAGTTCTTGAAGGTCTGTTCAAATCCGAGGAACTTCAGGATGCTGAGGTTGACAGAAGGATGGAAGCGCAGTCCGCCCTTGTATGGACCAATGGCGCTGTTGAATTGCACGCGGTATCCGATGTTTACATGTACCTCTCCCTTGTCGTCAACCCAAGGCACACGGAATGTGATGATGCGCTCAGGCTCTACGATACGTTCGATCAATTTGGCCTTCTCGAACTCAGGGTGCTTGTTGTAAACATCCTCAATAGATACCAATACTTCTCTAACTGCTTGCAGGTACTCCGCTTCTCCCGGATGCTTGTGTTCCAAGTCCTGCATAATCTTCTCAACGTTCATAGTATTCTTTTAAGTTATTAAGTTGGTGTTTTATATAAGTTAATAGCAATAATTGTCATTATGTAATAAATACAACGCAAATATAGGGAATTTCTTTGGAATGACCAAAGAAATTCCCTATTATTTTCTCAGAAAGGTTACATTTTGTTAAATACGGCCCTCTTATAGCATGTGCATAGTGCCCAACATATATAATAATATGTATCCTAACACCATGCTCAGAATGCCCATGATGAGTCCCATCTTCGACATGTCTTTCTGTTGTACCAGATTGGTGGCATAAGCCAGAGCATTCGGTGGGGTGGAAATGGGCAGTACCATTGCGCTGGATGCAGCGATGGCCACACCGATGAGTACGGTTGACGTGCCTCCTATGGCATCGAGCTTGTCGCCCATAGCCGAGCATACCACAGCCAGGATAGGCATCAGCAGTGCTGCTGTTGCCGAGTTGGAGATAAAGTTGCTCAGCAGGTAGCAGATGATACCTGACAGCACGAGGATGAGCAGCGGTGAGAACTCACCGAAGGGAATGCTCTTGACGGCATTGGCAGCCAGACCAGAGGCGTTGAGTCCGTATCCAAGTGCGAAGCCGCCAGCCACCATCCAGATAACCGACCAGTTAATCTGTTCCAGGTCGCGCTTGGTGATGACGCCGGTCAGCGCGAAGATTACGAAGGGCACGAGTGCCACGGTATATGAGTTGATGCCTGTCAGGGTGTCGAGCAGCCACAAGGCCACCGTCAGGAAGAATGTGATGATGACGATATAGGTGTGGAAATCCTTCTTCATCTCGCCTTCAATCTCCAGCTCCACCGTCTTTTGCGAGAAGGGGAACATGGTCTTCAGCAGCCACCAGCCTACTAAAAGCAGGATGACTACCAGCGGCATCATGAACATCATCCACTCGCCGAAACCAAGTCCCATGTTAAGTCCCTCAGGATCGTTCAGATACTTCAGCGCGATGGTGTTCGGCGGTGTTCCGATAGGAGTGCCCATACCACCGAGGTTGGCGGCCAGGGGAATACTCAGAGCCATTGCAATACGACCTTTTCCCTCTGGGGGCAACTGGCGGAATACAGGAGTCAGGAAGGTCAGCATCATAGCAGCAGTAGCCGTGTTCGACACGAACATAGAGAACAGTCCGGTAATAAGGATAAAACCTAAGAGCACGTTCTCACTCTTGTTGCCGAAAGGCTTCAGCAGAACCTTGGCCAACTGTGCGTCAAGTCCTGTCTTCGTAGCGGCGATAGCCAGAATGAAACCGCCGATAAACAGCATGATGACTGGGTCGGCGAATGTTGCCATAACACTCTTGTACGACAGTAAATCGCCAACTTGCTCAGGGTCGCACATCCATTTTATTCCCGAGTCGGAACAGAATACCAGCATCAGTCCGATGATAGCCACTGATGTTGCCCACGATGATACCACTTCCAATATCCACATCAGAGTGGCGAAGGCGAAAATAGCAATGATGCGCTGCTGGACCACGGTGAGTCCGTCGATGCCAAAGACGCTGGCAGGTGCATTCCACAGTAGTAGTGTAACGATGAGTACAATGATTGCTTGAGCCGTCTTCTTGAAAGCTCCGCTTGGATGGAAGCGTCGGTTCGATCTCATGTTGTGGTAGGCTTCTACAAGCTCATACCCCTTGTAAATATGAAACATTTCTTCTTTTTAAGTTAATGGTTATTCTTTTCGGAGTGCAAAGGTACGAAAGGAAGTTGATAATTGAAAATTGAAAATTGAAAATTTGCTGCTGTCACGCCAAAAACCCCGAACAAAATATAGTGTCGGCTGAACAATTCTTTGTGATTGTAAACTCTACGTTACAAAAACAGGGGGGGCGGGAGCGTTCACTCCTTACTCAGTACGTAGTATTTCTGACTCCTCAGTCCACGGCTGGTGATTCCCGAATCAGGGTCTCTTGCCAATCCGGCAGAGAATGCAGATAATCTTTTTCGGATAATTGTTTGGCACTTTCAACAGAATGATGTACCTTTGCATGATTATGAATGCTAACATACCACAGGAGTTTAATAACTTCTTTCTGAAAGACGTCAGCTTCGTCAATCTGATGACGAAGCGCATCTTCAATATTCTGATAGTGGCCAATCCGTACGACGCCTTCATGCTGGAAGACGACGGACGAATAGATGAGAAGCTGTTCGACGAGTACATGGAGTTAGGTATGCGCTATCCGCCTACGTTCACGCAGGTATCGACGACGGAAGATGCCGCTGAGGCTCTGAAGACGACTGACATCGATCTGGTGATTTGTATGCCGGGTAATGCCGACAACGATGCCTTTGCCGTGGCCCGCGACGTGAAGCAGATGGCACCCTATATTCCCATCGTGGTGCTGACGCCATTCTCGCACGGCATCACCAAGCGCATAGAGAACGAGGATATGAGCATCTTCGATTATGTGTTCTGCTGGCTGGGCAATACCAACCTCATACTCAGCATCATCAAGCTGATAGAGGACCAGATGAATATCGAGCACGACATCAAGGAGGCCGGTGTGCAGATGATACTGCTGGTAGAGGACAACATCCGCTTCTACTCATCTGTGCTCCCTAACCTCTACAACTACATCCTGGCGCAGTCGAAGAACTTCTCGACGGAAGCCCTCAATCCCCATGCTGCCGCACAGCGTAAGCGAGGACGTCCGAAGGTGGTGCTGGCCACGACCTACGAGGAGGCCATACACTGGTATGAGATGTATCATGACAATGTGCTGGGCGTAATTTCGGATACGCGTTTCCCGATGCAGGGAGTGAACGGCCGTCTGGCGCATGTAGAGGAGGGCGACCCTGAGGCAGGACTGAAACTGCTGCGCGAGATACGGCACCGCGACGAGTATGTGCCACTCATCCTGCAGAGTTCAGAGATACAGAACAAGGCGAAGGCCGAGGCCGAGCACTTCCATTTTGTAGATAAGAACTCGAAGAAGATGAATGTCGATCTGCGCAAACTGATAGAGGAGCACATGGGCTTCGGCGACTTTGTGTTCCGCAACCCGGTGACCAAGGAGGAGGTGGCGCGAGTCTCCACGCTGAAGGAGCTGCAGGACAACATCTTCAAGATTCCGCACGACTCGCTGCTCTACCACGTCTCACGCAACAACATGAGTCGCTGGCTCTGCGCACGTGCCATCTTCCCCGTATCGAAGTTCCTGAAGACCGTCACTTGGCACAAGCTGCAGGATGTGGATGCTCACCGCCAGATTATCTTCGATGCCATTGTGCAGTACCGTCGCATGAAGAACATCGGTGTGGTAGCTGTGTTCGACCGCCTGAAGTTTGACCGCTATGCCCACTTTGCCCGCATCGGTGAGGGCTCTCTGGGCGGCAAGGGCCGTGGCCTGGCATTCCTCGACAATATCATCAAGCGCCATCCCGAGTTGAACCAGTTTGAGAATGCCACGGTGCAGATTCCGAAGACTGTGGTGCTGTGTACCGACTTCTTCGATGAGTTCATGGACAAGAACAACCTGTGGGGCATAGCGCTGAGCGATGCCTCAGACGAAGAGATACTGCAGCACTTCCTCAAGGCTCAGCTGCCCGACGCACTAATAGCCGACTTCTTTACCTTCTTCGAAGCTGTAAAGTCGCCTATTGCCGTGCGCTCATCAAGTCTGTTGGAGGATTCTCACTACCAGCCTTTTGCCGGTATCTATTCTACATACATGATTCCATATCTGGAAGATAAATATGAGATGCTGCGCATGCTGGCCTGTGCCATCAAGGGCGTATATGCCTCAGTATATTACCGCGACTCGAAAGCCTATATGACTGCCACGTCTAACGTCATCGACCAGGAGAAGATGGCCGTCATCCTGCAGGAGGTGGTGGGACAGCAGTACGGCACGCGCTTCTATCCGACATTCAGCGGTGTGTTGCGCTCACTCAACTATTATCCCATAGGCGACGAACAGGCCGAAGAGGGCATAGCGTCGCTGGCTTTGGGACTTGGAAAATATATTGTTGACGGTGGACAGACGCTGCGTGTGTCGCCATATCATCCGCGTCAGGTGTTGCAGACATCGGAGATGGATACGGCCCTGCGTGAGACGCAGACACGCTTCTATGCCCTCGACATGTCGCACGTAGGTGACGACTTCAAGGTTGACGATGGCTTCAACATCCTCAATCTGCGCGTAAAGGAGGCCGACAAGGATGGCTCGCTCAACGGTATAGCCTCGACATACGATCCCTACGACCAGATTATCCGTGACGGTATCTACGAGGGTGGCCGCAAGGTTATCTCGTTCAGCGGTGTCTTGCAGCACGACATTATCCCGCTGCCCGAAATCCTGCAGATGTCGCAGAAGTATGGCTCCGAGGAGATGCGCCGTCCTGTAGAGATAGAGTTTGCATGTAATCTGGCTCCCCTTTCGTCGCTCGGGGGAGTAAATAGTAATGAAGCCGCCTCGAGGGCCGTAGGTGGGGCTTTCTACCTCCTCCAGATTCGTCCTATTGTAGATTCCAAGCAGGTTCTTGACGAAGACCTCGCCGCTATCCCCGACGAGCAGTGCCTGCTGCGCTCTCACAATTCGCTTGGTCATGGTATCTCTGAGGATGTGGTTGACGTGGTCTATGTCAAGACCGACGATGATTTCACTGCCGCCAACAATCCGCAGATAGCCGACGAGATACAGCAGATAAACAAGCGCTTTCTGGCTGGAGAGTTCGTGCTCCCCTCCTCTGGGGATGGACAGGGGGTGGGCTCCTCTTACATACTCATCGGTCCTGGCCGATGGGGCAGCAGCGACCCGTGGCTGGGCATACCCGTAAAGTGGCCGCACATCTCGGCAGCTCGTGTCATCGTTGAGGCTGGGTTGAAGAACTATCATGTTGACCCGTCGCAGGGAACACACTTCTTCCAGAATCTGACATCGTTCGGTGTGGGTTATTTCACTATTAACCCCTATACTGGTGACGGTGTGCTGCAACAGAAGCTACTTGATGCCATGCCTGCCGTAGAGGAAACACAGTTTGTGCGTCATGTGCGCTTCGAGCGTCCAATGAAAGTAATGATGGACGGCAAGAAGCAGCATGGTGTAGTGCTATTGCCAGAATAAACAGACGAGCCCTCCTTACGGGGGGCTCGTCTGTTAAAGATGATTATTCTTTCTCCAGTCCCTTGCTGGCCATTAGCAGGTCAACGAGGGGCTTGTCCTTGAAATCGTGCTTCTTCTGATCCCAGAAGCCGAAGTCGGCATCGTAGCACCATGTGGTCCAGGCAATGTTGTACTCGTCGAAGACGGTGAGCATGTCCTTGGTCCACTTGTATGCCAGCTCGCGGTCAACGGGCTCATATACGCCCCACTCGCCGCAGAACAGCTGCAGGTCGTACTTCTTGGCAGCCTCGATGGCATCCTTGAATTCTGCGCGAATCTTGTCGATGTCCCACACTTCGGTGGTGAAGTGGTTCTCGTCGATAACCTTCTTCACGGTGTCGTTGGCAGCCTCATAGTCTTCTTTCGACACGAGCACACCGGGATAGTTCACCTTGCCGGTGTACTTGCCTATCGGTGTCCACCATGCGCCGTAGTGTGTCAGAATCATCGGGTTGTAGTAGTGGAACGACAGCACGATGTTCTTGTCGCCCTCGGGAACCTTCAGGTACTTGATGGTGCCGAAGCTCTGCCACATGTTGGAGCCGATGACCAATGTGCGCTGCGGCTCACGCTCGCGCAGTGCCTTGTGCACCTTGGCTATCAGCTGGTTCCACTGCTCATGGTCTTCTGCCACGGGCTCGTTCATGAACTCGTAAGCCACGGAGTCGTTGCTATAGCCCTTCAGAGCGTCCGACAGCTGATACCACAGGTTGATAAGGTCTTGCTGCGACTTCTCCGAGGTGAAGAGCGTGTTGGCAGCCTGGTCCTCCTCGTTCACGGCATTGAAGTAGTGCGAACGGATGATGTGCAGGTCAACGATGGCACGCAGGTGGTGCTTGCCGCACTGGTCGAGGGCGAAGGTCAGCAGGTCCCATGCCTCGGGCAGCTTGTTGCCTTCCTCGTCCCAGAACTGCACCTCGTCGATGGGGATGCGCACAAAGTCGAAGCCCAGCGAATCCAGACGTGCGAAGTCGTCTTCCTGGATGTGCTGGCGACGGGCCTCACCGCGGTCTTCGTTGTTCTGCGACAGCCAGTGGCTAAGGTTTGTGCCTCGCTTGATGCGGAAGTTGTTCACTTCGTTTGTTGTCTCACTCTGAGTAGCGCATGACGACAGTGCCAATACCATGGCGGCAATCAATGCCCATGCAGATAGAATAGTTTTTTTCATGTTTTATTGTTTATGGGTTAGTAATAATTTTCAATTCTTCAATTTTTCAATTCTTCAATTTTTTAATTCTTCAATTCTTTAATTCTTCAATTCTTCACTGTCCTCCCAGGCGTGAGAAATATTCGATGATATCATCCCACGTCTTGAACGTGTCAGAGCCATATTCCAGGAGGGTGGCCATGGTGTCGCCCTCTTTCTCCCGGCTGATGAGGTAGTCGCCATAGAGCAGGTCGCGGCGATAGGTGTAGATGGTGTGGCGCCAGGCAGGCACACCGATATATTCCGTAAGCCACGGCTCAGTGACAGCATACTCAGATACAGGAGCCACGAAATACACCTGATAATGCTCAATCAGCAGTCTGATGGCCTTCTGGCTGCTGGGTAGCGGCTTTTGCTCCCTCTCCTCTTGGAGAGGGCGGGGGGTGAGGCTCTCAATACCTATATATATTATTGGGCGCTGGCGACCTTCCTGCTTGTCGTCAATCCAGCGTATTACGGGCATCACAGAGTGCATGAAACTCTTGTCGTCCATACGGTGCTCGCCGTGGAAGTGAGTGGCCTTGGAATAGTGGTCGCTGAAGATTCCGAAAGTGTCAACCACATCATCCTTGTCGCCGAAGAGTCCTACTACACGCTGCTCGTCGTCGGGGGTAAGACCATTGAAGCGCTGTTCCGAAACATCGCGGTATTCCTTGATGAGTGCCTTATCGACGTAGAACTCCTGAATGCTGTCCTGTCGGGGATTCTGAAACTGTTGGGTACCCGTCATGCCATGAGCACGCATTGTCTCGCCCATTTCCAAGGCAGGGTTGACGCAAATGCGGTCGTAGCCACGCAATTGTTCTGTGTACATTCCGCCCATCGATGTGCCGATGATGAGGCTGGGCTGTTCTTTCTCGCAGATATCATGCAATAGGGCAATGGCTTCTTCGGGGTGAACGGGGATGTCGGGAGCCACAACATGTGCCTGTGGCATAACAGTGCATAGCCTTGTCACTGTACCGCTCTGTCCGCTACTGGCAAAACCGTGGACGTAAAGCACTGTCTTGCCCGCCATCAGGTCGGGGAATTGTTTGATATATGGGTTTTCTGTAATCATGTGTGCAAAATTACGAATTATTTTTTATTTTCCACTTTTAGTTATTCATTTTTTTTCTCCAAAAAGTCTTGCAAAATAAAAATAAAATGCCTATCTTTGCGTTCAATTAGTAAATCTATTAACCTCTTTAAACATTTATAGTTATGAAAAAGTATTTAGCAGAAATGGTGGGCACGATGGTGCTCGTTCTGATGGGCTGCGGCGTTGCCGTAAGTCTGGGTTGTGATCCTGTCAACAACATTCCCGCTGTAGTAGGTACCGCTCTTGCCTTCGGTTTGGCTGTAGTCGCTATGGCCTATACCATTGGCGGCATCTCTGGCTGCCACATCAATCCCGCCATCACTCTTGGCTGCATCATTGCCGGACGCATGGATGCCAAAGAGGGCATTATGTATATTGTGTTCCAGTGCATCGGAGCTTTTATCGGTTCTGCCCTGCTTGCAGTGCTTGTAGCTAATGTTCCCGGCATGGAGGGTACTGGCGCTAACGACTTGCAGGCCAATGTTTCTATGTTGGGCGGTCTGCTCGCCGAGATTATCTTCACCTGTGTATTCGTGCTTGTAGTGCTTGGCGCAACAGCAAAGACCAACGGTGCTACCAACAATTTTGCCGGACTGGCAATTGGTCTGAGCCTCGTGCTCGTTCACCTCGTATGTATCCGTTATACCGGCACATCGGTGAATCCAGCCCGCTCGCTCGCTCCCGCTATTTTCCAGGGTGGCACAGCACTGGCCAACCTGTGGATCTTCATCGTAGGTCCCTTCGTAGGTGGCGCACTGGCAGCCTGCATCTGGAAGCTCATCGAGCCTGCTGAGAAGTAATTTTCCAAAGCAAGCTGCTGCTTGCAATATATGTTCCGGGCAGAGCCGCCCTTCTTCGGAAAACTGCGGTTCTGCCCGGAATACTTTTCTTCGCCTCATGCGAGCTGGCAGTTACAACGGCGGCTGTCGTCCGTCTATGTATCAGATATGAGACAACAAGTACTGTTAATCGTTTTCATGGCTATCCTGTCAGTTTGTGTGTCGAGGGCAGCGACATGCCAGTGGAATAGCTTAGTCACGGAAACGTCCATCAACTACACGGCCTCAAAGGCTACAGGGACAGCAGCTACCGACCAGGATGGGAAGCCCATGACGGTGGTGTATCTGGAGAACCTCGGTTTCCCGAAGTTAGGACAGGTGAGCAATGACGACAATGTGGCGTGGCTGCGCCAGCAGGGCTATCAGGTCATTGAGCTGGACTATGAACATAGCGACAAGGCGGTGTCACCGGCGCTGAACAAGGACATCGTCAGCATCAACAGCAGTCTGCAGAACGGCAAGTTCTGTGGGCAGACCTGCTCGCCGTCGCGCTCCTATATCCTCATGGAGGGCTATCGCATCTGCCGCGACATTTCGTATTACAAAGACGACCCCACGGTGTATAATTATCCCGATGCTTATAAGTCTACGGCAGGCGACTCGCTCTATCTTGACCTAATCTATCCGGCTGAGCCGTCGAGTCTTGTTCCCGTGCTGGTCACATTCTCCTACTGCAACAGTTTTGCTACCGCCAGCAATGGCAAGTTGACGGATGCCAACAAGCATAAACGAATGTATCTGCCCAATTTCTGGGGCGCATTTAAAGACAGCTTTGTCGAGGGCTCGTCGGCTGTCGGTTTTGCCTGGGCGGTGTGCGACCATCCTAAATACTGCGACTGGGGACAGGGCAAATATACTGGTGGTGCCAACAAGAGTCTTGGGGCTATTGAGGTGAATCCCGATGCCGCCCGTAAGGTGAAGTCGGCCATAAGAACGGTGCGTGGCGTGGGCTATTCTCTCGGACTCAATGGCGATGTCGCCGTGACTGGTTTCTCGCGAGGCTCTACGGCTGCTGCCTTAGCCGTGGGCGACGGAAGCATAGATACATTCGAGGATGCCTCGCGGGGACGGTTTGCCGACGAGAGCAGCCTGGTGCAGTGTGCTGTTCTGGGACCGGGCATGTTCGACTATCAGAGTGCCTTGACTTCATCAAATGAATATACGCGCATGAGTACCTATGTGTCGAAGACAGCACTGCCCTGGGAACAGCAAGGGGCGCTGGCTACCATCCAGAGCAGTGCTTCGGCACCCACGCTGTTCTATCATAATACCGACGACTTCTATGCCGATAACAACAAAGACCCTCAGGGCCTATACGCTACACAGGCACGACTGATGAAGGAGAAACTTGACGCCCTGGGAGTAGCGACGGCTGCCGTCACTGGATACAGCACCGGACATGCCGTCCCGCAGACGGACACAGACTTGCAGCAGATGTACGATTTCTTGTTGAATCACGTCAAAACACCTACTGACATCCAGGAGATTGGCATTGCCACCGATGACATTGTGAGCTACGAGGTCTTCGACCTCAGTGGCCGACGCCTTATCGCTCAGCCTCAGCGCGGCTTCATTTATCTGATTCGTGCCACCGATGGTCAAGGCCGCCGTTATACTAAGAAAGTCATAAGATACAATTAAACAGGTATCCTAATAAGATAATAAATAAGGTGATGGTGCCGAAGAATATTCCTACCAGTCGCCACGTCATCACCTTCTTCAGCATGGTGGCTTCGGGTAACGACAGTCCCACCACCGACATCATGAAGGCTATGGCGGTGCCGAGGGGAATGCCCTTGGCTACAAACACCTCGATGACTGGCACTATGCCGGCAGCATTGGCGTACATAGGTACAGCACATATGACGGCCAGCGGAACGGCAAACCAGTTGTCTTTCGACAGCCACGTTTCGAAGAAACCCTCAGGCACATAGCCATGCATGGCGGCTCCTATGGCGATACCTATTATTACATAGAGAAGCACTCCACTCACTATTTTCCATGCATCGCGCAGGATGGATGGCAGTCGCTGCAGAAAACTGATATGCTCGGCTTCCCACTCGGCAGACTGTGCTGACGACTGTGCCTGAATCTGACGTACCCAGTCGCTGAGTAGCGGTTCAAGATGCATTCTGCCTAATATGATACCGCCTGCCATGCCCAGCAGGATGCCGCTGACGACATAGATGAGTGTGACCTGCCACCCGAACGTGCCGAGGAACATCGCCACAGCGACCTCGTTGACCAGTGGCGACGTTATCAGAAACGCCAAGGTCACGCCCAAAGGAATGCCGCCCTTGACGAAACCGATGAACAGCGGAATGCTGTCAGCCCCCAGACCAGCCACCTCATAGATGAGCCAGTCGGCAAAGCGCTGTATCATACGCCCAACAATTGCTTCACCTCCGTCTCAGAGGGTACTGTTCCCTTTATTCGCACCACACCATCGATGACGATGACAGGCATCGACATCACGTTGTACTCCATGATCTTCATCAGGTCGGTGACATACTCCACATTGGCGTCAACATGATTCTCGCTGACTACCTTGTTTACCACTTCGAGTGTCTTGTGACAACGGCTACACCCAGAGCCTAAAACCTTAATTTCCATTTCTTATTTAATTTTTAGCGTATAATCTCTTTACGATTCTTACCAGTGAGAGCTGACCATCATCAAAACTAAAAATCTTTTCATAATTATTTGCTATTATTTGTCAGTTTACTTATACGTGATTGCTATTCGCAAAACAACGAACATTTAAAGCAAAAAGAAAGAGAATGCAGTCGGATTATCCGCAGCACTCCCCCTTTTTGCATACGACCTGCCCGAAGAACTCTTTGAAGAGTTCCTTAGCAAGCAGCCAGTTCTCCTGATTAATACAATATTTTACCTTGGGCATTTCTATCGTTCCCTGTATCAGTCCTGCATCTTTCAGCTCTGCCAGATGTTGCGAAACAGTGGCCTTGGCTATAGGCAGTTCTTCGTGGATGTCGCCGAAGTAGCACTGCTCCTGCTTTGCCAGAAACTGTATGATGGCCACTCGTGCCGGATGTCCCAGTGCCTTGGCGAAGCGAGCCAGCTTCTCTTGCTTTTCCGTGTAGTCTTTCTTGCTCATGTTTGTTAATTTGTTCGCAAAGGTACGAACAAATGCCAATACACTCACAAACAACCCCCTGATTTTTAGCAACATTTAACATGTGGCTGTTTCATATCTGCTTTTATAGTTTATCGAAATTCTGGATAGGAATATTGCGGGGGCTACTCAAAAGCGGGAGAGCTCTCACTATAAGTTGTCATTTTGCAACGCGAAGTTGGCATTTTGCTGCAAGGCTGACTGCAAGGTTGAAAGAAATGCTGAAAAATGATATGGCGGCAGCATAATTTTCAATTTTCAATTTTCAATTTTCATTTTATTTTGTACCTTTGCGCTCGGAAAAATTTTTTAACTAACATTTAAATATATCAGATTATGGTTAATTTTAAGGATTTAGGTCTCGTAAATACTCGCGAGATGTTCAAGAGAGCAGTAGCAGGTGGTTATGCTATTCCCGCATTCAACTTCAACACAATGGAGCAGATGCAGGCTATCGTACAGGCTGCCGTAGAGACAAAGTCGCCCGTCATCATGCAGGTGTCAAAGGGTGCACGCAACTACGCTAACGCTACCATACTGCGCTACATGGCTGAAGGTGCTGTGGCTTATGCTAAGGAACTGGGCTGTGAGCATCCCGAGATTGTGCTGCATCTGGATCATGGTGACAGCTTTGAGCTCTGTAAGGATTGTATCGACATGGGCTTCTCAAGCGTAATGATCGACGGTAGCTCTCTGCCTTACGAGGATAACATCGCCCTGACCAAGAAGGTAGTGGAGTATGCTCATCAGTATGACGTGACTGTTGAGGCTGAGCTCGGCGTGCTGGCAGGTGTTGAGGACGAGGTTGTTGCCGAGGAGTCACACTACACAAAGCCCGAGGAGGTTATCGACTTCGCTACACGTACAGGTTGCGACTCTCTGGCTATCTCTATCGGTACTTCTCACGGTGCTTACAAGTTCAAGCCCGAGCAGTGCACCCGCGACCCGAAGACCGGCAAGCTGGTTCCTCCCCCATTGGCCTTCGACGTGCTGCACGAGATTGAGAAGAAGCTGCCCGGATTCCCCATCGTGCTCCACGGCTCAAGCTCTGTGCCCCAGGAAGAGGTGGACACCATCAACAAGTACGGCGGCAATCTGCCCGACGCTATCGGTATTCCCGAGGACCAGCTGCGTGAGGCTTCGAAGAGCGCTGTCTGCAAGATCAACATCGACTCAGACTCTCGTCTGGCTATGACTGCTGCCATCCGTCAGTATCTGGCTGAGCATCCCGATCACTTCGATCCTCGCCAGTATCTGAAGCCCGCTCGTGAGAACATGAAGAAGATGTACATCCACAAGATTGTGAATGTGCTGGGTTCTAACGGTCATCTGGCTGAATAAGATAAAGGTGATAATAAATAAAAAGCAGCTCTATTGTAAGAGCTGCTTTTTTTTTGTGTTGTTATTCCACGTCGGAATGCATCCTTACCACGGCTCCTGTAGCGGGATGCAGCTGCATGTGGGTAAGGTGTCGCTTAAACAGACTGCCGTCGCGGAGTTCTACGAAGCCAAACTGTGCCATGGGGATGTCGAAGGTTGCAAGTTGCTGCTCCTCCTGAAATACCGTAAGGCGTGCCATGCCTGGTACGTTGACGTAGAAGCCCTCCTGGCGCTTGTCTTCGGGGAGACCGAAATTGGAAGGATGCAGATTCTTGACCGACACGTAGAATGGAATGCCTGACAGGTCGTCCTTATCTACGATTCCTAACTGGCGCGACAGCCTGAATACCACGTTGCACTCAATCTCCTTGTCGGGGCAGAATTCTACCGTTGTCTCGGTGGTGTCGCGACGGATGGTGCCTGTAAACAGAGTGAGAAGTGCATCACACTGACCGTCAATCTCGCGAAGCATCAGTTGAAGTTGTTGCTCGTCTTGAGGCATCTCGTCGGCCTCACCGCTGGCAAGCTGCTGGCGGCGCTCCCTTAATTCTTGTATCTGCCGGGCTGTGAGCTCTGCCCGCTTTGCAGTACTGCCTGCTGCCAGTACCTCAGCACTGAGGAGCTGTTGCGGTGAGTAGGCACTTCTTTGACGCTTGCTGGGACGGAAGGGCTGGTGGGTGGTCAGCGACAACGGCTCGTCGTTGACTGCCAGCAGAACACCGTCGTCGCTCATGCGGCATTCTGTGGTTTCGGTCTTTCCTTTGAGTCTTACGGTGTAGCACTTAGTGGTATCGCGTATGCCTGTTGAGGTAAAACTGCAATTTACCAATTTATGGCTTGTCTGCGTTTTCTGCATAATGCCTGCTAATCCTAAGTATCGTTCGGCGTAGCGGGCATACTCTCCCGGCGTGTAGGTCTGCTTCTCAACCAGCAGGTGGAAGGTTACCGTGGTTTTAGGGAGGTAATATACTATGCCGTAGGGTGTGCGTCCTGCCTGTAATGGCGATATCTCGGGCTGTGCGGATAGCGGTTGGAAGGTAAAGAGGAATGCAATGATGATGATGCAACATGCATCGTGGATTAGGCGGTAGCGGTCTTTCATCTTTTATCTAAAACTATATAACTCAAAACTTCTAAACTTTATAACTCAAAACCTCCGTCATCATTCTTTCAGTCGTTTGAAGGCTTTTGGCAGATACTTTATGATGTCGCCAGCCAGCATGCTCTCCATACCTAATTCCTGTGCTGCCATGTCGCCAGCCAGTCCATGCAGATAGACGCCTACGATGCAGGCATTCTGTGGCTTGTAGCCTCGTGCCAGCAGTCCGGTAATGATGCCGGTGAGCACATCACCGCTGCCCGCCGTTGCCATGCCGGCATTGCCTGTTGAGTTGAAAAGGATATGTCCGTCGGGCTTGCAAATAGCAGTATAGTGACCTTTTAGTATGACGTAGCCCTGAAGGCGTTCTGCCAGATTGCTGGCCTTGGTAAGTCTCTCGAAACTATCGGCAGCATGCCCCTCAAGCCTGTCTAGTTCCTTAGGATGTGGCGTGAGGATTATTTGCTTAGGCAGCTGTTGCATCCAGGCGCGATGGTTGGCAAGCATATTGATGGCATCGGCATCGGCAACGATTGGGCACTGCGTGCGTCGCAACTGGGATATCAGGGCGATGGCTGTCTGCTCGCTCTGTCCTAGTCCCGGTCCGATGCCGAGTGCATCGAAGTCTTCTGTGTCAACGGCTTCAGCGAAAAACGTTTCTTCACTGCCTTTCTGGACTATAGCTTCGGGCACGGCAGTCTGTAGGATGGGGATGTTACGGCGTGGCGAATTTACGGTGACCAGTCCGGCTCCCGACCGCAGGCATGCCCTGGCCGAGAGAATTGCTGCACCTGCCATGCAGTAGCTGCCAGCAATAAGCAGTGCGTGGCCCATCTGTCCTTTGTGTGCAAAGTCGCTACGGTCGAGTAGGAGAGAGCGCACGTCGTTCTCCTCGACAATGGTGTACTGTGCATCGGTCTTCTCCATGCCCTCCTGGCTCAGTCGGATGTCGAGCACACGAAGGTGTCCTACGTTCTGCTGGAACTCAGGGAAGAGGAATGCCAACTTGGTCTGCTGCAGTGTGAAGGTGTGGGTGGCGCGAATGATGTTTGCTCTCACATTATAGGTGTTGTCCTCGGTCATCAGGCCTGAAGGCACATCTATCGCCACCACTTGAGCCGGCGAGGCATTGATGTATTTAACTAATGAAGCGAAACCTCCGGCCAAGGGCTTGTTGAGTCCGGAACCGAAAAGGCCGTCGATTACCAGCATATTTTCTTCCAGGCGTGGAGGGTCGAACTCCTCAACAACCTCAACGAATTCCCGTATGCGCTTGCTCTCTGTAAGTCGTTTCTTGTTGGCGGAGCAGTCGGGCGACAGGCTTCCACTGATATTGAAGAGGTAAGCGCTCACTGTATAGTTCTTCTCTGCCAGCATACGTGCCATGGCCAGAGCATCGCCGCCGTTATTGCCAGGTCCGGCAAAGACAACAACAGGTACTGACGGTGCATAGATTTCCATCACTGCCTGCGTCAGAGCCTTCGCTGCTCGTTCCATCAAGTCGATGCTTGAAATAGGCTCGTGCTCGATGGTGTATTTGTCTAACTCATGTATCTGAGTGTGTGTAAATATCTTCATTTGTCTGCAAAAATACAAAATAATTCTTAATTCTTAATTCATAATTCTTAATTATTTAGTAATTTTGCCACAAATTTATCTGTTTAGGCTTTATGAGTATCGTAAAAATCAAGGATAAGACGTTCAGAACGTCGATTTCTGAATCAGAAATCAAACAGCGTGTAAAGGAACTGGCAGCCAAGCTGAGTCACGATTTGGATGGTCAGAATCCATTGTTCATAGGAGTCCTCAATGGCTCGTTTATCTTCGCTGCCGATCTTATGCGTGAGATGACTATACCGTGCGAGATATCGTTTGTGAAACTGGCGTCGTATCAGGGCATAACATCCACGGGCAAGGTGCATGAGGTGCTTGGTATCAACGAAGACCTTACCGACCGCACCGTAGTCATCGTAGAAGACATCGTTGACACGGGACAGACCATGAAGCAGATGATAGAGTCACTCGGTACGCGACATCCCAAGTCGGTACATATCTGTACGCTGTTTGTTAAGCCTGATAAACTGCAGGAACAGCTCGACATCGAGTATGCCGCTTTCTCTATTCCAAACGACTTCATCGTGGGTTATGGACTCGACTACGACCAGCATGGACGTGAACTGAAAGAAATCTATACGCTGTGTGAGAATTCATAATGCATAATTCATAATGAGACAGATAAAGTTACCACACCTTCCCAGTGATGTAGAGGCGCGTAAAGGCGACCTCCTGCCCGACCAGTGGTATAAGGGGAAAGAAATTCAGATCAACCAAGACAAACAAGATAAAAAAGTAGTGATGAAGAATATCGTAATTTTCGGTGCTCCCGGTTCAGGAAAGGGAACACAGAGTGACTTGCTCATAGAGCAGTACGGCCTTGGACATATTTCTACAGGCGACGTGCTTCGTAATGAAATAAAGAAAGGTACAGAACTGGGTAAGACGGCCCAGAGCTATATTGATAAGGGTAATCTCATTCCCGATGAGCTCATGGTTAGTATTCTGGCTGGCGTCTATGACTCGTTCGGACGTGGCCACAAGGGAGTAATCTTCGACGGTTTCCCACGTACTATTCCGCAGGCAGAGGCCCTGAAGCAAATGCTCAGCGAGCGTGGCGACAAGGTGGCTGCCATGATAGAACTCGACGTGCCTGAGGACGAACTGATGCAGCGACTCATCAAGCGCGGACAGCAGAGCGGGCGTGCAGATGATAACGAGGAGACTATCAAGAAGCGCCTTGTGGTATATCATTCACAGACCCAGCCACTTATCGAGTGGTACAAGCAGGAGGGACTGCACCATCATATCGACGGACTGGGCACGCTGGAGCGTATCTTCAGCGACATCAAGAAAGTAATAGACAATCTATAAATGGAATCCAACTTCGTTGACTACGTAAAGATTATGTGCCGCTCGGGCAAGGGTGGGCGAGGGTCTATGCACCTGCGCCATGTGAAGTACAACCCTAATGGCGGTCCCGATGGTGGCGACGGAGGTAAGGGTGGAAGCATTATCCTGCGTGGCAACCATAACTTCTGGACACTCTTGCACCTTAAGTATGAGCGCCATATCTTTGCCGAGCATGGTGGCAATGGCGGGAAGGACAAATGCCATGGCACTGATGGCAAGGACGTGTATATTGACGTGCCTTGCGGTACCGTGGTTTACGATGCAGAGACAGGAAAATACGTCTGCGACGTCACCTACGACGGACAGGAGATTGTTCTGCTGAAGGGCGGGCGCGGCGGACTGGGCAACTTCCAGTTCCGTTCGGCCACTAATCAGGCTCCGCGCTATGCACAGCCTGGTGAGCCGATGCAGGAGATGACTATCATACTTGAGTTGAAACTGCTGGCCGATGTCGGACTGGTGGGATTTCCCAATGCAGGAAAGTCAACACTCTTGTCGTCGCTCTCTAATGCTCGTCCAAAGATTGCCAATTACCCGTTCACTACCATGGAACCCTCGTTGGGTATCGTTGGCTACCGCGACAACAAGTCGTTTGTCATGGCCGATATTCCTGGCATCATCGAGGGTGCTTCTGAAGGCAAGGGACTCGGCCTGCGATTCTTGAGGCATATTGAGCGCAACTCTCTGTTGCTATTCATGGTGCCGGCTGATACCGACGACATCAAACGTGAGTATGAGATACTGCTCAACGAGCTGCGCCAGTTTAATCCCGACATGCTGACGAAGCACCGTGTGCTGGCCGTCACTAAATGCGACCTGCTGGACGACGAGCTCATAGACATGCTTCGTGAGGAGATAGAGACCCCTTCCAGCCTCCCCTGTTCTGGGGAGGAACCCTGTTCTCCCAATAATCAGGGGGAGTTAGCGGGGATATCGGTCGTCTTCATCTCTGCCGTTACGGGCAAGGGACTCGACGAGTTGAAGGATGTGCTCTGGCGCGAACTGAATGCCGAAAGCAACAAGTTGGCTACTGTAATGCAGGAAGACACTCTCGTTCATCGTGACAAGGATATGACGCGCTTTGCCGAGGAAATGGCCGACGAGGGCGAGGACGAAGATATCGAATACATCGATGCTGAAGATATAGAGGATATCGAAGACTTTGACGACTTTGAATACGAGGAGTAATGATGAAGTTGCGCTACATATTCTCTGTGTCGGCTTTGCTGCTTATGCTGTCGGCTTGTGCCCAGAGCCAGTTCTCGGCTTTGGAACAGCAGCAGATAAGCATAGAAGACCCGCAGCTGTTTGAGAAATCAGATGCTTTCACCATCGACTTTGCAGCTATGCGCGACAAGGATTACTCCTTTCCGCTACCTGTGGGAAAGGCTAAGATGGGCAAGGACTATAATGTGGAGATAGAGACCCAGAAGGGCGATGCTGTAAAGGCCATGTTCAGTGGTACCGTGCGCTTGTCGAAAAACAATCCTCCGTTTGGCAATGTCATTGTCATTCGTCATGACAATGGGCTGGAAACCGTCTATGGCAATAATGCCGAGAATCTGGTCAAGTCGGGCGAAAGGGTTAAGGCCGGGCAGACCATCGCTATTGTCGGTACAGACAAGGGACGCACCTACTGCTTGTTTGCCATGATGATCAACGGCAGTCGCATCAACCCCGAAATTGTGGTCAGTCTGAAGAGTCACCAGTTGCGCCCGCAAACGGTGCTTTGTCAGAAGACGTCAACGTGGAAGGTGGATGTCAGTGTGCTGAAGGCTCCCCAACCCGACGAGAAGACAGCCCGACAATGGTGGTGCTATCCTCTGGCCAGTGCTAAAGTGATAAGTCCGTTTGGCGGACGTGGCGGCCGACAGCATACCGGTACCGACCTGAAGACCAAACCCAACGACAATATCTTGGCGGCTTTTGATGGCGAAGTGATATTCTCAGGTCCTTACGCTGGTTATGGCAATCTTATCCGCATCAAGCATGCCAACGGCCTTGAAACCTACTATAGCCACAACTCAAAGAATATGGTACGTGCTGGCGACGTGGTGAAGGCTGGTCAGGTAATAGCCCTTACCGGACGTACTGGGCGTGCTACTACCGAGCACCTGCATTTCGAAACAAGGGTGAACGGGCGCTCCATCAACTCCAATAAATACTTCGATCACGCTAATCATACCATCCGCCTCGCTGCATTCAGGAAGACAAAGAGCGGTTGGGTTGCTAAATGATTTACTGCTGCACAAGTCTTCCTCTTTGGATATACACTCCATGATGAAGACTTGTGATACGCCGACCTGCAAGGTTGTACTTGGCATCAGAATCATTGCTAATGGTTTCGATGCCAGTGATGGCCGTGGCTTCGTCAGTGCGACCTACGGCAAGTGTGCGGTCGTTGGTCACGTTCTCCCTCCCCTCTATACCGTATGGCGCTTTGTCGTAAAGCATGCTCTTCATCATGTCCTCGCTGCCGTCGAGTACAGAGAAGGCCAGAGACAGGTCGCGGAAGATGCGGCGCACGGTGGCAGCATCGGCCTCGGGTTCGTTGCCGTCGGCATGTATGATATATGCATCGGCAAAGGCTGTAGCCATCTTCTCAATGGTGGGTGCAAAGAATGATGTCATGTCGCCTAATTTGGCCTCTGCCGTTGCCTTCATCTTCTTCTTGATGGCATAGTGCAGCCGCTCTCTGGCAACAGTGCTGAAATCATCTACTCCTTCAAGAGTGGTCTTCTTCCCCGTCTCTATGTCAATACGTGAGAAGTCGTTGTTAAATTTAACCATGCGATAATCGCAAGGATACGACACAGGAGCACCTGTTGCCACATCTACGATGCTGTCGGTCAGTTCGTTGTTGTAGTCCTTGGCAATGTCTGATACGTGGAAATGCCCTGTGAAGACTGTATTGATGCCGGCCTCGATGAATCGCAGGCGCAGGTTGTCGTAGTCATTGATAACTGCGGTGCTTACGAAAAGGTTGGCATTGGTGATATGCGGGATGATGGCATGATGCATCATGGCAATCACCTGTTTGCCTGCCTCACGGGCACTCTTGGCCTGGCTGCATATCCATTCTACGGTTGAACTGGCAAGAGAGCCGTTCTTTGAGTCGATGCCGATGACGACAAGTCCGGCAAATGGCTCACAGACATACGACAGCGAAGCCTCGTCGCGCTGGCTGTCGGCACCATATCCGTATTCGGCGTATGCCTTGGCAAAGTCGCTGCTGTTATAAACAGGAGCGTTGGTGGCAGTAGCACCATCGTATATCTTGGCATTGGATGTACCTCTGTCGTGGTTGCCCGGTATGACGAGAATCTTCGTCTTTGAGGGCAGTTCTCTGAGCTTCTGCACGACATACTCATGGCTTGCCCGCTCGCCGTCCTTCGTCAGGTCGCCCGTTATCAGTAGCAAGTCGGGGGCCATCATCTTCAGGTCTTCTATCTGTTCGTCGAATATCTGTCGGCTGTAATCTACGAGCTTACGCTCGTTGTCTAAGTATATTGTCCATGCCTCGCCCTCGCTCACCAGCAGGCCCGGACCCATGACATGTGTGTCCGATAGCACCACCATGGTCTTTTGGCTCCATGTACTTATATGTATCATGGACAGCATAAATAGTGCCAGTATCGTTTTCTTTCTCATATCTGCTGCTTTTTATTCCGCAAATGTAGTTATTATTTCCAAAACTGCCAAAGATATCGGCATAACTTTTGTAAATTATCAAAAAATGCATTGACGGCGGCGAATATCAGGTTGCACAGATGACAGCTACTGGTAACCCCGACGACTCTGAATTGCCAGAAGTTAGTAGTCTATACCACTATGCTTTTTTTCCTACATTTCCTACGAACACAACAACAGCTGCTAATACTATTCTTTTCATTGTTCCTTGTTCGTCTTCATAAAAACAGCGGCACCTTTTATTAAAAAGTGCCGCTGTTGTGTATATTTGCTTAGTTGAACTTAAGAATCTGTCCGGCTTTAAGCTTGGAGTTCTTCTTAAGATGGTTCAGCTTCATGATGGCATCAACCGTTGTGCCGCGGTGGCGGGCAATGGAGAATAACGTCTCGCCCTTCTTGACTTTGTGGAAACGCGCCTCTTGGGTGTATGATGCTGCAGGAGCTGCTGTAGCGAGCTCTACGTCACCTTCATTAGCACCAAATCCGATAGAACTTGCTCCACGCAGACGTGTTGCTGCGATAGATTCCTTCTGGTATGTGGATTTGCGGAAGGTGTAGTAGTCATCGACAACATCCTGATTGCGGAAGTCGAACATCAATGCAGGATTGAGGGCTACGCCGCAAAGGCGTGTCTCGAAGTGAAGGTGCGAACCTGTGCTACGTCCGGTATTTCCTCCCAGTCCGATGGGGTCGCCTGCACGTACTTCCTGGTCTTCTTCTACTAGCTGCTTTGACATGTGGGCGTAGTATGTCTCCAGTCCATTGTCGTGACGGATTACTACGTATTTGCCATAGCCTTTACCTTCGTAACGTACTACACGTACCTTGCCTCCGAAAGCTGCGCGGATGGTGTCGCCAATATAGACTTTAATGTCAAGTCCCTTGTGCTGGCGTCCCCAACGTGCACCAAAGTTTGATGTGAGCACACGGCTGGTGGTAGGCATGCAGAAGTTCTTAAGGGAGATGCGGAACGAGTCGGGCATCTGTGCTACACGGCTATGAGCGTGAATATTATCCCAATCGTCATACAAATCGGCAGACGGAGAGTCGTAACTCTCTATCTCTATCAGACGGTGGAGAGCTATGCTGTCCACAACTTTCATTCTACGATCAACTGGAGCCTGACGTGCCAAAAGGTCCTGTCCGGACATTGGGATGGCACATACGGATGCTATGGTAATAAAAAGAATTTTCTTAAGCTTTGTAATCATAAATTGTTTCGGTTGCTATTTAGATTTTGTCCTCTTAACGAACAAATCGATGCAAAGGTACGAAATATTTTTTTGATTACCAATGTCATTAACACTCTTTATGTGTGTTTTAACACTTTAAAATGTGATTTATTATAAAGAGAGGGAGTGCTCATAATACTGGGCACACCCTCTCTCTGTTTAATGGTGATATGCTTAAAAAGCTTATTCTGCCTTTGCTTCTTCAGCAGCAGCCTCCTCTGCGGGAGCTTCAGCCTTTACTTCTTCAGCAGCGGGAGCTTCAGCCTTGGGAGCAGACTTGCGCGAACGGCGAGTCTTCTTCTCGGCCTTAGGAGCCTTTGCCATGTTGTCATCGAAGTCAACCAACTCGATGAAAGCAATGTCTGCCTGGTCACCCTGACGGCTACCCAGCTTGATGACGCGAGTATAGCCACCGGGACGATCGCCCACCTTCTGGGCTACCGGGCCAAAGAGTTCCTTCAGGGCTTCCTTGTTCTGCAGATAGCTGAATACTACACGACGGCTGTTGGTGCTGTCGTCCTTGGAGCG
>CAMHLV010000043.1 GCA_946186115.1 uncultured Prevotella sp. | reverse complement strand
CGACAAGAGCGAGCACCTGCTGGAGGCCATCCCCGTCATGGGATGCTACTGCGACATCATCGGCGTGCGCTCATTCGCAGGACTTACCGACCGCGAATACGACTATGCCGAGACCGTGCTGCATCAGTTTATAAAATACAGCGGACGCCCCGTCTTCGCCATGGAGACAGCCACCGTACACCCCCTGCAGGCCTTTGCCGACCTGATTACCATCCACGAATCGTGGATGGAAAGTGAAAAAGGAAAAATGAATAGTGAAAAATTTCCTACCGGGCAGGGAAGCGCGGAAGCAAATTATTCACTTTTCACTAATCACTTTTCCCTTAAACGTCCCAAAGTCGTGCTGACCTGGGCACCTCACTGCCGCGCACTGCCGCAGGCCGTGCCTAACAGCTTTGCACAGTGGATGAATGCTGCCGATGTAGATTTCGTGGTGACACATCCCGAGGGCTATGAACTCGACCCCAAGTTTGTGGGCAATGCCCGCGTGGAGTACGACCAGCGCAAGGCTTTCGAGGGTGCCGACTTCATCTATGCCAAGAACTGGTCGAACCCCGGCGTGACTAATCTGGCCGACTACGGAAAGATCACTTCTAAGGATATGGCATGGACGGTAGATACCGAGCACATGTCGTGGACCAACAATGCCAAATTCATGCACTGTCTGCCCGTTCGCCGCAACCTCATCGTAACCGACGACGTCATAGAGTCGCCCAACAGCATCGTCATCCCCGAGGCTGCCAACCGCGAGATATCGTGCTCTGTGGTTCTGAAGAGAATGCTGGAAGCTCTGTAATTGCAGAGTTTCCGGACATTATATCATATCACACCCAGTTGATGTAGGAATATCAGCGCTATGCACACTGGGCAGACATAGCGCACAGCAAAGATAAAGACTCCGAAGATTCGTTTACCAATGGTTCCGCCATTGGTAAACTCTTCATATACCACCTTGCGCGGCACATACCAGCCAACAAAGAGGCAGGAGAGCACAGCACCTAGCGGCATCATGACATTTGCCGTCAGCATGTCGAAGAACTCCATCAGCGACTGTCCCATCACACTGATATCGGCAGCACCCACCGACAGGGCACAGAACACGCAGATGACGGATGCCGCCACGGTGATAATCCATGCCGAACGGAGGCGCGGCAGACGCAGCTCCTCAGTAAAGAATGCCGTACCTATCTCGTGCATGGAGATAGTGCTGGTGAGTGCGGCAAACACCAGTAGGGCATAGAACATTATGCTCACCACATAGCCCACGGCGGGCATACTGCCAAAAGCCTGCTGGAACACGTTGGGCAGGGTGATGAAGATCAGCGACGGTCCGGAGTCGGGACTGACGCCCACCGATGCTGCTGCAGGGAAGATGACGAGTCCGGAGAGTATGGCTATCATCGTGTCGAGCAGCGCTATCTGCGCGGCTGACTGCAACAGATTGGTAGAGCGTGAGAAGTAGCTGGCATAGGTACACAGGCATGCCGTACCCAGCGACAGCGAGAAGAAAGCCTGTCCCAGAGCCTCAAGCAGCACGCTACTGCTGAGCTTCGAGAAGTCGGGCATGAGCAGAAACCTCACGCCGTTGACGGCTCCCGGCAGCATGCACGATGCCACCACCAGCACTACGAGCAGCACAAACAGTATGGGCATAAGCCATTTTGACGCCCGCTCGATGCCGGCCCGCACGCCGCGCACCACCACAAGATGGGTAATCAGCACAAAGCCCACGCCCCACAGCACAGGGCGCAGCGGGTCGCTGGAGAAGCTGACGAAGTAGTTCTTTACATATTCTGCATCGCCATTCACATGACCGAGTACCGAGGCGAAGAGATACTGCAGGCACCAGCCTGCCACCACGGCATAGAATCCCAGAATGATTGTAGCGGTGACTATGCCCAGATATCCCACCAGTCGCCACGGCCGTCCGCCCGACAGCTTATCGTAGGCCCGGGCGGCATTAGCCTGAGCATGGCGCCCCACGATAAACTCGCTGAGCATTCCGGGGATACCCAGCAGCACGATACAGGCCAGATAAACCAATATGAATGCTGCCCCGCCATTCTCGCCTGTCATATACGGGAAACGCCATACGTTGCCCAGTCCGACAGCCGAACCTGCCGTAGCCAGCACTATGCCTAACTTGCTGCCAAAATTACCTCGTTCCACTGACTTTATTAATTTTCAATTTTTCCTACGAGCTTTGCTCGCTTATACCTTTAGGTGTAAGAATTTTCAATTTTCAATTTTCAATTCTCAATTTTCAATTTTCAATTTTCAATTTTCAATTCTCAATTCAAGAACCCCAGTTGATGGAGGAAGATAAACAATATTGCCAACGGGCAGACATACTTCACCAGGAAGATATAAGTATGGAAGAAGCGTCCGCGCAGCGTACCCCAGTTGGTAAACTCGTCGTGTACCAACTTATGAGGCAGAAACCATCCTATGAATATGCAGGTCAGGAAGCCCACCACCGGCAGGAATATCTGACCAGTAATGAAGTCGAACCAGTCGAACAGCGACTTCCCGAAGAATGCCAGTCCATCGACAGCACCCAACGACAACGAGCAGAAGGCGCCGATAATCGACGTACTTACGGTGACGATGAGTGCAGCGCGCTTGCGACTGATGCGCATCTCCTCCTGGAAAAATGCCGTGCTGACCTCATGCAGCGACATGAGCGACGTCAGTGCTGCCAGCGACAGCAGTACGAAGAAGAGCAGCGAGATAATATAGCCCAATACAGGCACTGATGCAAACGCCTGCTGGAACACGTTGGGCAGGGTGATGAAGATGAGCGAGGGACCAGAGTCGGGATTGACG
Organism: uncultured Prevotella sp.; assembly: GCA_946186115.1. Lineage (GTDB taxonomy): Bacteria > Bacteroidota > Bacteroidia > Bacteroidales > Bacteroidaceae > Prevotella. The sequence goes on along the minus strand of CAMHLV010000043.1, from coordinate 22,620 downwards.
CCCACCGAGAAAGCAGCAGGGAAAATCATGAGTCCTGCCAGTATTGCCACCATACAGTCGATGACTGCTATCTGTGCGGCCGAAGTGGTGAGGTTGGTGCTCTTTGAGAAGTAACTGGCATAGGTACACAGACACCCCATGGCGATGCTCAGAGAATAGAACGACTGTCCCAAGGCACCCAGAAACACGTCGCTGGTTATCTTGCTGAAGTCGGGCTTAAACAGGAATGCTATACCTTTGTCGGCATTGGGCAGCATGCACGATGCTCCCACGATGATGAGCAGCAAGATAAACAGTGTGGGCATGAGCAGTTTGGAAGCCCGCTCGATGCCGTCGCGCACACCATGCTCTATTATAAGATATGTGATACCCAGGATGATGACCGTCCACAGCACAGGCTTCACAGGGTCGGAGGCCAACTCAGAGAAATATGTCCTGAAATACTCGGGGTCGCCATTCAGATGACCTATCAGCGATGCCCATATATACTGCAGGCACCAGCCGCTCACCACGGCATAGTAGCCCGTGATGAGGAATCCCGTCAGCACTCCCATATAGCCTATCAGCGCCCACGGCGTTCCGCCCGACAGACTGCGATAGGCACGGGCTGTATTAGCCTGACCGTGGCGCCCCACGATAAACTCGCTAATCATGCACGGAATGCCCAACAGGATGACGCACGCCACATAGATTATGATGAACACAGCCCCGCCGTTCTCGCCTGCCATATAGGGAAAGCGCCATACGTTGCCCAGTCCTACGGCCGATCCTGCCGTGGCAAGAATAATGCCCAGTCGGCTGCCAAAGTTTACTCTATCACTCATATTTTAGTCTGATTTTCGCCTGCAAAAGTACTAAAAAGTTTAGAGTTTATAGTTCAGAACCCTGAGAAAGTTGGTGGTAAGGACAGAAAATTGCATAAAAATAGGTATTAATTTCAAAAAAACTCTCATATCGCTTCTCACAACTCTAAACTTTTTCGTACCTTTGTGGCAGTTATCAATAAAGTTAAAAGCCATGAAATTGTCTTTTGAATGTGATTACAACAACGGTGCGCACCCTCTGGTGTTGCAAAACCTCGTAAAGTACAACGACGCCCACCCCACCCCCTATGGCTTCGACGAATTCTCTGAACGCGCCAAAGACCTCATACGCAAAGTCTGCGGACTGCCCGACGCACAGATTTTCTTCCTCACGGGAGGCACACAGACCAATGCCACTACCATCGACTCGATGCTGTATCAGTATGAGGGAGTGATATGCGTTGGCAGCGGCCATATCAACGTTCACGAAGCTGGTGCCGTGGAGTTCACCGAGCATAAAATCATCACCATACCCGACACACTGGGCAAGATGGAGGCCAGGGAACTCGACAAGTATCTGGACGACTTCTACCACGACGGCAACCGCGACCATGCCGTGCACCCAGGACTGGTATATATCACCTTCCCCACCGAACTTGGCACGATATACAAAGCCCACGAACTGGAAGACATATACAATGTGTGTCAGAGATACGACATACCGCTGTATATCGACGGTGCCCGACTGGGCTATGGTCTCATGGCCGACGGATGCGACATCACGCTGCCCTGGCTGGCACGCCACTGCGACGTGTTCTACATCGGCGGCACCAAGATAGGCGCACTATGCGGCGAGGCCGTGGTATTCACCAACCGGCAGGCCCACAAGCATTTCTTCAGCATTCAGAAGCAGCACGGTGCCGTGATAGCCAAGGGTGCCCTCATCGGACTGCAGTTTGAGGCCCTCTTCACCGATGAACTCTACTTCAAGCTCTCACGCCATGCCATCGACATGGCCATGCACATGAAACAGATATTCCAGGAGAAGGGTTATGAGTTCTGGCTCGACTCCCCCACCAACCAGCAGTTTGTCATCATACCCGATGCCATAGTCAACGAATTGTCAGAGCACGTACTGTTCACTCACTGGGGACAGACAAGCGGTCATCGCACCATCTGCCGCTTCGTCACTTCATGGGCTACCACGACCGACGAACTGGACGAGCTGAGGCGTCTGCTATAGGGGGATAGTACGAAATTGCCACCTTGACTTTACAAAGCACGCCCTTTACATATTTAATTATATTTAAAATGGTTTTTGGCAGTTGTCAATTGAGAATTATTTTGTAACTTTGCAGCACTTATGAATAAATAAATTATAATAATACATCAAGAATTATGGCATTTTTAACTAACGACAAACTGACCATCGTCGGCGCCGCCGGTATGATTGGTTCTAACATGGCTCAGACCGCCCTGATGATGGGTCTGACAAGTGAAATCTGTCTTTACGACGTATTTTCTCCCGAGGGCGTAGCCGAGGAAATGCGCCAGAGTGGCTTCGACGATGTGAATATCGTAGCTACTACAAACGCTGAGGAGGCTTTCCGCAATGCTAAGTACATCATCTCAAGCGGTGGTGCTCCCCGTAAGGCTGGTATGACTCGCGAAGACCTGCTGGCCGGCAACTGTAAGATTGCCGAGGAGCTGGGTCAGAACATCAAGAAATACTGCCCCGACGTAAAGCACGTGGTCATCATCTTCAACCCCGCCGACCTCACCGGTCTTGTAACACTGCTCTACAGCGGACTGAAACCCGGTCAGGTAACTACGCTGGCTGGTCTTGACACCACACGTCTGCAGTCGGCTCTGGCTAAGAAGTTCGGCGTAATGCAGAACCAGATCACCGGTTGTGCTACCTACGGCGGCCACGGCGAGCAGATGGCAGTATTCGGCAGCCACGTAGAGATTGCCGGTCGCAAGCTTACCGACATCATCGGCACCGACGAATTCCCCGCCGACGAGTGGGAGCAGATGAAGGTCGATGTCACCAAGGGTGGTGCCAAGATTATCGAGTTGCGCGGACGCTCTTCATTCCAGAGCCCCTCGTACCTCAGCGTCGAGATGATTCGTGCTGCTATGGGCGGTGAGCCTTTCCGCTTCCCCGTAGGCACATACGTAAAGACCGACAAGTACGACCACATCATGATGGCCATGAAGACCACCATGACTGCTGAGGGCGCCAAGTTTGAGGTTCCCCAGGGTACTGCCGAGGAGAATGCCAAGCTCGACCAGAGCTACGAGCACCTGTGCAAGATGCGCGACGAGCTGGTAACGCTCAATATCGTGCCCCCCATTGCTGAGTGGAGCAAGATTAATCCGAATCTCTAATCAGCTTTCCCGTAATATTTGGGGAGTGGTAAGTTTTACCACTTCCCTCTTTTATATTATTATATGACAAGACTACAAACTGCTTTATTATTCATATTGGCTGCCCTTGCCCCATCAGCTGCTGTAGCTGACGAATGGGACAAGAACAACTATGCCCCATCCGACAAGTCGGTAACTATCGGTCACACCAACCTGCCTATAGTATTCATCGACACCCGTAATGGAGGCACCACTCCCAACATCATACACAAGGACTACCGCATCCCTGTCAGGATGAAAATCATCAACAATGCCAACGGCATCAACTACGGCGACACCACGACACACGCCGGACAGCATGCCGACTACGAGGGATGGGTGGGAATAAAGTACCGCGGCAACTCATCGTTCAAGTACAGCGACAAGAAGCCGTTCGGTTTCAAAACCCTGAAGACCAACGATGTTGACGGCAAGAAAGAGAAGGTGGAACTGCTGGGCATGGGCAAAGACAACGACTGGGTGATGCTGGCCCCCTTCCACGACCGCAGCCTCATCCGCGATGTGCTGATGTTCACACTGGCACGCCCCTACTTTGAATATACTCCCTCGATGCGCTACTGCGAGGTCATCCTCGACGGCATCTACTACGGCATCTATATCTTGGGCGAGAAGGCCGGCAAAGGCAAGTTCCGACTCAATCTGGAAGACCCGGGCGACGACGGCGACGCCCTCACCGGCGACTACCACATTCAGATAGACCGCAACGACGAGGAGCACTACTACACGTCGAAGTATAAGGGCCGCTATCAGAACGGCAATGAAATGCGCCTCCACAACAAGGTCTATTATCAGTACAAGTTCCCGGAATACGACGACATGATACCCGACCATCCCAAGCAGCTCGACTACCTGCACAGCCAGATTGACGCCATGGAGGATGCCTTCAACAGCCGCAACTACACCGACCCCGAGACGGGATACAGGAAGTATGTCGATGTGCAGTCGTTCGTCGATCAGCTGCTGTCGCAGGAGTTCTGCTTCAATGCCGACGGCTACCGTCTGAGCACCAACCTTTATAAGCGGCGCGACAGTGTTGACCCGCGCTTCAAGACCACCCTGTGGGACTTCAACCTCGCCTTTGGCAACAACCTGTACGAAAGCATAGGAAAAGGCACGTGGGGCTTCTACAACAACACAGCCACCGAGATAGCCTGCGACAATCCCATCCCCTTCTGGTGGGCAAAGCTCATGGACGACCCCGCCTTTGTGCAGCAGGTAAAACAGCGATGGTATGAATACCGCCTCTCCAACTATGCCGAGGCGAATATCATGCAGACCATCGACTCGCTGACAGCCCTGCTCGGTGCCGACGGAGCACTGGACCGCAACTTCCAGATATGGCCCACGCTCAACGAGGACATCTGGCTCACTCCTTCGCCACCTCGCAACAATACCTACGAGAAGGAAATCAACTCGCTCAAGGATTGGATTATCGACCGCATGCAGTGGATAGACCGCCAACTGGGCTTCGACCCGTCGGGCATCACACTCCCTCAGGAAAAGGTCGGCAGACAGATAGAAGGCTACTATACTCTGCACGGCATCAGGACAGAGCGCCCGGCCCATGGTCCCGTCATCATGCGCTATAACGACGGTACATCGCGCATCGCGATAATTAAGTAAGAAAGGCTCTCAACTGCTGTCCTTTATGCAATAAAGACAGTCGTCCACGGCTGTTTGATATAATAATCGGGGCGTTCGCTGAATGTTTTTGCGGGCGCCCCGTATTCTTTGTACCTTTGCATCAGCAAAACAGAACAGAACGATTTTTGATTCATACGATTCATTTAATGCATAAAGGTTAGTAGTTTTTTCATAGTAATTGGATTGTTCGCCGCCCGAAACACGCGAGTGCTCAGGACGGCGATTTTTATTGTATTGCCGGCTGTCGGCAAGTCACATATCCTAATATAGTATGTCGCGTTCCCGCTCTGCAGGCGTCACCTTGACGTTGCACACCCTGCCGCCCTTCAGTTCAGCCTCAACGGTGGTATTCTGTGAGGCATGCAGACGGAAGCGCACATCCCACTCGCGGGGCCAGGCGGGGAAGAGGTATAACTTGCCGTCGGCCTCCTGCATCAGCATCTCCTGCATAGCTATCATGCCCGATCCGCCCCAGTTGTGGTCGGGTGTCCAGTCGTAGCCGGGGCCCCAGAAGGCGGGGAATCGGTGCGGACCGTCGCCCAGTTTCAGCTCTATTAGTCGCTGGGCCTCGTCGGTCAGTCCGAGGCATGCCGCCCAGATGGCATCCTGCTTCCAACCCACATGCGAACGGAACTTCACTGCCAGCGTGTCGTTCTGATAAGTGTTGCGGGCAATATCGAGGTCAGGGCGCCCCACACCATACATGCGCCATGGGAAAACGGGATAAAGCTGTGTGGTCTCCACATTCTGCACACGCTCGTAGTGCAGTGCAGGGGCTATCATGCTGTCGCGGATGGTGATGGCGGGAAGGCGGTTAAGGAATTGAGAATTGAAAATTGAAAATTGAAAATTTTCGTTCCCATTCCCGTTATCGTTCCCGTTATCGTTCCTGTCATCGTACTCCATCAGCGCTTGAGCGACAGTGCGCAGGGCGGCAATAGTTGACGTGCTGTTGTAAGCCATCTTATAGGTTTCGCCCCCAGAACCCGGATAGAGCACAAGATGTCCGTTGGAATCGAGCTTTTTTGCTCCTCGCTGGTTAGCCAGATACTGATAATGCTCGTCGAAGAATGTGAGGCACGAGTGTATCATTGGTATGTATTTCGCGATGTCCATACCGCAGTAGCGGTGAGCCTCGAGAGCCATCATGCAGAACTCCAGACAGGTGTCCCACTCGTACTCCAGCCATGCATTGCGCTCCATACCGGGATCGAAACCCTCAGGGCGCTTGGTACCATACTCCGGATAGCAGGGCAGTCCGTAGTTTTCTATCTGCTCCGTCAGGCAAGCGCCCTCATGTCCCCAATAGAGGCGCGAGCGTTCTTCGGCATTCTTATATATATTTAGGTAGAAGTCAAGTTGTGGCAGCAGCAGGTCGTAGTCGCCATTCTTCAGCATGGGCCAATACACCAGTCGCTGATTCTGTGCCGTATGCACTCCCCCGCCCCAGTTGCGGAAGTCGGGCGACAGGCGATACTCAGAATCCCCACCCGCACTCCCCGAAGGAGAGGTGTTGACGTATTCGGGGTCGAAGGTAAACAGTCCGCCATTAAACTTAGTGGGCCACTGCCCGCGGCTGTTGCACCCTAACATATAGCGGAACAGGGTATAGTTCCTCAGCAAGGAGCGATAATCCTTGCCGCCCTTCCCCTCACCTTGGGAGAGGCTGGTAGAGGCTTCCACATAGCTCCTCTGCCAGAACTGGCGCCACCACTGGCGCGTAAGATGCCAGTCGCGCTTCGTCTGTATCAGCCGCTCAGTACGTTGCAGTTCGTTCTGCCACTCGCCTATGTTACCCTGTCTGGTGGCCAGAGTGATAGTCAGCGCATGGCGCTGTGAACTTCGCTGCGAGCGATATGTCCACCCCTCGTAGTCGCTGCTGGCATAGCGCCCTGTGGTATGTTCCTTCAGCCTGAACTGGTCGCCGTGCATCCTGCCGCCGAAGATGAGATCTTTCAGCGGATTATACAGCCGCTCTTTCACAGCATCCATCTTCTGCTGGCTTACTGTGGCATCGAAGATGGTCTGCTGACCGTTCAGATGCATAAAGGTTATTCCGCTCTCATCGGCCACGATGCTGTCGTGGTGCGTCGTCAGTCCTTTGGGTGCTGCAAACTTATAACTTGTCTGGAATCGTTCGCGCTTTGTCAGTACTATGTCATGTGTGCGCCACGATTCGTACGTCACCTCCACATCGGTCTTCTCCTTTTCCATCGTCACCTCCACATGCACCACGGGTTTGTATGTGTCGGCCCATATCTTTATCCATCGCTGACCGTCGGTAACCTGACAGTAGCCGTCGCCAAGCACCAGCTGCTGGCGAAACGACTTCATATTGAGCGGGCTGGACAGATGCACGCGGAAGCGTCCCAACTTCAGCAGAGTATTATTCTCGTCGAAACAGCCGCTACGGCTGAGATAGAAAAGCACGTCGCCATCCTCACACCATACATTCATACCTATGTCGCCGCCACCGCAAGGCATCGACTCTGAAGCATTCCGGCTAGGCGTCGTCCACGTATAGGTTGCCGGCTGGGCATAAAGACCCATGGTGCAAAGAATAAAAAAACAAAAAATTTCGACTTTCTTCATATTTATAAGACGGAAAAAGACTATCTTTGCACTCAAATAAAGTTTATGTAGAGACTATGAAATCGTTGATTAATCGTATTATCCAGGACGGGCACTGTCTGGATGGAGGCATTCTGAAGGTTGACCGCTTCGTTAATCACCAGATGGACCCCTATCTGATGAAGCAGGTGGCAGTGGAGTTTATGAATCGCTTTGCATCGGCAAAGCCCACTAAAATCCTTACCGTAGAGGCATCGGGCATTGCACCGGCAGTGATGCTGGGCTACCTGATGGAGCTGCCTGTGGCGTTCGTCAAGAAGAAAAAACCATCTACATTGGACGATTTCTATGTATCCAACGTCCGTTCGTTCACCAAGCAAAGAGATTACACCCTTATCATCAGCCGCGAATACCTGACGGCAGATGACCGTGTGCTGTTCATAGACGACTTCCTGGCTTACGGCAATACCAGTATGGGAATCATAGACCTCTGCCGCCAGGCTGGTACCGAGCTGATAGGCATGGGATTCATCATTGAGAAGGAGTTTCAGGGAGGCCGCAAGTTATTGACTGAAGCCGGTGTAGAGCATATCGAGTCGCTGGCCATTATCGAGTCGCTGGAAAACAACCAGATCAAGCTGAAGGGTGTGAGGCTCAGGCAGATTAACATCTACGAAGAAGCCAGCCGATGCCTGTTGTGCCAGGATGCTCCTTGCACCAAAGCCTGTAAGACGGGCGACCCGGCTCGTGCCATTCGCGCCATCCGCTTCGACAATCACAAGCCCGCCATGCGCTGGGTCAAGGACTGTTCAGACGGCGACCTGGAACGTGCCGAGAAGGCCTGCATCCACTACAACTGGCCTATCCGCATCAAGGAAGTGGTACAGAGCATTCACAAGGACGATGTTGACGACAGCCATTATCCCGACCTCCATATCACGTTCTGCGGCATCCCCTGCGAGAACCCCTTCTTCCTCGCCTCGTCGGCAATATGCACCAACTACGAGATGGTTGCCCGTTCGTTCGATGCCGGCTGGGCAGGCGTTTTCTACAAGACCATCTGCATGCAGGAAATCCATGAGACGTCGCCTCGCTTCGATGCCATGCACAACAATGCCACTCACGGCGACTTCTACGGCTTCCGCAACATGGAGCAGCTCAGCGAAAACTCCGTTGAGACGGACTTCGACATCCTGCGCCGACTGAAGCAGAACTACCCCACGAAGGTTGTCATTGCCTCGATTATGGGACAGGACGAGCAAGAGTGGATCAAGCTGGCAAAGATGGCCGAGGAGGCAGGCTGCGACGCCGTAGAGCTGAACTTCTCATGTCCTCAGATGAAGTACAAGGGCATGGGCAGCGATGTAGGGCAGAGTCCTGAACTGGTGAATACCTATACCGCATGCGTAAAAAGCAGTGTGAAGATACCCGTCATTCCGAAGATGACACCCAACATCACACATATTTCAGAACCTGCCATGGCCTGCATAGAGGCTGGTGCCGATGCCATTTCGGCAATCAACACCATCAAGTCGGTGACGATGACTGCCGAATCAGAGGTTGCCGGCCAACGCACCATCTCAGGCTATTCCGGTCGGGGCATCCGTCCTATTGCCCTGCGCCACATTCTGGAACTGGCACAGATGCGAGACTCTTCCAATTCTCAATTTGAGTTAAGCGGTATTGGCGGCATTGAGACGTGGCGCGATGCATTGGAGTTCATCCAGCTCGGCTGTGACAATGTTCAGGTGTGCACCGCCGTCATGCAATATGGTTATCGCATTATCGACGACCTCATTCTCGGCCTTCAGCGTTATATGGCTAAGCGTGGCATCACCCAGCTCAGTCAGCTCGTGGGCGAGCAGTTGCCGAAATTCCTCAATCCCGACAATTTGGACCGCGACACCATCATCTATCCAAAGTTCAACAAGGATTTGTGCGTTGGATGCGGACGTTGCGAGGTTTCTTGCAGCGACGGTGGTCACCAGGCCATCGTCTTCGACCACGACACCCGCCGTCCCCGTCTGGTGGGAACCAAATGCGTGGGCTGTCACCTCTGCCGTCTGGTGTGTCCTGCCGGTGCTATTGGCATGACAAAGCGCATACCCAAATAGGCCTTCTGCGTGAAACTACCAGGTTTTTAGTTTTACGACAACTTGGACAACTATGACAACTTTTATTTCTGTGATTTCCGTGAGATTCGTGTTTAGACAAAATATCCCCCGTTTTTCTTTGCCATGTCGAAAATTCTTAGTACCTTTGCAGCGACGGCGCTATGGAAAAACTACAAAACATTACTTACAACGCTTAAATAATCCCATTGAATTACCGTCACACGACCTGTTCTTTCCCTTTCTACAAAGGGCTTCGCGGGCCCTTGAAGCATAGAAAAATATTTAACTAACAAAATAATGACTATATGAAAAAAACATTTTTACTTAAATCTTTGCTCCTGCTATGCGTAATGATAGTAGGCAGCGGAACTATGTGGGCGGAAGACGAAAATACTATAGCAGAGTTTACTGCTTCTACTTACAATAATGAAACAACCCACACTTGGTTAGTTTCTAATGCTGACTATGCAACTGCTGGCGGAGGCTATTACAAACTCGTTAGCAGTGATGCCTCTATTGTGACTCCAAGCATTAACTGGTCCAATTATGAGAATATAACTATTACTATTTCTGCAAGAAAATTTGGTGGCCCGGATGCAACTCAAGGGAAAATTTCTGTATCACAAGGCTCAACAGAATTGACAAGCTATAGTCCATCAGGTACATCTATTGTCGCAAGTTCAGCATTGGAAATAGAACCGGCGGATGGTACAATTACCATCTCTTGCCCTGGAGCATCAAGCAGCAAGGGATGTGGTGTGCAATCAATAGTGATAAAGGGCACTAAGAAGAGCGGCACTTCCACCCCTTCTATATCTGCCAATGACGCAGCAGTTTCATGGGATGCCGAAGGTGGCAATATTGAATATACAATAAGCAATCCTGTTGAGGGTGGATTTGTGATGGCCACAGAGTGGGACACTGAAGCCACATGGTTACAATTTAGTGGAAACGGCAGCGGGAACAAGCTTCCGTTTACAGTCTCCACAAACTATGGCGGTGAGCGTTCTGCCAATGTAACTTTGAAATACACATACGTTATAGACGAAAAAGTCTATGACGCATCCACAACGGTCACCGTGACACAAGGTGCCAAGCCTGCTCCCGTCATTATCGTTGATCAGGACAGCTATACCATCGGTAAAGACCAGACATCAATAGAAATCCCCTATACGATTCAGTATCCTAATCCTAACACTAATCCAGCATTGGCATTTGAAGGAAACACTGAATGGACTACTTTAGGAAGGGTATTTGACTATGATAACAATAAGGTCACTATCACAACGGATGCGAACAACACTCCCGAGCGTACTGTAAACGTCGTATTCAAGTATGACGGTGCCGCAGACAAAACTGTCACCTTGACGCAAGAAGGCGTGATATGGCCGACGGTGTCATTCCGGGCTAATCCCGCAGAGGGGGCCGACGGTTTTTTATGTATTAACACTTCTGACAACAGCAAACAGCTGACGAGTGGCGACATGGTTAAGCCCGGCGACTGGATTGCAATTTCCGTAACGCCAGCAGGAAACAACTATGAGTTCGCAAACTGGACGGAGGCTAACAACAAGTTGGAAATTGCTAATCCGACAGAGACCACGATAAGTTTCCAAATGCCGGAAGAGAATGTCGAGATTGTTGCCAATTTCAATGCCCCAAGTATAGAATGGGTAAAGACCAGCATTTCCGACTTGACGGCAAACGACGTGTTTGTCATCGTGGGCAATAATGACGATAACTATGCAATGTCTAACGCCCAAGGTACAGATAGTGCTCCGACTGCCGTTGGAGTCACCATATCAGGTGACAAGATTACAAGTGCAGTTGCCGATAATATCCAGTGGAACATCAGCGGCAATGCTACAGATGGCTATACATTCTATCCTAATGGCACCACTAATACATGGCTGTATTGTACAAATTCAAACAATGGCGTGCGTGTAGGAACAAACACTAACAAAGTCTTTACTATAAGCGAAGAAGGCTATTTGTATAATACTGCCACATCCCGCTATGTAGGTATTTATAATTCTCAGGATTGGAGATGCTACACGAGCATCAACACCAATATTAAGGATCAGGCCTTTGCTTTCTACAAAAAGGTGAGCACAGCTCCCGACGAACGTGCCGAGGCCGGACTGGCATTTAATGAGAGTTCATATTCTGTAGAATTGGTTAATGCTGCTTCTTTCACCAGCCCCGTGCTGTCGAACCCGAACGAGCTGTCACCCATCACTTGGACCAGCAGCAACGAGACAGTGGCTACGGTGAACGAAGGAACCGTTACCATTCTGAGCGAGGGTGAAACAACCATCAAGGCTAAATTTGAAGGAAATGATGACTATAAGCCCGGCGAAGCCAGCTATGTGCTGACTGTTCAGGACTCACGTACAGCGCTGGAGCTGTCGTTCGATCCTGAATCGGTAGAAGTTAATGTCAATGCGACGGTTGCTATTCCCACGCTGAGTGGAAACCTGGGCAATGGTGCCGTGACATACGCTTCTGGTGACGAGACAATTGCTACCGTTACTGAAGATGCCAATACAAGCTTGGTGGTGAAAGGCTTAGCCGAAGGTACCACAACCATCACGGCTACCGTTGCCGCCACTAATGAATACAAGGAAGGCACAGCTACATTTACCGTTACCGTCATCGACCCGAACAAGAAGGGTTCAGTGAATAATCCTTATACCGTAGACGAGGCTCGTGCTGCTATTGATGCGGGTACAGGTATTACAGGTGTTTATGCTACAGGTATTGTTTCTGAAATCGTTACGGCTTTTAACTCTCAGTACGGAAACATCACATATAATATCTCAGCAGATGGTTTGACCACAAGCGACCAGCTGCAAGCATACCGCGGTAAGGGCATTGGTGGAGCCGACTTCACCAGTGCAGATGATATTCAGGTGGGTGATGTAGTGGTTATCTATGGTACCTTGAAAAAATATGGTAGCACATACGAGTTTGGTGAAGGAAACCAGCTCGTTAGTCTCAAGCTTGTTGCACCCACTTTCTATCCCGAAGCAGGTGGTGTGGCTTCTGGTACAGAGATAACTATCTCCGACCTCCATACAACTGCAACGATCTATTATACAACAAACGGTGATACACCTACGACAAGCAGCACAAAGTATAATTCTGAAAACAAACCGGTTATTACTGCCGCAACGACCATCAAGGCCATCGCAGTAAAGGAAGGTTATACCTCCAGCGACGTAGTTACTGCATCATATACTATCTTGAGCCCAGCAGCCACTCCAACATTCTCACCTGAAGGGGGAATCTACACATCGGCTCAGAACGTGACAATCAGCAGCGATACTGAAAATGCTACCATCTATTACACCCTTGACGGTTCAGATCCTACAACCTCAAGCATTGAATATACTGGGGCTATTGTCGTCGATGAGACAGTAACTATCAAGGCTATCGCAGTAAAGGAAGGTATGGCCAACAGTGCTGTAGCTTCAGCGACATATACCATGAATATACCAAGCATCGTCTTCGACGGTGACCAGAATCCATACGATGTGCCTTGCACTGCTGGTAATACCAACATTCATTATGTGGCCAGCAACATCACTGGTACCGTTGCGGTAGTACTCTGCGATGCCAATGGAGGTGAAACAACCTACGACTGGTTCCGCGCAGCAATCTCGAGCGACGTCTATGTACATGTTGAATGGGATGCCAATACTGATACCGAAACCCGTACTGCATATTTCAAGCTTACAGACGGCACCACAACCTCTGAAATCTTCGCGCTCACTCAGGCTAAGTATGTGCCAGACTATGCTGAGCTGCCGTTTGAGTTTAATGGTGGAAAGAGTGATTTTGCGTCAAAAACCGGTTTGACACAGAATGGTCTTGGATCCGACTATAACGCTAATAATAATCCTACTACTAAATTGAAGTTTGATAGTACCGGTGATTGGATGATTCTGAAGATCAATGAGATTCCTGGAACATTGACCTTTGACATCAAGGGTAACAGCTTCTCAGATGGTACATTCAAGGTACAGACTTCTGCTGACGGTACAACATATACTGATTTAGCCACTTATACAGACCTTGGTGATACTCAGACTGAAACATTTAATAATCTTGCAGCTGATGTAAGGTATATCAAGTGGATATATACAAATAAGTCAAGCGGTAACGTTGGCTTAGGCAATATCACTCTTGGTAATACCAGTATGGCGGTTACTATTGCTGCTGCATGTACCGACGGTAAGGGCAAGTATTACGGAACCTTCAGTGCATCATCAGCCTTTGAGGTACCTGAAAACTTAACAGTATCTGAGATTGGCATTGACGATGACGGTAAGATGGATGTCCGCAACTATGAAAGCGGTGCTATTGTTCCCGCCAATACGGGTGTTATGGTCTCTGCTACTACACCTGGTAACTTTAAGCTCGACAAGTCTTCTGAGGCAGGTACTTCTGTCCTCGGTGACAACAACGCCCTGCGTCCTACAGGTGATGACGGTGTCTCTGCTGCCGATATGGAGGGCAATGATTCTAACTGCAAGTTCTATCGTCTGACGATGCACAACGGCACGGGCATTGGCTTCTGGTGGGGTAATGAGAACGGTACTGCCTTTGCAGTGGGTTCCAACAAGGCTTATCTGGCTGTGCCTGCCTCGGTGGCTGGTGCGCGCAACGGCTTCGCATTCGGCGACGATGCTACTGGCATTTCTCAAATTGAAAATGGAAAATTGAAAATTGAAAATTATTACGACCTGCAAGGTCGCAAGGTCAGCAAGCCTGGCAAGGGCCTGTATATCGTGAATGGCAAGAAGGTCGTGATTAAGTGAGAGTAATAAGGTCTTGATTAAATAATATAGGAGAACATAGATCATGAACAAGAAGATATATTTCAATCCCACCATGAAAGTGGTTATGATGAAGACCGTACGCATGTTGGCTGAATCGGGCGGTGTAAGCACCGGTGATAAGCCCGGTGATGAGTACACACCCACCGATCCGACGTACTCCCGTCAAGACGGTTGGACCAGCGATGAGGATTAATCTCCCCCGCATACAATGACAGCGACTCCCCTGAACTCAACACTCAGGGGAGTCGTTGTCTTATCCGTTATATTCGTGCCATCCGTGTTCAAAAGAAGGATTAGTTGTCTCAAAATTTGGAGTTTCACTTGTTTTATACTATCTTTGCACCAACTAAAGATTCATAATATGGAAGCAACAAGAACAACATTCACCCCAGAAGACTGGGCAGAGCACGAAAGATACGTGCAAATGTTCCGTGCCGCCAAACAACGCAAACGTGAATGGCAGGCAAAAATGGAGATAGTATTGGCAGAGAAAGAAGAAAAGGTTCGCAAACGCCGTGCAGAGGTTGATGCACTGTTCAAGGATTTAGATGATGGAACTGCTTAATCTAGACAGAATTAACGAATATGCTCCATATAAGTTAGAGCTAACAAGCCTCAAGAATAATTACCACTGTTGACAGTCAGGGGAGTAGCTTGCTCACATTTCCGAACGTGAGCGAGCTCCGTAGCAGAATTCTGATGCTCATCAGGAAAATTCTGATGGTCAGAATTCCAGAAATCAGCATCAGAATTTTTGTAATTAGCCTCATCTTGGATGGCACGGTCGGAATTCCATCTTCGCGACAAAAAACTGTATGGATAGCTAAACACTTTTTTATCCCACACTTCTTACACTTCCCACACTGGCTGTCAGTGTGGGAAGTGTAAGAAGTGTGGGTTGTTTTTTTGTTTAACTATATATACGCGCGCGAAGCAATTCTGGTTACTGCTTGTTGTCGGCACTGAGGAAGCTATAAGCAAAGCTGGTGTTGACATCCATGCTCGCGGGGAAGAGCTTCACCCGACACTGGCATCGGGTTGGAAGAAGACTTAGCCTTCAGCTTCCTTCAGGTATTCCTTGGAGTACGCCACGTAGTGCTCAGCATTGTCGGTCTGGCCGGGGCGCACGGGCTTAAGGTACTTGGCAGGTACACCACCCCAGATTTCACCAGCGGGAATTTTTGTATTTTGAAGCACTAAGGCACCGGCGGCGACGATGGAACCTTCGCCGACTTCACAGCCGTCGAGCAGCGTGCTGCCCATGCCGATGAGGGCGTGGTCGTGGATGGTACAGGCGTGTACTGTGACATTATGCCCAATGGTGACATAGTTGCCGATGTGCGTCGGTCCCGTCTCGTGGGTGACGTGGACACATGAGCCATCCTGCACGTTGGTGCAGTTGCCGATGGTGATGGGGGCTACATCGCCACGCACCACGGCATTGAACCATACGCTGCACTTGTCGCCCATCGTGACGTCGCCGACGATGGTGGCATTTTCACTGAAATAACAGTCTTTGCCCCACTTCGGGGCCATTCCTTTGTAACTCTTTATTAAAGCCATTTTTTTAATTGAAAATTGAGAATTGAAAATTGAAAATTAGGCCTTCTCAGCCTTCTTCCGGGCTTTCTCCTCAGCCTTGCGCTGTTTGCGGGCAGCCTTTTCAGCAGCTTTCTGTTCACGGCGTTGAGCCTTCTCGGCCTTCTTCTGCTGGCGGCGCTCGTCACGGGCAGCCTTGTCCTCGTCAGAGAGCTTATGGAACTTGATGCCGGGCTTGATCTTCATCTTGTGCATCTCGCTGGTATTGGTGAACGAGAAGCTGCACAACACATCAATATGTCTGCCCTTCATGGCGAGATTGCCTTCGGCGATGGCACCGTCGCTCTCAACAGAAGCCACGATATTGTGTACCTTTATCTTCTTGTATTTAGCCTCAGCAACCTGGGCGTCCACGCGTCCCATAGGCAGTTTGCCTCCCTTGCGGCGGCGCATGATAGCGGTGCGGGCCTTGGAGATATCGAAGCGGTAGCTGGCCTTGCAGGCTATCTTGCCTATGTCGGGCAGATTCATCACCTTGCCCAGCATGAAGGAGTCGGTCTGTATGGTGCCGGAGACATACTTGCTGTTGCCGTCGATATCTACGGTGCTGTTGATAGGGCCGGCAGCAGTCTGCAGCAGTCCGTGGAACACCTCGCGACGCCACAGCACGCTGAAGTCGCCGGTATAGCGGATGGTGCCTAAGCGGTGCAGCTGCTGCATCATGTAGCGCTTGACGTGGAACTGACTGATAATCTGCTCCACTACACGGCTGCCTGCCGTCATGTTGCTGACATGGAAGTGTACGTGGGTGTTATGATGTTCGCCGAGGTGGTCGATACCGCCGTTGGCACGGATGTCGAGGCGGCGGTCGGCAGTGGAGACATGGACATGGTCGAAGCGCATGGACTTGTTGTTGCCCGACAGGGTGGTCTGCAGCTTGAGCGGCATCTTGAAGTCAGCCAGCACAGGGGCAAAGGGCTTGGCAATCTCCTTGAGCAGCACGTTGCCCGTGATGGTTGACGTGCGGTAGGATAAAGTCTGCTGCTTTTTCTTGTCGGGCAGCACGACGATGGCACTGTCGAAGCGTAGCTTGGTGTCGTGCAGTGCCACATGGATATCGCTCAGGTGCAGCATGCCCTTCGTGTAGATGGCATTTAGGCGCAGGTCGCTGACGCTGAGTCCCGAACCGATATCCCTGGCTCGGCAGGGACCCAGGATGAGCTGCACGCTGTCGTTGCTGACATGGGGCATGTCAATACGCAGGTTGGCAATGACGTCCAGATGGCCTGCATCGAAGAAGCCTCGGCGGGGCTTGCCTGCATTCTTGCGCTGACGGTGGTTGTTGGTCATGTAGTGAGCCTCCTCTAACGTCAGGTTATGGGCATCAGGAGTGAAGATGACTGTCAGCATTGACACCTGCAACTTGTTGTCCACGTCGCCTTGACGCCCGTGGCTGGTCCATGTGCGATACAGCTGGCGGATGGTGGCCGTATGGTGATCCTCCTTGCGGCGGTCGTAGCTGAGCGCACCTAAGTGATACTGCTGACTGTTATAGTTGACGTGGATACGCTGCAGCTCAAGGCGATAGAGGAGCAGTTTGAGCTTATGATGGACAGGCTTTTTCCCATCCTGCACGCCGACGGTATCAACCGGCGTGGCACTCGAGTCGTTCTTCAACGGGGTACCGTCGCGCTTGAAGGCATCAAGGGCAAACTGGTAGTTGGCCACAGAGTCGGGCGACTCCTTCAGCAGCAGGGCGCTGACACCCTTGACACTGGCCTCGGTGACGCACACCTCGTTATGCAGCAACCGCCACAGGTCCATATCCACCGAGAGGGTGTCGAGGCGTAGCATCTGGCGCTGCTGGCGGTCTTCTATGTCGAGGCCGTAGAGACGGACACCCTGGGTAAAGAAGCCTACGCTGATGCTGTCGATATGTACACGCGTCTGGAGCCTGTCGGAGAGCAGCAGCGTGGCTCGCTGCAGCATCTTACTCTGAAAGGCACTGCTATTGAGCAGAAAAACCGCGCCAACCACCAAGGCTATGCAGAACAAAGCCACACCACCCACAATCTTCAGCAATCGGACGATAAAGGTAGCTGCTAACGATCGGGTTGGGGCATCGGCCTTGCTCATGGATACTGTATATCAGAAAGGATTTTGCTTGTTGCACCTGTCATCTGACTGACATAGGCACCGGCACTGCGACCGGCCTCGGCGATGGCCTGAGGCTCGTCGATGAAGTGCTGCATAATGCGGTTGAAGTCGGCAGCATCATGTATCTCCATGCCGCCGCCACAGGCCTTGAGGCCCTGAGCCTCCTGGAAACGCTCGTTGTTGGGACCGAAGATAACGGGAACATCCCATACTGCAGCCTCCAGGGTGTTGTGGATGCCTACTCCGAAGCCGCCACCGACGTAGGTGACATCGGCATAGCGATAGATGCTGGAGAGCAGGCCGAAGCAATCGATGATGAGGACGCGAGCAGATTTGAGGTTTGAGTCAGCAGCGGCACTGTCCTCTTGGCATTGGGTATAGCGTACTGCCTCGCCGTCGATTTTAGAGATAATCTGCTGCAGATGGTCTTCACCGATTACGTGAGGCGCCATGATGAGCTTCCAGTCTTTATGCTCGTTGAAGAAGGGGATGAAGATATCCTCGTCGGGCTGCCAACTGCTACCAGCGACGAAGA
Source organism: uncultured Prevotella sp. (assembly GCA_946186115.1). Lineage (GTDB taxonomy): Bacteria > Bacteroidota > Bacteroidia > Bacteroidales > Bacteroidaceae > Prevotella. The sequence continues at coordinate 3,983 of CAMHLV010000043.1, read as the reverse complement.
CCTTCGCCTTGGACAATTCTCTCACCCCTAAAAAATCCTCCACTATGGGGAGCTGCCTGGCTGCTGCCTTGATTTGTAGCACACGGTCGAAACGGGTGTCGCCCACGATATCGACATTGGTGATGCCTATCTTGGCAAGCAACTGGCGGCTGACGTCGTTCTGCACATAGAACTTAGTGAAGCACTTCAGCACATGGCTGTACTGGCTACCGTACCAGCGGAAGAATATCTGGTTGGGACGGAATATGCTGCTGACGCTATAGACGGGCACATTGCGGTGCCTGAGGATATGCAGGTAGTTGTACCAGAACTCGTATTTGATGAAAAACGCCATCACGGGGCGCACGGTACGCAGAAAGCGGCGCGCATTGGTGATGGTGTCCAAAGGCAGATAGCAGATGATATCGGCTCCCTCGTAGTTCTTGCGAACCTCATAGCCTGAAGGCGAGAAGAATGTCAGCAGAATCTTGTACTCGGGATGCTCGCGGCGCATCTGTTCCATCAGCGGCCGGCCCTGTTCAAACTCTCCCAGCGAGGCAGCATGGAACCATACGTATTTGGCGGTGGGGTCAACCTTCTCCTTGAGGATGCGGATTGCCTGGCGCTCGCCACGCCACATCTTGCGCACCTTCTCGCTGAAAAGGCTCGCAATGATGACGCCCAGATAATATAGATAAATTATTATGTTGTACATAAAGCCCCCCCTACTGCCCCAGAGGGGCTTCCAATTGGCTAATGGCTGTGGCCATTCGTTTCAGCGTTTCTTCCTTGCCAAGGAAGGCAGAAAGTTCGTACATATCAGGGCCCTGTCCTGTGCCGACAAGGGCGATGCGCCATGCATTCCAAGGCTTGAAGCCTGTCTGCTCCACCCACGGGTCAACAACAGCCTTCTGGCCTTCCACGCTCCAGTCGCTGATGGTTTCCAGCACTGCCTGCATCTGGCGCATCAGGTCTGCGGTACCCTCGTTCCAATTCTTGCGGATAAATTTGTCACCCTCCCTGTCAAACTCCGTGGGAGCCACGAAGAAGAACTTGGTCAGAGGCCAGAGGTCACTGGGGAAGGAGATGTTGCGCTTTCTGGTGTTGCCCTGCTTGTCGGTCACTTCGATGACCTTTGTTTTCATCATACGCACCACTTCAGCTTCCTGTTCGGCAGTGGCCGTAATACCATTCTCCTTCAGCACCTTGTCGAAGGCCGGACACCAGTCGGTGTCGGGACGCTGCAGGAGGTACTGGCGGTTGAACCACTCTGCTTTCATGAAGTCGAACTTGGCACCATTCTTCGAGCACTTGGAGATGTCGAACAGACTGACCATCTCGTCGAGTGTCATCAGTTCCTGGTCGTTGCCAGGACTCCATCCCAGCAGAGCCAGGAAGTTAATGACGGCTTCGGGCAAGTATCCTTGTTCACGATAGCCCGAACTGACTTCGCCCGTCTTGGGGTCATGCCATTCCAGGGGGAATACGGGGAATCCCAACTTGTCGCCGTCGCGCTTGGAGAGTTTGCCATTGCCGACGGGCTTGAGCAACAGAGGCAGGTGGGCAAACTGCGGCATGGTGTCTTCCCAACCGAAGGCACGGTAGAGCATGACGTGAAGAGGTGCTGAGGGCAGCCACTCCTCGCCACGGATAACATGGGAAATCTCCATCAGGTGGTCATCGACGATATTGGCCAGATGGTAGGTAGGCAACTCGTCGGCACTCTTGTATAACACCTTGTCGTCGCAGATGTCGCTCTTGACACGCACCTCGCCACGGATGAGGTCGTTGACCAGAATCTCCTGACCAGCCTCAACCTTGAAGCGTACGACGTATTGATTGCCGGAAGCAATCAACGCATCGACCTCTTCCTTCGGCAGCGTCAGCGAATTGCGCATCTGCTGGCGGGTGTGGCAGTCGTACTGGAAATTCTGTATCTCAGCACGCTTCTGCTCCAACTCCTGGGGAGTGTCGAAGGCGATATATGCCTTGCCGCTGTCGAGCAACTGCTTCACATACTTCTTATATATATCGCGGCGCTCGCTCTGGCGATAGGGACCCTTGTCGCCACCGAAGGACACACCTTCGTCGAACTGGATGCCCAGCCACTTGAAACTTTCAATGATATACTCCTCGGCACCAGGAACGAAGCGCGTGGAGTCGGTGTCCTCAATGCGGAACACCAAGTCGCCTCCGTGCTGGCGGGCAAACAGGTAATTATATAACGCGGTACGTACTCCTCCGATGTGTAATGCCCCTGTGGGACTGGGTGCAAAGCGCACCCTAACTCTTCTTTCTGTCATAGAATAATTGATTTTGACTGCAAAGGTACGAATATAAATTGAAAATTGAAAATTGAAAATTGAAAATTATTGAGGGCGGTAGCAAATTATTCACTTTTCACTATTCACTTTTCACTATTATTTCGTATCTTTGACCTAACGGTCTTAGATACTTCCGTTCGAGAAAACTCAAATAAATTTGGTTTTCTTCTCACTTATTCGTATCTTTGCAGGCAAATCGCATGATTATGAGCAATTTGAACATGAATAGTAACTCGTTGTGGCGCGACTTCCTGATACGTGCCGCACTGATTATCATAACAGTGGTCATTGCAGTGTGGTCAATGCCACACGACACAACCAACATCTTCCACGTGGAGCGGGGTAAGCCATGGAAATATGCTGAACTGACAGCACCATTCGACTTCCCGATACTGAAGTCGGAAGAGGTAATCAAGCATGAGCGCGACAGCGTATTGAAGGGTTACGAGCCATACTACAGATACCAGGACGACATTGGTCGCAGGACGGTGAAGAAATTCGCCACCGACTATGCCGACGGCATACCAGGCGTGTCGGACGACTATATCAGCATCATCTCCAACAGGCTGCACAGCCTATACCAACAGGGTATCATGGAGTCGAAGGAATATGAGGAACTGAGCGAAGACTCGACCACAATGATACGCATGGTAAGTCAGAAACAGGCCTACAGCGTATCCATCCAGGAGATTTATTCGGCCAAGAAGGCATACGAACAGCTTTTCATGGACGAGAAGATAGCACCCTTGCGCCAGTTGCTGCAAAAATGCAATCTCAACGAATATATAGTGCCCAACCTCATCTACGACAAGGATCGCAGCGAGACCAGCAAGAACGAACTGATAGCCAGCATACCACTGGCCAGCGGACTGGTTCAGAAGGGCGAAAAGATTGTTGACCGAGGGGAAATCGTTACCGACAAGACTTACAGCACCATAGAATCGTATCTGAAGGAGAACGACAGGCGCAATGCCGACAAGACACAAAACCGGATATCGCTTCTGGGACAGGTGATATACGTCTCAATACTCATGATATGCTTCACGCTGTATCTGAGCCTCTACCGCCGCGACTACTTCGAGAAGCCTCGCAACATCACCATGCTCTATGCACTGATACTGCTCTTCGTACTGCTGACGGCACTCTTCGTTCGCAACACTTTCGTACACGTATATATACTGCCATACGCCATGGTGCCCATATTCATACGAGTCTTTATGGACTCGCGAACGGCATTCATGACACACGTCATCATGATACTGATATGCGCACTGATGCTGCAGCACCCGTTTGAATTCATCGTGGTAGAAACCGTAGCAGGACTGGCGGCCATCAACTCACTGCGCGAACTGTCGCAGCGCTCACAGCTGTTCAAGTCGGCCATCATCATCACATTAGCAAGCATGGCCACCAATCTGGCTTTCGACTGGACAAAGGCCACGGCACTGACCATGATTGACTACAGCACATATAACTATCTATTAGTAAACGGTATAGCCCTGCTCTTCGCCTACCCCCTGCTTTACCTTCTGGAGAAAACCTTCGGATTTACCAGCGACATAACACTCATTGAACTCTCTAACACCAACAACGAACTGCTGCGGCAAATGAGTGAGGTGGCACCGGGCACCTTCAACCACTCAATACAGGTGGCCAACCTGGCTGGCGAGATAGCCAACA
>CAMHLV010000042.1 GCA_946186115.1 uncultured Prevotella sp. | reverse complement strand
TGCTCCAAGGCTCTCTGCTGCTTCTCGCGTTCCTCGGCAGCTCTTTTCTGCTGAATGGCCTCGGTGTTCTCGGCGGTTTTTTTCTTCTTCGTCTTTTCGAGTCGGATGGCAGCCCCTTCAATGTCTGAAGAATATTGGTTTGACATCCATAATTCGAGCCTGTTTTCCAAGTTCCAAAATCGCTCTGCCTCAAATCGCATTTTTCCTGCATGTTGGCTTTCTTCGCTCCAGTAGTGAAAAAAATGAGCAAGATTAGTTTTATCATATTGATTGACATACGCTAAACATTCCTTTCTAAATTTCTCCCTCCTCTTGTCCAAACAGCTCGATTTTTCGCTTTCAGCACGGACGGACGTTCTCTCTTCTATTTCTTTTGGTTTTTCTTTTTCTTTTATAGGGGGTGTGGGGGGAAGCTTTTCGTTTTCTGTTTTTTTTCTTTTTCTTTCTCTTAAACTTATTTTTGCCGAAAAAAAATACTGCAGTTTTTTGCGCAAGTCACAGAGGGACAGACCCACTGTGAGGTACATGATGTGTAATTTTGAAATTTTTCAGCCGAAAGCCGCTGTGTTACAAAATATTTTTCATATCTTTGCCGTCAAGTATTGTAATATTATGGCAAACCTAAATGAGCGTGCAGAACTGCACAAGACAATATGGAAGATAGCCAACGACCTGCGAGGCTCGGTTGATGGCTGGGAGTTTAAGGCATACGTGCTGGGCTCAATCTTTTACCGTTTTATCTCAGAGAACATCTGCGACTATATCCATCAGCTGATGAAAGATGCTGGGGAGCCCGATTTCGACTATGCCACTATCAGCGATGCGATGGCCGAGAACATCCGTAAGAAGATGGTGGAGGAGAAAGGTTACTTCATCCTTCCCTCACAGCTGTTCCAGAACGTGGTGAAGACAGCAGAGAAAGACGAGAATCTGAATGAGCGACTGACCAAGATATTCCGTAGTATCGAGGCATCAGCCCAGGGCACAGCATCAGAAGAAGACCTGCGCGGACTGTTCAGCGACTTTTCAGTAGATAGCCAGGCGTTAGGTTCGACAGTGATCAAGCGCAACCAGCTGTTGGCAAAAGTCCTTTCTACTGTGTCGCAGATGGAGCTGGGTTCGAAGTATAACGACACCGATAACGACACCTTTGGCGATACTTATGAGTTCCTGATGCAGATGTATGCTTCGGCAGCTGGTAAGAGTGGTGGTGAGTTCTTTACTCCTCAACAGGTCAGCGAATTGTTGGCACGTATCGCAGCATGGGACAACCCCAACATTCAGAAGGTGTACGACCCTGCCTGTGGCTCTGGTTCTTTGTTGTTGAAGTTTGCCAAGACCATTGGCAAGAAGAATCCTAATCTGAAATACTTTGGTCAGGAAATCAACCCCACCACGTACAACCTCTGTCGCATCAATATGTTCCTGCACAACGTCAACTTCGACAACTTTGACATTCGCTTGGAAGACACACTGCTGAAGCCCCAGCACATGCAGGATGCACCTTTCGATGCAATCGTTTCCAATCCTCCCTATTCGCTACATTGGGAAGGCAAGGATAATACCATCCTAATCAACGATGAGCGCTACGCCCCTGCTGGTGTTCTTGCTCCTAAGAGTGCAGCAGACCTCGCCTTTACCATGCACATGCTTTGGCACCTGTCAGAGCAAGGCACAGCAGCCATCGTAGAGTTCCCTGGTGTGCTCTATCGTGGTGGCGACGAGAAGAAGATACGCAAGTATCTGATTACCCACAACTATGTAGATACTGTCATCCAACTGCCTGCCAACCTGTTCTTTGGAGTCGGCATCGCCACTTGTATCATCGTGCTGAAGAAGAGTGCGAAGAAGGACGCCTCAGTGCTCTTCATCGATGCCAGCAATCTGTTCCAGAAGAATGGCAACAAGAACATCCTGTTGCCTGAGCATCAGGACAAGATCATGGAACTCTTCGCCAATCGTCAGGACGAGCAGTACCTGGCTAAGTTAGTGAAGAACGACGATATCTTAGAGAATGACGCCAATCTCTCTGTCTCAGCTTATGTAGAGCAGGAAGACACTCGTGAAGTGATTGACATCAAAGAGGTTAACGCTAAATTGAAATCGTTGGTCGCTGAAGGTGATGATTTGAATCAAAAGATTGAGGCCATCATTAAGGAATTGGAGGGATGAGTATGGTGGAGTGGATTAAGATTAAAAACTTGTTTGATACTCGTAACGGCTATACTCCTTCAACAAATGTGGATAGTTTTTGGGAAGATGGCTCAATCCCTTGGTTCAAGATGGATGATATTAGAGATAATGGTTCTGTCTTGGGTGATTCAAAACTGCATGTAACAGAAAAAGCCATTAAGGGGAAAGGCTTATTCAAAGCAAATTCGATAATACTAGCGACCTCAGCAACGATAGGTGAACATGCTCTCATAACAGTTGCTCATCTATGTAATCAGCGTTTTACGAACCTTTACCCCAATAAGAACTTTGAGGATAAAGTAAGCATGAAGTATATTTATTACTACATGTTTCTAGTTGACGAATGGTGTAAACAACATACACATCAAGGAGGATTTGCCTCTGTGGATATGGAAGGACTCTATAAGTTGCCAATTCCTATTCCCTCTCTTTCTGAGCAAACTCGGATTGTGGGGATTCTCGATACGTTCACCGCTTCTATTGAGAACCTGAAACAACAAATCGCAGAGCGTCGCAAGCAGTATGAGTATTATCGAGACCAACTCCTTGATCTTGAAGGGAAAGAAGGAGTGGAGAGAATATTATTGAAAGATGTTTGTGAAGTTATTAACGGAAGAGCATATAGCCAGCCCGAGCTTTTAAGTGAGGGTAAATATAGAGTTTTACGTGTTGGTAATTTTTTCTCCAATGATAGTTGGTATTACTCTGATTTGGAATTGGAGGACAAATACTATTGTGAGAATGGAGATTTACTATATGCATGGTCTGCTTCGTTTGGACCGCACATCTGGGATGAAGAAAAAGTGATATATCACTATCACATCTGGAAAATGAATTGCAAAGAAAGTGTTAGTAAAAAGTTTATGTATTATTGGCTGCAATCAGAAGACATGAAAAAGCAAGCTTTTTCTAATCTTCATGGTGCAACTATGGCACATTTGACAAAGGCATTGATGGAATCATTGATAGTTCCTATTCCTTCCCTCCAAGAGCAATCCCGCATTGTCTCTATCCTCGATACATTCGAGGCCTCTATAGCGAACTTGGAAGCGCAGCTAAAGCAGCGCCAAAAGCAGTATGAATATTATCGGAATAAACTATTGACGTTTGAGCGATATGAGTCAGAGTAATCAAAGTGGCCAAAATGGTCAGAGTAATCAACGGGATCTGAATAGTCAGAGTAAACAGAAAGGTGAGAAGATTACTTTTCTGCCGCAGCATGGTCATTATCGGCACTTGCGGGTGTACCAGGTGACTGAGATGATCTATGACATCACTTACTATTTCGCTCAGCATTATCTGAGCAAAGGCGACCGCACGGTCGATCAGATGGTGCAGGCTGCTCGCTCTGGCAAACAGAACATCGCAGAAGGCAATCAGGCTGCTGCTACCTCGAGCGAGACGGAGATAAAGTTGACTAATGTGGCAAAAGCGAGTTTGGAAGAGTTGCTTGACGACTATGAGGACTACCTGCGAGTACGCAAGTTGGAACAATGGGGAAGCATGCATCCTCGCTATGAGAAAATGCGGCAGTATGCGCAAAGCGATAAGATAAAAAAGGAGTATGCTAAAACTGTCCAACGGCTGAACGACGAGGAGATAGCCAATCTCTGCATCACACTTATCCACCAGGCGATATACATGCTGCACAAGCTGCTACAGACCATGCAGGACCGATTTGTAAAGGAGGGTGGTATCAAAGAGCGAATGTACCAGAGCAGAGTGGAGTATCGGAGTAATCAAAGTAATCGGAGTAATCAGAGTAATCGGAGTAATCAGAGTAATCTGAATAATCAGAATAAATAATGGACGACTATAAAATCATAGTAGAGCAGGAGCACTCAACGGTGATGGCCCACTTCGACGTGATGCCGAAACCTGCTGAGGGCTTTCAGAGCGAGGCCAAGCTGGAGGCGGCCTTCATCAAGCAGCTACAATCCCAAGGATATGAGTATGTGAAGGTGAAGGATGAAGCCAGCCTGTTGGTGAATCTTCGTCGTCAGATGGAGACTCTGAACGATGTCGTGCTGAGCGACAGCGAGTGGTCGCGCCTGCTGCCTATGATTTCCAACGAGCAGATGACCATTCAGGACAAGACGGAGATGTTGCAGGGTAAGGGATATATCTTGAACCTGACGATGGATAACGGTCTGACCAAGAACATCAAGCTTGTGGATAAGACCAACGTCTATAACAATCGTCTGCAAGTCATCAATCAATATGAAGTAGAAGGGACGTATAAAAACCGCTATGACGTAACCATCCTGGTGAATGGTCTGCCAATGGTGCATATAGAGCTGAAACGCAGAGGGGTTGACATCAAGGAGGCTTTCAACCAGATAAATCGCTACCAGCGCGATTCGTTCTGGGCTGGCAGGGCAATGTTTGACTTCGTGCAGATTTTTGTGATTTCCAACGGAACTGAGACAAAGTACTATTCGAACACCACCCGATATGCCAAGGAACAGGAATCAGATAGTGGCCAGCGCAAGCATAAGACCGATGGCAATAGCTTTGAGTTTACATCGTATTGGAGCGATCAGGAGAATACGCTATTGACTGACCTGCGCGACTTCACCACCACATTCTTTGCGAAACATACCATTCTGAACATACTGACGAAATACTGTGTGTTCAATGTGGACAAGCAGCTGTTGGTGATGCGCCCTTATCAGATAGCAGCAACGGAAAAGATATTGCAGCGCATACAGACAGCCATCTATAACAAGTGGCAGGGAACCATCAGGGCTGGAGGCTATATCTGGCACACGACAGGCTCAGGCAAGACGCTGACATCGTTCAAGACAGCCCAGTTAGCATCGAAGATGGAGAACATCAAGAAGGTACTCTTCGTAGTAGATAGAAAGGACTTAGACTATCAGACGATGAAGGAGTATGACAACTTCGAGAAGGATTGTGCCAACAGCAACTCATCAGCCAGAATACTGCAGAAGCAGCTGAAGGATAATTCGTCGAGCATTATCATCACGACCATACAAAAGCTGTCGAACCTGATGAAGCCCAACATCTACGACAAAGACGAAGAGTTGCGCGAGATATTGCAGAAAGAGAACATCGTACTGATTTTCGACGAGTGTCATAGAAGCCAGTTCGGCGATATGCACAAGCTCATCGTGAAGCGTGTGAAAAAGTACCTGATGTTCGGATTTACAGGTACACCCATCTTTGCTGTCAACACCTCGGCAGGCAGTAAATACACCACGACAGCACAGTTGTTTGGTGGAGAGCCGGATAAAGAAGGAAAGCCCACCAAAGCGCTGCATACCTACACCATCATCAATGCCATCCGAGACAAGAACGTGCTGAAGTTCCATGTGGACTATAACAGGACGATGCGCATGAAGGACGACGTGGAGCGCAAACAGGTATGGGGCATTGATACGGATGAAGCCCTGCACGACCCAAGACGCATAGAGATAGTGACGCGCTACATCATAGAGCACTTTGCCGAGAAGACCAAGCAGAGTGCAGATGCCTATACGATGAGCAAGCTGCTGAATGTGGAAGAGGTCATCAAGAAAGGCCGACGCGTTGATGAAGAGAAGCAGAAGGTGAAGACCAGAGGCTTTAACAGCATCTTTGCTGTTGACAGTGTCAAGGCTGCCATACTCTACTTTAACGAGTTTAAGAAGCAACTGGCAGAGACAGGTGCTCCTGACTTGCGCATCGCCACCATCTATACCTTTAATGCCAACGAAGAAGAGGTAGATGAATGGGGACAAGGAAGCGACGAGAATCCTGAAAGCGTAGGCACTCCACCTGACACACAAAGTCGTGATGCGTTGGAGAATGCCATCAAGGAGTATAATGATGCTTTTGGCACCAGCTACAGTACTGACGGCGATTCGTTCCAGTCATATTATAAGGATGTGTCGCTACGCATGAAGAACAAGCAGATAGACATTCTCATCGTAGTGGGTATGTTCCTGACTGGCTTCGATGCCAAAACGCTGAACACGCTATGGGTGGATAAGAACCTGAAGCTGCACGGACTGTTGCAGGCATACAGTCGTACCAACCGAATTCTGAATGCTGTCAAGAATTGTGGTAACATAGTCTGCTTCCGGAATCTGGAAGAGGCCACCAACAAGAGCCTGGCTATCTTTGGTGACGAGAATGCATCGGGAATGGTGTTCCTGAAGAGCTACGAGGAATACTACAGCGAGGGCTATGAAGATGATAGAGGTCATTGGCATGAGCCTTATACGGAATTGATAAGGCGACTGTTGAGCGAATATCCGATAGAAGGAATGGCCAACATACTGGATGAAGAGCAGGAGAAGGCTTTCATCAGGCTGATGGGGGAAATACTGCGTGTGAGAAACATACTGGCAGCCTTCGACTACTTTACGGAAGAAGCCAAGCAGATAGACGAGATGCACTATCAAGACTACTTGGGATGGTATAACACATACTATGAGAAATACCGCAAACCTACGCACCATGAAGAGCGCGAAGACATATCAGACGACATCGTCTTTGAGATGGAACTGGTGAAGCAGGTACAAATCAACATCCGTTATATTCTCAGTCTGGTACAGCAATATCACGACTCGAACTGCCAAGACAAAGAGATTATCGTCAAGATCAAGAAGCAGATTGATGCCAGTCCCGATATGCGCGACAAACGTGACCTGATTGAGAAGTTCATCGAACAGATGACTCCCGAGAAAGGCAAGGATGTAGGCTCTGAATGGGAACAATACATCGAGCAAGAGAAGAAAAAACGGCTTGATGCCATCATCACAGAAGAGAAACTGAAACCTGCAGAGACGGAAGCATTTATGAAACGTGCTTTTGCTGATGGCTACGTCACAGAGACAGGAACAGGCATTGCCTGCATTCTGCCTCCGTCGAATCCCTTCCTGCCCGAAAGTGGCGAGAAAAAGCAGACAGTGATAGAGAAGCTGAAAGCATATCTCAATAAATTCCTAGGAGCTACAGAGGATTCTGACTACAACCAGGTATCTATCTCGCGAAAGCCTGCCAGCGTGAAGATGAGGGGTAAGGCTCAGGAGGTTCGGCTGATTCCCAAGGGCTCGATGCTGGAAGATGTAGAAGCAGATGGAGATGTCCGCCGTTTGGTGCACAACATGATGGAATTGTATGAGGGTACGACCATCATGAATATCGTTCTGGAGTGCCAGCGTGAATATCAGGAACGCTACTTCAGCATGAATACCAACGACTGGCGCCACCTGATACGTGATTATGTCCGCAAAGTCACAGAGCGTCCCGAACTGCAAGAAACCGAAGTCTTCAGATATGTGATGGCAGGATAAGACTGTCAGATGCGAAGAAACTGTTCACTACAGACTCCCTTTTGGGCGTTTATTTACGACAACTCGGAAAACTCAGAATACTCAGAAAACTCAGAAAACTCAGAATACTCAGAAAACTCAGAAAACTCAGAATACTCGGACAACTTGGACAACTTTATGGGTTTATCTTGAACCGATGTACAGGAACACCATGCCGAGGAGTACCAGGGCGAGGTCGAAGGCTTTGGCCTTGAGGTTCTTCTCATGGAAGAACAGGGCGCCAAAGAGGAAACTGACTACTACTGAGCCGCGGCGAATCATGGAGACAATGGAGATCATGGCGTCGGGCAGGGAGAGGGAATAGAAATACATGAAGTCGGCTGTGGAGAGGAAAAGGCTGACGCCAATGATAGACCAGTGCCAATGGAATGGGGTGGTCTCGGTATGCTTGGGCCACCACAGCAGCATCAGCATGGCAAGCATCATGAAGCACTGGTAGATATTGTACCACGACTGTACCATCATGCGGTCGAGGCCTACACCTCCGCTCTCGGCAGGTGCCATGAGGAATTTGTCGTAAAGTCCGCTCAAGGCTCCAAGGGCTGCTGCGCCTACAATCATCCAAATCCAGCGGTCGTGCTTGAAATCGATACCTTCTTTCTTGCCGCTGCGGCTCAACAGCAGAAAAGAGGCCACTGCCAACAAGACACCTAACCACTGCCATCCGTTGAGGCGCTCGCCAAATACCAAAAGGGCTCCTACGAGAACCATCACAGGGCGGGTGGCATTGATGGGACCGACGATGGTGAGGGGCAGATGCTTCATGCCGAAATATCCGAGTACCCAGCTGCTGAGAACGATGAATGCCTTGAGCAGGATGTACTTATGCATGGCCCAGCCTCCAGAGGCTACATGGAACATGGAGCCGTCGAGTGCGGTGGTGCTGGCACTGAGCACGATGAAGGGCAGGAAGATGAGTGACGAGAAAAGTGTGTTGAGGAACAAAACGGGAATGACAGCGTTCTGCTTGAGCGCCTCCTTCTTGAATGAGTCGTAGCAGCCTAACAGCGCTGCAGACATAAATGCCAGGATTAACCACATAATAAAGGGGGGTATTGTCAGTAAGTTACATTTTCGAGAAACAGGGCCTTGGCGGGCATAGACTCTCCAGCCTGGGTGCGGCGACCGCCTTCGATGACGGTGCGGAACTCGTCGAGCGTCATACGGCCGCGGCCTACCTCGATAAGTGTGCCTACCACGGCACGTACCATATTGCGCAGAAAGCGGTTGGCGGTTATCTCAAAATACCATGAATGGGGGGATGTCTGGTGCCACTGGGCATGCGATACGTGGCAGATGGTGGTCTTGACATCGCTGCCGGCTTTGCAGAATGCTCCGAAGTCTTCGTACTCGAGCAGTATTCGACCGGCCTGGTTCATCAGCTCATAGTCGAGCTTATAGTGCAACTCGAGGGAGTAGTGACGAAGAAAAGGGTCCTTGATGGTGTGTACATAATAATAATATGTACGCGAGGTGGCCGAAAAGCGGGCATGCATGTCGGGGGACACTGGCTCAACGCTATATACTCCAATGTCGTAGGGCAACAGGCCGTTGAGCTTCTTTGCCAGCACATCGGCGTCGATCTGGGCGCCAGTGTCGAAATGGGCGGCCATGCGGCGGGCATGGACTCCGGTGTCTGTGCGCCCTGCTCCGGTGACGCTGACTTCCTCGCGCAACAGCAGCGAGAGGCATCGCTGCAGTTCGCTCTGCACCGTGACTCCATTGGGCTGTATCTGCCACCCGTGATAGCGGGTGCCATCGTAACTGAACCAGATAAAATATCGCTTCATACGCTTGTATGTTTCGGCGCGCAAAGGTACGATATTTTTCTGAATCAGCCAAACAAAAGGGGCGCGAACATGGGTTAAAACTTAAACTTGTAGCCTATGCCGAGGTAGTGCATATCGGTGTCGTCGGAACTGCTGTAATCCTGAAAGCGGTAGAAGAGGCTGAGGGTGTTCTGCTTGTTGAGGCGAATGTCGGTGCCTATGTTGTATCTCACTTTCTCGATATTCCACGAATTGTATAGCTCTATGCTTGCAAATGGTGCAAAGAGGTGGTCCTTGGGGGCGTACTCTATCTGAAAGCGCGAGCGCAACTGGTTTTTGGCAGTTCCGTGTCTGACCTTGTCTTCCCATTGCTCGTCGTTGAAGTCCCAGCGCTGCACGGTCTTTTCAGGACGATAGGTGTATTGCCAACGCTCGCGCAGGGATATCTTGATGCCGCTGCCGAACTTGTAGGAGCCGGTCAGCGATGCATACAGGCGGTGGCGGAGTCCCCAGTAGCTGGGCTGCCAGTGGTTGTAGTCGCCTGACTTGTCGTAGTCGATGTCTTCTCTGAAGTTTGTGTTGAGCAGTTTATATCCTGCATCGGCTTTCAACCAGCTGGCAAGCTTGTAGTTGAGTGACAGGCCAAGACTCCATCTGTCTATGGTCTTGAAATCGTTGCGGGTTCTGAAGTCGCCGCCAATGCCAAGGCTGAGGTCCTTGGTGATACGCTTCTCTGCTTCGGCCTCAACGACAAGGCCGCTCTCACTTTGTGCCGTGGCCGGCATGCTCAGTGCTGCCAATGCTGCAGCTATAATAATCTTAGACGTTTGCATACTCTGACTTGCTAATTTTCATCATGTTGTCAATATCTCTGTCGCCCTTGTGCGTGTGGGATTTATAGTAAACACGCAGCATGGCCATATCGCGCAGGAAGTCGATGGCACCAATCTCGACATTCAGTACCTCGAGTCCGGTTCGCGCCTTCAGGTCGTCTATCAATTCCTCTCGCCGCTCTGGCTTGATGAGTTCTATGCGGTCGTACTGTACGAGTTTTGAGGTGTCCATCTTGAAATGCTTCTCGCACACCCATACTGACAGTATAAACAGCATGTTGGTTGCTATAAGTTCATAATAGCTCATTGAGACAGCAAGGGCATTAACCACCGACAGGCAGATGGTGACGAAGAGATATGTCATCTCGCGAACGGGCATGGCATCGGTGCGATAGCGCATGATGGAGAAGATTCCGAACAGTCCGATGCCGAGTCCCATCGAGGCTTTGGCCTTCATGTCTTCGAGTGCGAAGATCATGAAATAGACGATGAAGAAGATTGCTATCGAGATGAGCATGAAAGTGAAGTAGAAATCGCGGCGCTTGCTCTTGGCTGCGTAGAAGCGATATACTATCACCCAAATGACCACGACGCAAATAATGAAGCGGATGATCAGATTCAAGAAGTCGGCTGAAAAAATAGTGTCCATAATATAATACTGATTTAAAATAGAGTGGGGGAATATTGTGCTATGTCAGACGGCCTGTGCCATCAATTTGTTGATATCGATGAGTTTCGGCTTGAAGCGGTTTATCTTGAGCGCGTTGTTGGTCAATGCCGACCCCATGCAGTATTTGGAGAACCCGTGGGGATGGATATGGAGGTTGAGCAGCATCTCCAGTATCGGAGAATAGCAGAGTCCGTCGCGCTTGAGTTCTATAATAACCAGATTGCCCATTTGCCTGTGCTGGCCGGTTACCAGATTGCTGAAGCACAGGTCTGAGTCGATGGTGAGTCGTTCTGTCTTGTCGTTGTTGACCAGCGTGATTCTGTGGAAGTGGTTGCCAAGGGCTGGCACCAGCAAGTCGGTGTCGTAATGCAGGTGCTCGGCGAGGAAGTCGCGTTTGGACTGGTCGGCAAGATTCATGTCGGATACCTCTATCCTTTTCTTCTTGGTACGGCCGTGATTGTTTTTGGTCTTGACCTCCAAAAACTGCAGATTGCTGCTTACGTACGTGCGGAACCTTATCTTCTGACGGTTGGAGCGGCCGTACTGGTGGTCGTAATACATGTCGTAGTCTGACGTGTCGAAATAGGTGGTGTGGTAGAGCATGTTTCTCTCGCCGCCGATGTCTTGTATGCGGTAGTCTTGGCGAGCCTGCTCAAGCAGCTGTATCAGTTTGTGCCGCGTGGTGACGAATTTGGTGTCCATGCGGTTCATCAGACGGATGCTCTTCATCTCGTCGAGTGTGATAGCAGAGAAATGCCCAATCTGTTCTATCATCCTGTGTGCTTCTGTCTGTTCGTTCATATCAATTGCAGTTAATTGTTTGTTTTGTGTTGCAAATATAACCGATTATCATGCAACAAAGCAAAAAAAATCAGCGAACAGCGCCTTTCGTTCAGCGAAAAAAGCAAAAAAACAGCTTTGTGTTTTGCTATCTGCATTTTTCTTTGTACTTTTGCAGGTTAGAAAACGAACGATTAACAAGTTATATATGGCAAAGAAGTTGAAGAAGGTGCTCGTACTGGGTTCGGGTGCCCTGAAAATCGGACAGGCAGGTGAGTTTGACTATTCAGGCTCTCAGGCCCTGAAGGCATTGCGCGAGGAGGGTATCTCCTCGGTGTTAGTAAACCCCAACATCGCGACGATTCAGACGTCGGAGGGTATCGCCGACAAGGTGTACTTCCAGCCGGTGACTACGCACTTCGTGACAGAGATCATCAAGAAGGAGCGTCCTGACGGCATTTTGCTGGCCTTCGGCGGCCAGACTGCGCTGAACTGCGGTACTGAACTCTATCAGACCGGTGTGCTGAAGGAGTATGGTGTAGAGGTGCTGGGAACCTCTGTGGAAGCCATAATGAACACTGAGGACCGCGACCTCTTTGTCAAGAAGCTGGACGAGATAGAGCTGAAGACTCCCGTATCTCACGCCGTTGAGAACATGGACGACGCTCTGAAGGCTGCACGCGAAATAGGTTTCCCCATCATGATTCGCTCTGCATACGCACTGGGTGGCCTGGGTTCGGGTATCTGTCCTGACGAGAAGGCTTTTGTGGAACTGGCAGAGTCGGCATTCACATTTGCTCCGCAGATTCTGGTGGAGGAAAGCCTGAAGGGCTGGAAGGAGATAGAGTTTGAGTGCATCCGCGATGCCAACGACCACTGCTTCACCGTAGCCTCGATGGAGAACTTCGACCCGCTGGGCATACATACCGGTGAGTCGATTGTGGTGGCTCCCACTTGCTCGCTCACCGACGAGCAGGTGAAGATGCTGCAGGAAATCACCATCCGCTGCGTGCGCCATCTGAACATCGTAGGCGAGTGCAACATCCAGTTCGCTTTCAATGCCAATACCAACGACTACCGCATTATCGAGATCAACGCACGCCTCTCGCGCTCGTCGGCTCTGGCATCAAAGGCTACGGGTTACCCCCTGGCCTTCGTGGCTGCCAAGATAGCACTGGGCTACACCCTCGACCAGATTGGCGAGATGGGCACCACATCGTCTGCTTACGTAGCACCGACTCTCGACTACATGATATGCAAGATTCCTCGCTGGGACCTCACCAAGTTTGCCGGTGTAAGCCGACACATAGGCTCGAGCATGAAGTCTGTGGGCGAAATCATGTCTATAGGACGTTCGTTTGAAGAGATGATTCAAAAAGGTCTGCGCATGATAGGACAGGGCATGCACGGATTCGTGGGCAACGACCATACGAAGTTTGATGACCTGGACGATGCTCTGGCCAACCCCACCGACCTGCGTATCTTTGCCATAGCACAGGCTCTGGAAGAGGGTTACACTATCGACCATATAGAGCAGCTGACAAAGATAGACAAGTGGTTCCTGGAGCGCCTGAAGCACATCGTTGACCTGAAGCACCAGTTGCAGGGCTACGATAGCCTGGAAGACCTGCCTGCATCGCTGTTGCTCGAAGTAAAGCAGTGCGGATTCTCAGACTTCCAGATAGCACGCTTCGTGCTGAAGCCCAAGAGCGGCAACATGGAGAAGGAAAACCTGCAGGTCCGCCAGTATCGCAAGCAGAAGGGCATACTGCCGTCGGTGAAGCGCATACCTACTGTGGCCTCAGAGCATCCCGAACTGACCAACTACCTGTATATGACATATACTCACACGCCGGCCTTCGCCAAGCCCGACGGCAAGCCCTACCAGCCTGCCCACGACATCTCGTACTACAAGAATGAGAAGTCGGTTATCGTGCTTGGTTCCGGTGCATATCGCATCGGCTCGTCGGTAGAGTTCGACTGGTGCTCGGTGAATGCCATCAATACTGCTCGCAAACTGGGTTATAAGAGCATCATGATCAACTATAACCCCGAGACGGTATCTACCGACTACGACATGTGCGACCGCCTGTATTTCGATGAACTCTCGCTGGAGCGCGTGCTCGATGTGATAGACCTGGAATCTCCACGCGGCGTAATAGTATCCGTAGGTGGACAGATTCCTAACAATCTGGCAATGAAGCTGCATCGCCAGGGTGTTCCTGTATTGGGCACCAGTCCCGTAGATATTGACCGCGCAGAGAATCGTGACAAGTTCTCGGCAATGCTCGACAAGCTGGGCATCGACCAGCCGGCATGGCGTGCTCTGACATCGTTCGACGATATCAAGGAGTTTGTACAGGAGGTGGGATATCCTGTACTTGTACGTCCTTCGTATGTGCTGTCGGGTGCAGCCATGAACGTTTGCTACGACGATGAGGAGTTGCATCGATTCCTCAACATGGCCACCGAGGTGTCGAAGGAGTTCCCCGTCGTTGTCAGCCAGTTTATGCAGGAGACCAAGGAGATTGAGTTCGACGCAGTGGCCGACAAGGGCGAAGTGGTAGAGTATGCCATCTCAGAGCATGTGGAATATGCCGGCGTTCACTCTGGTGATGCCACGATGGTGTTCCCCGCCCAGCATATCTATTTCTCTACCATCCGTCAGATAAAGAAGATTTCGCGCAAGATAGCCAAGGAGCTCAATATCTCTGGCCCGTTCAATATCCAGTTCCTTGCCAAGAACCGCGAGGTGAAGGTGATAGAATGTAACCTGCGTGCATCGCGCTCGTTCCCCTTCGTCTCGAAGATACTGAAGCGCAACTTCATCGAGACTGCTACAAAGATTATGCTCGACGCACCGTATCAGAAGCCCGAGCGCAGCGAGTTCGACATCGACCGCATCGGCGTCAAGGCTAGCCAGTTCTCGTTTGCCCGTCTGCAGAATGCCGACCCGGTGCTGGGCGTAGATATGTCGAGTACGGGTGAGGTAGGCTGTCTGGGCGACGACCTCAACGAGGCTCTGCTCAATGCCCTCATTGCCACTGGCTACCGTCTGCCTGCTGAAGGCAGCGCAATACTGATTTCCAGCGGTGGTGCCAAGGGTAAGGTGTCGCTGTTGGAGCCTGCCATGCAGTTGGTGAAGAAGGGCTATCAGGTGTATGCCACAGGCGGTACGGCCCGCTTCTTCAATGACAACGGTGTGAAGGCTACGGCTGTGGCTTGGCCCGACGAAGAGCCTGCACACGACGGTTCTCCTGTAGAGAATGTAATGGACATGATAGCTCAGCACAAGTTTGCCCTCATCGTCAATGTGCCCAAGAACCACACCAAGCGCGAACTCACCAATGGTTACCGCATTCGTCGTGGCGCCATCGACCACAACATCCCTCTGATGACTAACGTCCGTCTGGCCAAGGCTTACATTGAGGCATTCACTGCCCTGAAGCAGGAAGACATCAAAATCAAGTCATGGCAGGAGTATAATAGCTAAGAGATCAGGATTGTATATGAATAAAATAAAAGGCTGGGATTTTATCGCCCAGCCTTTTATTATTGTTGTTATTCAAAATCAATAGAACTTGAAATAGTTCTTGGCATTGTTGTAGGAGATGTCCTCAACCATCTTGCCCAGCAGTTCGCGGTCGTCGGGCAGCAGTCCCTTCTCAACATCGTTACCCAGGAGATTGCAGAGTATGCGACGGAAGTATTCGTGGCGAGGATAACTCAGGAACGAGCGGCTGTCGGTGAGCATTCCTACGAAGCGGCTCAGCAGTCCGAGAACAGAGAGTGCATTCATCTGGCGAATCATGCCGTCCATCTGGTCGTTGAACCACCAGCCGGAACCGAACTGTATCTTTCCTGGCTCACCACCCTGGAAGTTGCCCAGCATGGTAGCGATAACCTCATTGGCGCAGGGATTCAGGGTGTAGAGGATGGTGCGTGTCAGCTTGCCCTCCATGTTCAGCTTGTTGAGGAACTTCGACATAGCCTTGGCGGTGTTGAACTCACCGATAGAGTCGAAACCGGTGTCAGGACCGAGCTTGTTGTACATGGCGGTATTGTTGTCGCGGATAGCACCATAGTGGAACTGCTGTGTCCATCCTGCTTCGGCATCCATCTCAGCCATACGTGTGAGGAAGCAGTTCTTATACTGGCGAATCTCCAGATTAGAGAGCTGCTGGCCGCGCATAGCCTTCTCGAAGATGATTTCAATCTGAGAGTCTGTGTAGTCCTCGTCGTAGAACTCCTCGATACCGTGGTCAGAGAGTTTTGAACCCTGCTCGGCAAAGAAGTCGTGACGCTTCTGCAGTGCATCTACCATGTCGGCGAACTTGGTGATGGTTACACCGCTGACGTTCTCGAGCTGATGAACATAGTCGGCGAACTCGGGCTTCTCAATGTTCATTGCCTTGTCTGGGCGCCATGCAGGAATCATGATGGGATCGTCCTGAGCCTTATGCTTGGCATACTCGATGTGGTTGTGAAGGTCGTCGACGGGATCGTCGGTAGTGCAGACACACTCTACGTTGTAGTGCTTCATCAGACCACGGGCAGAGAACTCGGGCTGCTTCAGCTTCTCGTTACACTCGTCGAAAATCTCGCGGGCTGTCTTGGGAGAGAGGAGCTTGTCGATGCCGAAGGCTGTCTTCAGCTCGAGGTGAGTCCAGTGGTAGAGAGGATTGCGCAGGGTATAGGGTACGGTCTCTGCCCATTTCTCAAATTTCTCCCAGTCGCTGGTGTCCTTGCCAGTGCAATAGCGCTCATCAACACCATTGGTGCGCATGGCACGCCACTTGTAGTGGTCACCACCCAGCCACAGCTCGGTGATTGACTTGAAACGATGGTCGTTGGCCACCATCTCAGGAATCAGGTGACAGTGATAGTCGATGATTGGCATCTTGGCTGCATGATTGTGATACAGATCCTGAGCCACTTCTGTCTCGAGCACGAAGTTCTTGTCGTTGAATTGTTTCATAATAATCGGTTTGTTTTAGTTTACAAGTTTTACAATTGCTTGCAAATTTAGTGATTTTATTTTAATTATCTGCAACAATAAGATTTTTTTTGAGAAAAAACTTACGTAAACGATGACGTTTGTTTCACCTTTTTCTCATTTCTGATGAGTAAATGAAAACTTTTTTGTACTTTTGCACTTCAAAGACAATAAAGAAAGGGAACAGAGTAAATGAAAAGAATAGCTTTTGTAGTCATGGCGGCACTGATGCTGGCTGCCTGTCAGGAGAGTCTGGAGGAGCGCTGTGAGCGCGAAGCCCGTGAGTTCACCGAGAAGAAGTGTCCTTCGCTGATCACTCCCGGAGTGACTATCGACAGTATGACATTCAACAAGGCTTCACAGACTATGTCCTATTACTATAGTCTGAGCGGTGTGCTGGACAACAGTGAGGCTCTGAAGAAAAACAACCTCAGAGACATACTGCTCAAAGAGCTCAAGAACTCTACCCAGACACAGATGTGCAAAGAGGCGGGGTATAACTTCCGCTATGTATATTACTCGACACAAAAAAAAGGAACGAAGCTCTTTGAAGCAACGTTCCAGGAAAAGGATTATAGGTAATGCATCTATTGTCATGCATTCCTTGATAGCAGCCCTTGGCTTTATTCTTCTACAATCTCGGGCTTCATGTTGGTGTAAACAGTCTGCACGTCGTCGAAGTCTTCCAGCTTCTCAACCATCTTGTCGATGGTCTCGCGCTCTTCGGGAGTAACGTCCTTCAGATCGTTGGGGATGCGGGTGAACTCAGCACCGGTAACCTCGAAGCCGTTCTCCTCAAGATGCTTCTGGATGGCACCGAAACTTGAGGGGTCGCCATAGATGGTGATGCTGTTCTCTTCTTCGTCCTCGTCATATTCGTCTTCCACTCCGTAGTCTATCAGATCGAGAATCATCTCGTCCATGTCGAGACCATCCTTCTTCTTGAAGGTGAACACACACTTGTGGTCGAAAAGGAACGACAGAGAGCCCTGGGTGCCCAGGTTGCCGTTGAACTTGTTGAATACCGAACGGACGTCACCCACTGTACGTGTGGTGTTGTCGGTCAGTGTATCTACGAAGATAGCAATTCCGTGAGGACCATATCCCTCGTAGCTCACTTCCTTGTAGTCGCTCTGGTCTTTACCCATAGCGTTTTTGATGGCACGCTCGATATTGTCCTTCGGCATGTTCTCACGCTTTGCGTTAGCAATGATAGCACGCAATGCAGGGTTCATGTCTGGCTCTGGACCGCCAGCCTTCACGGCAATGGCAATCTGCTTGCCGATCTTGGTAAACGTCTTGGCCATGTGGCCCCATCTCTTCAGTTTCGCAGCTTTGCGATATTCAAATGCTCTTCCCATTGTTTTACAATAAACGTTATACAATAACCAATAACCATTATTCTTCTGATTCCTTGGCTTTCTTTATTATATTAATTAATGTTGCTGATATTTTACAATTATCATCATAAATAGACTCAAATGGGCCATCGGCCACATAACCTGATTCATGCAATAGCACTAACCAATACTCCGTCTCGCTGGACTACTTTAAAGCTATGCTCATCTTGCTGATAAAATCAGCCTTGCTCTGAGCATAAATACTTTCCCTGATGTTTGCACCTATACTGGTACCACTGCGCAATATCTGACGGGAGAGCGTAAACTCCTTTTTTTCCTCTCTCAGGTACTTCTCAAGCTTAACAATTCGCAAAGCAAACCCTTTTGACAGTACTGCTATCGGATTATCCTTGTTCATTGCGCAGCCAACGTTTATTGGTTATTGTTTATTGTCCTCAGCGAAGTTGGGCGCCAAGTTTGGCGGTCAACTGAGCGATGAGTTTCTGCATGATGGCGTCAATCTGCTTGTCGCCCATAGTCTTCTCGGTGTCTTGCAGGATGAAGTTTACGGCATACGACTTCTTGCCCTGAGGCAGCTTGTCGCCTTCGTAAACGTCGAACAGCTCAACCTTCTTCAGCAGTTTCTTCTCTGTCTGGCGTGCAATCTCCTCAATCTGAGCAAACTCTATGTTCTGATCGATGAGCAGTGCAAGGTCGCGGCTTACAGACGGGAACTTAGGAATATCGGTAAATTCAACCTTCTGCTTGCGTACCACCTTCATCAGAGCAGTCCAGTTCAGCTCTGCGTAATAAACAGGTGTGTCGATGTCGAACTGCTTCTGCAGTTTCTTTGTCAGTACGCCCATTTCGATGAGCTTCTTGCCTCCGCGGTTTTCAATGGTCATGCCTGCTGAGAAGATGTGATTCTCCGACTTCTTGCGAACCAGCATGCCAGGCTGCGCACCGATGCGTGTCAGGATGTTCTGGACATAGGCGCTAAGTTCGGCAAATGAACTGTCTTCGTCTTTGTGAGCCCATGAACCCTCGACGCGCTTTCCTGTGAGCCACAGGCCAAGGTGATACTGCTCCTTGTAGGCCTGCATGGGATCGTCGTCGTTCTGCTTTTCTGGCGAGAACTGGTAAACATTGCCGAACTCAAAGAAGCGGCAGTTGCCATTCTTGCGCTTGGCGTTGTGCTCTATGCTCTCAAGACCGCCATAAAGCAGAGTGCCGCGCATTACGTTGAGGTCGCTGCTGAGCGGGTTCATAATATGTACCAGCGAAGACTCATTGGCCTTCTGGGCATCTGCGTCACCTTCGGAAGACTCTGTGTCAGCATAGTATGCCGACTTAGTCAGCGAGTTGTTGAGAATCTCGTTGAAGCCTGCACCAACCAGCTGTTCGCTCACCAGATTGGCCATCTTGTGCTTCTGGTCTTCGTCGCCCTTGATAACAAGAGATGACTTCAACTGGGTGGGTATCTCTACATTATTATATCCATAAATGCGCAGTATGTCTTCTACCACGTCGCAGGGACGCTGTACATCTACTCGGTAGGCTGGTATCTCAAGCACCAGAGCCTCGGCGCTCTCGCTGAGCACTTTCATCTCCAGCGACTGGCAGATGCTCTTGATGGTCTCTGCGGGAATAACTTTTCCTATCAGTCGGTTGAC
Organism: uncultured Prevotella sp.; assembly: GCA_946186115.1. Taxonomy (GTDB): domain Bacteria; phylum Bacteroidota; class Bacteroidia; order Bacteroidales; family Bacteroidaceae; genus Prevotella. The sequence continues at coordinate 8,589 of CAMHLV010000042.1, read as the reverse complement.
ATAGTCGAACGACAGAGTCACCTTTGGGTTCTCCATCTTCGTGGGATAGACATCCTTGATATCCATGGATATCTTACCACCGGCCAACTCCTTGCAGAGTAGGGCGGCATATTTCAGTGCTTCGATGGTGCCGTTAGGATCTACACCGCGCTCAAAACGGAATGAAGCATCGGTTGACAGGCCATGGCGACGTGCCGACTTGCGAATCCATGTGGGGTGGAAGTAGGCCGACTCCAATACAACATTCTTTGTCGTCTCGTAGGTGCCACTGCCCTTGCCGCCGAACACTCCTGCTATACACATGGGCTCCTCGGCATTGCAGATGGCCAGGTCGCGATCCGACAGTTTATGCTCTACGCCGTCGAGTGTCTGGAATGGTGTGCCGTCGGGCATGGTCTTTACCACAATCTTGTTGCCCTTCACCATGTCGGCATCAAAGGTGTGGAGAGGCTGGCCAAGAGCCATCATCACATAGTTGGTGATATCAACGATATTGTTGATTGGGCGCAACCCAATCACGGTGAGCTTCTCCTTCAGCCATTCGGGCGATTCCTTTACTTCACAGTCGGTTACGCTCACACAGGCATAGCGGCGGCATGCCTCGGTGTTCTCAATCTCTACTTCGATGGGAAGGTCGTGGTTGTCAACTACAAAATCGTTGACCACGGGGTAGTGCATGGCAGTCTGGTAGCCGTTCTGCTTAAGCCATGCATAGAGGTCGCGTGCCACTCCCCAGTGCGACAGGGCATCAGCACGGTTGGCTGTGATGTCAACCTCGATGAGCCAGTCGCTCTCAAGATTATAATACTCGGCAGCCGGTGTGCCCACCACAGCGTCGTCGGGCAATACTATGATGCCCTCGTGAGATGTGCCGACACCGATTTCGTCTTCGGCACAAATCATGCCGAACGACTCTACGCCACGCAGCTTCGACTTCTTGATCTGAAACTCCTTGTCGCCGTCGTAGAGCACACAGCCCAGATCGGCCACGATAACCTTCTGACCTTTTGCTACATTGGGAGCGCCGCACACAATCTGCTGAGGCTCGCCCTTGCCCAGGTCAACTGTTGTCACATGCAGGTGGTCAGAGTCGGGGTGCATCTCGCATGTCAGCACCTGACCGACATAAAGTCCTTTCAGACCGCCTTTGATACTTTGTACTTCTTCGAGAGCGTCAACCTCCAGACCAGTCGATGTCAGTGCATCACACACCTGCTGAGGTGTAAGGTCGAAGTCAACGTACTCCTTTAGCCATTTATAGGATATATTCATCTCTGTAAATTTACTATTTACTGATTTACGATTTACTTATTCACTGAAAATCCGTGCAAAGGTAATGCAATTCAGCCGAAAAACCAAATTTTAAGGCTGCAAATACTTGCAGAAAACAAAAATTAATCTTCGGGAACGGCAATGAGATTTGCGATTGATAGTCAGAAAACTACAAATAAATTTGGTATTTCGTCAGTTTTGCACTACCTTTGCACAATCATTATTTTACATCTATGAAATATTATAGCACAAACGGGCAAGCCCCGATTTCCGACCTTGAGAAGGCGGTGGTGAAAGGATTGGCAGAAGACCGCGGTCTGTATATGCCAGAGCAGATTTACAAATTGCCGCAGGTATTCTTCGACAATATCAGTGATATGAAATTCCAAGATATTGCCTACAACGTGGCCAGCAATTTCTTTGGCGAGGATGTGGACGAAGACGCTCTGCAAGACTTGGTTTACGACACGCTCAGTTTCGACTGTCCCGTGGTGAAGGTCAAGGACAACATCTATTCGCTTGAGTTGTTCCATGGTCCTACGCTGGCATTCAAGGATGTTGGTGCCCGGTTTATGGCACGTCTGCTACAGTATTTCATCCGCATGAGCGGTTCTGAGGGTATTGCAGCCAACGGTACTGTCAACGTGCTGGTAGCCACCAGTGGCGACACAGGCTCGGCAGTGGCCAACGGATTCTTGGGAGTTGACGGCATTCATGTCTATGTGCTCTATCCCAAGGGCAAGGTGAGTCCGATACAGGAATGCCAGTTTACCACTCTCGGCAAGAACATCACAGCCATCGAGGTGGATGGCGTATTCGACGATTGCCAGGCTCTGGTGAAGTCGGCATTCATGGATGAGGAACTGAACAAGCACATGAAGTTGACTTCGGCCAACTCCATCAATGTCGCCCGCTTCCTGCCTCAGGCATTCTACTATTTTAATGCCTATGCAAGAATGAAGGCTCTGGGCAAGGCCGACAATCTGGTGATGTGTGTGCCAAGCGGCAACTTCGGCAATATCTGTTCTGCTCTCTTCGGCCATAAGATGGGACTGCCCATACAGCGCTTCATCGCTGCCAACAATGCCAACGATATCTTCTACAAATATCTGCAGACGGGCTGCTATGAGCCGCGTCCGTCAGTACAGACGCTGGCCAATGCCATGGATGTGGGCGACCCGTCGAATTTTGCCCGTATCATCAATCTCTATTCCAAGAATGGCGAGCTTACTCCCGAGGAGACACACCAGAGCATTACATCGCTCATCAGCGGCGCCACTTATTCTGACGAACAGATTCGCGAGACGATGCGTCAGTGCTACGAGGAGACTGGATATATCCTCGACCCTCACGGAGCATGCGGATATCAGGCACTGGTAGATGGACTGAAGCCTGGCGAAATAGGAGTGTTCTGCGAGACTGCCCATCCTGCTAAGTTCAAGGAGAAGGTTGACGACATCCTGGGCATCGACGTCGAGATTCCAGAGCGCCTTGCCGCATTCATGCGCGGCGAAAAGCAGAGCGTGCCCATGACGAAAGATTTTGCCGACTTCAAGGCATACCTTTTGCAGCAGTAGTATGAGTATCAAGAAGATAATAATGTCGTTGGCAGTGCTGTCTGTCCTGCCAGTGACGGTATCCAGTCAGACGTTTGAGACAGCCGCAGAGGCCGTGGCAAATATGCGTGTAGGCTGGAACCTCGGCAATACGCTCGACAGCAATTCGGGCAATGTGAACAATATGTGGATTGAGGCTTGGACAAACCGCTCTCCTTCAGCCTATGAGACTGCATGGGGACAGCCCGTCACTACGCCAGCACTCTTCAAGATGTTCAAGGAAGCCGGATTCAATGCCATCCGTGTGCCGGTGACATGGTATCCCCACATGGAGGCTACCTTCAATACCGTAAAGTGGAACAGTGCCAAGAATGCTCTTGAACCCTGGGACCCCGCCACTGACGACATCGGTACTAAGATACAGACAGCATGGATGCAGCGTGTTCACGAGATTGTTGACTATGTTATCGGTCAGGGAATGTACTGCATACTCAATATCCACCACGATACCGGCAACGATAATACGGCTTGGATTGTGGCCGATGAAGCCAACTATACTAAGCAGCGAGAGCGCTTCGAGGCTGTCTGGAAGCAGATAGCCGAAGAGTTTAAGGATTATGACGAACATCTGCTCTTCGAGGGCTACAACGAGATGACTGATGTGGCCAAATCGTGGTGCTTTGCCTCGTTTGGCGCCTCTGGCGGATATAATGCTTCTATTGCAACTTCTGCCTATAATGCCATCAACAGCTATGCCCAGAGTTTCGTCAATACCGTGCGCTCTACAGGAGGAAAAAATGCACAGCGCAACCTCATAGTATCTACCTATGCAGCATGTTGCGGAGAAGGCTCATGGAACGCACACCTGCTAGACCCTCTTAAGCAGATGAAGAAGCCTGCAGGCGAGACTGACCATGTCATTTTCGAAGTCCATAGCTATCCTAGCATCAAGAATAGCCTCGCGTCGGCAAAGACCAGCGTCACAAATATGATGTCGTCGTTGCAGACACTTCTGGCTTCAAAGGGAGCTCCTGTAATAATAGGTGAATGGGGAACGGCAAACGACATTCAGTCTAATACTGACGACTATGATGTGAGAAGGGCTGATAAAGTATCATTTGCCCGGCATTTCGTTGAGCAGGCCAAGGCAAAGGGAATTGCCACATTCTATTGGATGGGCCTCTCAGACGGAGACCATCGCAGTGTCCCGGAGTTTAATCAGTCAGAACTGGTAGATGCCATAATCAAGGGATATTATGGCGAGCAAGGAAATACACAAGTCAGCACGCCAGTATCCTCAGGCTTACAGCCGCAGACTTACTACGACCTTCAGGGCCGAAAACAACAAACGCTCCGCCATGGCATTAATATCGTTCGTGCCAGCGACGGAAGCGTTCGTAAGGTATTAAAGTGATTCGCTTTTCTCTATAGCGTTCCCTTTGTGGATGGCAGTTCGTAGTGATACACATCGCGACGTACTGCCATCTTCAGTGAGCGGGCAAGGGCTTTGAATATGCCCTCAATCTTGTGATGCTCATTCTGGCCATCAGCACGGATGTTGAGGTTCATCTTGGCAGCATCGCTCAGACTCTTGAAGAAGTGGAGGAACATCTCTGTGGGCATTTCGCCTATCTTCTCACGATTGAATTCGGCATCCCATACCAGCCACGGACGACCACCGAAATCGAGGGCTACGCTGCACAGACAGTCGTCCATGGGCAGGCAATATCCGTAGCGCTCTATGCCGCGCTTGTCGCCAAGAGCCTTCAGCAGACACTCGCCCAAGGCCAGTGCCGTGTCCTCGATAGTGTGATGCTCGTCAACGTGCAAGTCGCCGTTGCAGCGCACAGTGAGGTCTATCTGGCCGTGCTTGCCGATCTGTTCCAGCATGTGGTCGAAGAATCCCAGTCCCGTCTGTATGTCGCAACGCCCGCTACCGTCCAAATCTACTCTGACGAGTATGTCCGTCTCTTTTGTCGTGCGCTGCACCTCGGCAGTGCGTTCGCCGCCGAAAGCGATGGCGGTAGTCCGCTCCCATGAGGAGGCAGCCTCGGTGTCAGCTGCTGCACTGTTTATCTGCAGGAACTTACAGCCAATGTTTTCTGCAAATTTGCGGTCGGTCTCGCGATCACCAATCACGTAGCTGTTGGCAATGTCATACTCAGGGTTGTCCATATACTTCCTTACCAGTCCCGTATTGGGCTTGCGGGTAGGGGCATTGTCCTCAGGGAAATGTGGATCGATGAGTATCTCGTCAAACTCCACACCCTCGCCTTTCAGCGTGTCGAGGATGAAGTTGTGAACAGGCCAGAAAGTGTTCTCAGGGAAACTGTCGGTGCCCAGACCGTCTTGGTTGCTGACCATCACAAACTCGTAGTCAGTATGCTGGCGCAGAAAGGCCAGGCTGCTGATAGCATTGGGTACGAATTTCAGTTTCTCAAACGAGTCTATCTGCTCGTCCTCCGGCTCCTGTATGATGGTGCCGTCGCGGTCGATGAAGAGTATCTTTTTCATTTTGTGGTGTTTAGTGTCCTGAGTTTAAAGTTTTGTGTCAACGGAAAGACTGCTTGCGCGTTCCTGCTCCTTTGCCTCTATTGAGCCATATACATAATAGTTGTGAACCATCACCACCTGACCGATATAGAATTCAATGAAGCAGCAGAAGGTGAACGTGACGAAGGTTAGCGCAGTCATATATGACGGCATACCCAGGGGGTCGCCCAACAGCATTCCGTTGTGTGCCGACTGGTTAGCCATGTTCAGCACGTGGGCTGGCAACATCACTACCAGCGAGGCCAGTTCTACTATCAGTATGCTGACGAAGAACACGAGGAACAGCATGCCCCAGTGGCTCAATGCCCGTCCGTAGTAACTGCCAAGCGTGCGCCAGTAGTTGCAGGGAGCCTCCATCAGATATTTCATCAGCACATGCATCAGAGGCAGTGCAAAAGCCATTACGATTATAAATACTATAAATAATGTGGCAACAATGGTGATAAGATTGCCGTGCAGCATCTCGGGTTTGACTTTCACCGCCACAGCAAAAGCTATCGTTGCCACTATATAGGGCATCAATACCACCAGAAGCGTGCAGAATACGCCTTTCAGAGTTCGGCCCATCATTAGCGGACTGGCCGTCAGCCAATGGGGTGGGGTGCTTATGCTTCCTGTCTCCTTATGCTCCTTCAACTTGGCCTGTATTGTGGCAGAAGCCAGTGCCAGCGTGGCAACGGCCAGTAAGCATAGAGCAATAAATGCCAGCAGTGTTGTAGCATACTGCAGTAGCGGTTGTATGAATACCCCCTGGTATTGCATCACCTGTTTCATGATGACCGCCGTGAGCTCAGGAATCTTGATTGCTGCCAGCGTTCCCAGCGCCCCACAGCTCAGTGCATACAGCAGTGCCATTTGCCAAGACGCCTTAAACAGGCGACGGAAATTCTCTGTATAGAGACGGAAGCCAGTAGCCAGTACACTGCGATAACTGCGGGCTTTCAAGAGCGTAGTGTCTTTTTGTCTATCCATCGTTTTTTGACTTTTTGCGTGCAAAGTTACGAAATTAATTGAAAATTGAAAATTGAAAATTGAAAATTATTTGTAGGCGTCAGCAAATTCATCACTCTTCGCTCATCACTTTTCACTTTTATTTCGGCACTTGTGACGCTTGGTTTGTCCAAGAACTTCGCCACTCTCTCTGCTTTTTGCCTACAAAGTTAAGAATTCTTCTCATGCGCATACGCATAGGCGCTCTATTGAATAATAAAGATAGTGATAATAGAATAATAAACAGAAAGTTGACCACATGTGCAACTTGAGAAGGCAGTTCCAATTACTTTACTATATAGAAACAAACAGTTTCCATCGTAGAAACTGTCAGTTTCCACCATGGAAACGGATAGTTTCCGCCATGATTACTATTTGGAGACTCAATGAGAAGCAGCTGGTTAATATGTGCAAATCACTAACTTCTTGTCAAATACACAGCAGAGACCCTTCTGTGTCAGAAGAAGGCTTGCGGTGCCTAACATGGTCGCACTATCGCCGCTGATGAATCAGCGAACTTACTCCGTTTCGGAAATAAAAACAAACTCGTTTGTTTTGTATTTCCCTCGCCTTTTCGTAGCTTTGTAAGAATTTGCAGGATTTCTTTAAATAAAGGTAGTCTGGGGAATTGAGAATTTTGAGGGTTACGAATTGAAGACCGCTCTTACACCTAAAGGTATAAGCAAGCAAAGCTCGTTGCTCAATTCCACGTTCTGCTATAAATTGCTCAATGAACACCCGAAGATGGGTCACCAGCTGTTTCATGACTCATCATCGGGTGCAAAGGTAATCATTTCTTCTGAATCCACTAAATGCTTTGTCTATTTTTCGCCATCAAACGGCAATTCGCCCAAATACTTGTCAAAGTCGCTTTGGAATAGGCGATCTTGTACTATGCGATACTTCTCGAACTCTGTTTCTGCATGTTCTTTTGCTTCTTCGGCAGACACGCTCCCTGCAGTCTGAAGTACCTCATTGCCACCAGCCGCTAAGATAGTGTCAATCTGTTTGGCCCAATCCTCCATTGTCATTGGAATATGACGCTTGGCCATACGCTCCGCTAATTCGAGAACACCGTTTACCAGTTGTCCCATATCTGCCAGTTCCATCTCTTTCAGATAATTCTTGGCTATCGATACGTCCGTTTTGACAATCTTTCCGTCAGGTGCGTTCTCCCAGGTCGTCAACCCCATGTGCTCCTGTTCTGCATCAGCACGCTCTACAATCAACTCTGCAGCTGTTCGGCCATGCACGGCATAATGCATCTTATTTTGCATCATCTTGAAGAAGAGCCTTGTTGTGGGAGCATCCCTATTATAGTCAATGGCTGTTGCATAGATGTCTGTCAGTTTCTGATAGAACCGTCGTTCTGACAGACGAATTTCGCGAATCTCTGCTAACAGGTGCTCGAAGTAGTCTTCATCCAAGAACGTGCCATTCTCCATACGTTTTCTATCCAGCACATAACCACGAATGGCATATTCTCGCAGTACACTTGTGGCCCACTGACGGAATTGAGTAGCCCGGATGCTATTGACACGATACCCCACGCTGATAATCGCGTCGAGGTTATAGAACTGAAGCGTACGGTTGACATCCCTGTTACCTTCACGACGAACTACCGAAATTTTCTCGGTAGTTGCCTCCTTTTTTAGTTCATCCGTATCATAGATGTTCTGCAAATGCACACTTATGTTATCAGAGGTACAATCAAACAACATACCCATTGCTTTCTGAGTACACCACACAGTTTTGTCTTTATAGTACACCTCTACGCCCTGTTCCTTTCCTTCTATCTGAAAGATGAGAAACTCAGCCGTACTGTTTCTTATTTCTCTACGTTTTGCCATATTTACATAACGTGTTATTCCTATTCTAATGTTTTTCAAACATAATCAGCAGAAATCCCCATGATTTAGAAAGGCATCTAATGTCTCCGGAGGTAATTCGTCCGTTGTCAATGGACGAATTTCAATATGTCCTTTGTCGCCTACAGGAATGATGCTGTTTTGTAAATCGTCCGCTGACAATGGACGATTCTCGAACATGCTGCACCATGCCTCGTAGAAGATGCGCATACGTTTGATGCTGGTCTCAGAAAAACCTCTTAGCCCAGGCAGTTCCTGTTGCAGCAATTCTGAGATGGTACCAATAGCATTGCTACCCCATCTTGCTGCTCTGCTTTGAACGGAAATATACCCACCAATAGCATAGTAAA
>CAMHLV010000041.1 GCA_946186115.1 uncultured Prevotella sp. | reverse complement strand
TTTGAAGTGACCGTACCTTCAACCGTAGATGTCACTCAAGATGATACTCAAGGTGTCACTCAAGGTGTCACCCAAGATGTCACTCAAGGTGTTACCCAAGGTGTCACCCAAGGGAAAAAACTTGATATGTGGATAGAGGAGCAGATTAGAAATAATCCTCAAATTACAACAGAAGAATTAGCTAAATCAAGTGGTTTTACATCCAGAACGATAAAGAGGCATATCATTAAACTATCACATATCAGATATGTCGGCAGTGGTTATAGTGGTCACTGGGAAATTATTGAAAACAATGCAGAGACGTAATTGAGAGACAATGAAAGTGGAGTATCTTGGCAATCAGGAACTGCTGAAACTGAAGAAGACAGCCTTCTTGGCATCGAGCACCATCTCTTCGGAAACGGTGCTGCGGTGCTATGACTGGGCAACGGAAATGCGCAGTCGAGGGGAGTGCGTGGTCAGCGGCTTCAGTAGCAAATTGGAGCAAGACGTGCTTCACTTCCTGCTGAAAGGCAGCCAGCCCATTATCATTGTGCTTGCACGAAAGATGTATAAGGTTATTCCTGACGAACTAAAAGAGCCGTTGGCTCAGAACCGTCTATTGATAATCTCCGTTAGTACTGCCATCCGCCAGTCAAAGATGACTGCAATGACTAGGAACAGATATGTATGTGAAATGGCAGACAGGATTCTGTTCGTTGGAGTGACCGAACAGAGTAGTTTGTATCCCTATAAAAATGAATATCGCAATAAACTTGAAAAAAATATATGACACCATTTGGCAAGAAGGAATTTGTTTTGTACCTTTGCACCCAAGATGAGCGATCTTTGGTTTAGTGAGAAATGTGTAGGAATATGTAAGTCCTCTCGTTTCTAAAGTGTTACCTATCTCTTTTCTATTCAAAGGTAACTCACTGATATTCAAATAGGAAATTGGAGTTCTACTATTTGGAGACCGTACTCAATTCCACATTCTGCAATGAATTGCTTTCAATGATCACCCGACGGTAAGCCACCAGCCGTTTATGGCTCATCATCGGGTGCAAAGGTATAACTAAAATTTGAAAGACACAAGCTTTTTGCAAATATTATTCAACCCACCTAACCACTCTAATGCTTATTTCATATAGAAGATACAAAGGAATAGTAACCAATATCAATGTCATTAAGTCAGGGGGAGTGATAATAGCGGCCACCAACATAATGACGATAAACGAGTGCTTACGATATTTGGCTAGCATTTCAGAAGAGATTATACCCATCCTACCCAAGAAAAATGCGATGACGGGTAACAGGAATACTATTCCCATTACCAAAGTCAGCGATACGAATGTTGAGACATACGAATCGAGCGTGATGTTGCTCACTACCTTTGCCGACACACTATAGGTGCCGAGAAAACGGAAAGAGATAGGGAACAGCACAAAATAGGACATCAGTACGCCGAGTAGAAACAGCACATAAATGATTCCTGCCACCTGCACTGAATATTTGCGCTCATTCTCATAGAGGGCGGGGGATATGAAGCGGAACAGCTCATATAATATATAAGGTGAGGCCCCCAATAGTCCCAGATAGACCGCCGTTGTGATATGCGTCATGAACTGGCTCGACAAGTCGGTGGCTATCAGATTGACGTGATATTCCTCAAAGCGAAAATCAACACCGATAGCTTGCATGGCTGTTTCCAGCCAACGATACGTACAAAAGTCCCACTCACTCGGAGCCAGCAAGACCTCCCAAGTTGTTTCCTTAAAGCAAAAAACAATCATTGCGATAACACTAGCCACCGCAATGATACGGAAAAGCATTCGGCGAAACACTTCCAAATGTCCGCCGAATGTTAGCATTTCGTCATTCTTTGATGACTTCATCAATATCTTTCTTGGCTTCTTCGATATCGTTCTTCACCTCCTCAAAAGGTTCAGTTACCTCTCTGGCGCCTTTCTTAAATTCGCTGATACCACGCCCCATGCCTCGCATCATTTCTGGCAATTTCTTTCCGCCAAATAGCAACAGGGCGATACCAGCAATCAGCATCAATTCGGTCGTGCCGATAAATAATAATTGTGTTGTCATCATGCTTCGTTTACTACAAGTGTAATCTCACAAGTCTGGAAATTGATCTCCCAATTCCCTTTTGGGTGGCTCTCCCAACCGTATTGTTTGGCCTTTTCGTCCCACCATTGTTGAAACTTAGTACCTGTCTCGCCCAAGTCTTTTACCAACTTTTCGTAAAGTTCGTTATTGTCGGCAGTGACAATTTTAGCCAACTCTGTCAAACCATTTTTGCGCTCAAAGAGAGCCTGAATCTCGTTACGCTCTTCTGGGGTCACTTGCCCCACGACTTTTCTTACTTCCATTTGTTTACAATATTAAAGGGGTCTAAATAATCAATTTCCATTATCTCGTATGAAGTATTAAGGCGTATGCCCTTTTCCTCTAATTTCTTTTGTAATAGCCTTGATGTATTTCGCTCCAAGTGAGATATAACACATTGCTGATGTGATGGCGTGTTGTAGTCAAGTGTAAGCCGCCCATTCAGCCAAATACATCTTTTGCAATGATAGGCATCACAATTCCTACAAATAGGGGCATGGTTCAAATCCAGCAAATATTGATTCTTGATGACGAGACCTCGTTTCAAATCACCTATGTCATCATTCGGGCTGTCGTAATAGAAAGCGGGACAAAGATAAAATCGTCCGTTGGGAGCCAATGTAACATTATTCACTCCTGCATTACAGTTATTCATTTCATTGAGCATGATGCGGTCAGTCAGTAAACTCAGCTGTGCAGATTTGCCTACTTGATAATTTTCGCAAAGGCCGTCAGCAAGTTTTTCTAACAACGCTTTGTAAGCCGGGATGTCTGCATCAGTGAACGTTTCAATGTCTGTCAATACAACAACAACTCTTGCGCCACTTTTTAGTAAGTCGATAATTGAATCAGAATATTTCTCTATTTCACCACGGCTTGTTCTGACTATATAAGTCACTCCATTTGCAAGTTCTGGCTGTTTTCCTTTCCAATCAGTCAGTATAACTACTTCAGCATTGTCCGACTGCTCTTCTGGTTTAATCTTGATATGGTCTATTGTGCCTATGAGGTTATTGTATTCTGTAGGCAGTTCATAATCTGGGTACACAAATTGTACATTTAGGTTCTCTTTCATTGCCCAAACAATACCAGCTTTCAAATCATCAAGACTAATAAGTCTTCTCTCATTTGCTCCTTTATAATGACAATACGATACACTCGTATCATCCAACATTATGATTAGGTGGGTCAGCATATCGTTAACATATTACTTCTTTCGTTTTACCTTTCTGTTTCTCAAATTCTTCACGCTGTCCTTCCAACTCCAACTTCTTGAATAGTTTGTTCCAATAGTAGTTGTTGGCTCTAACTCGTGCCTTGTGCATCTTGCAGATAGCTGTCGCACGCTGATAAATAGTATGCGTTTGTGCTGCATCATAATTTTCGCCTTGACACCATGCACAGCCACTTGCTACCTCACAGTCTATGCATTCTTGCTTAGACTGAGTAGTGCGATCGAGGGTCAAGAAGGGACGAAGTTTGTTCTGGTCTATTCCGTCCTTTACATTACCTATAATCCATGCGGGTTTGCTTCTCAAAGAATAAGCAGCAAATCGGGTACAGGGATAGAAGTTACCTGCTGCATCTATGGCTAGCATTTTCCCCGCACCACACCAGTTGTTATTCTCACGTCTGTCAATTGGTTTGCCGATAAAATCTGCATAAAATGAACAAACATAGTCTTTATACAGGTCATTGTCTATTATTTCATCAGCCAGCTCCGTCAGTTGTTCCTCAAACAACAGATCGTCACCTTCTTTCCATACATCTTCAAACACACAGTTAATACTTACATCTTTTATGCCTAATGAATAAAGATGTAGTACGCTTTCCTTTATATATGGTATATCTGGTGAACTGATTGTAACTTTAGTGCCAGCATTGGGGAACTGAGATAGCCATAATGGGATATTGCGAACAACATCTTGGTATGAACCTTTCTCGGAATGCTTGTATACACGATTTAGGTCATGCTTTAGTTCTGTTCCATCAATTGTGATTCCGATGCTTAGATGATTGCGATTCTTTTGTATAAATCTCTGAACTTTCTCCTCATGGTAGTTTATACCATTAGTTGAAAAAGAAAATCTGTATGAGTTGAACCAATGGTGATTCCTGCGATACATCTCCATTTTAAGGTAGTCGCAAATCTTGTCTATCAGATCGATCTCCAAGAACGGCTCTCCTCCAATGAAATCCCAAATTACACTCTCTTCACGAAATTCATCTTCGTGGTCCAGGATATAGTCAATCGCATTTTTGGCCACCTTCCATGGCATGCGCTCCTTAGTGTTCTTACCTACTAAATAACAATACTTGCAAGCCAATTGGCAGTCCTTTGTCACAATAAATGTGATATTCTTAGCTAAGCCGCTCTGCCATGAGTCCGAGCTCAGTCTGAATGTGCGATCAAGATTCATTTTAATACCCCCATCGTTTTGATGTTCCTTGGCATCCTGCCATGCAAGAGCCAGAACAACTGCCTAGACATGTTGCATCACAGCCGCCTCTACACGTCCCGTCACAACCTCCTTCACAAGTACCTCTGCAACCATAATAACAACCTCCAGAGCAACCACTGCCACAACCACCTGTACAACTGTTCGTACATCCTGTAGCACATCCTGCTGCACACGAATCGGTGCAGCCACCGGAACATGTGCCATAACAATTATTACCACATGATTCCGTACAGGTACTAGAACAGGTGCCAGTACAACTCTCAGAGCATGTACCCGTACAATTACTGCCACATAAACCTGTACAAGTATCTGCACATCCAATTCTACATCCACCTGTACAGCTATAGCTACACCCTCCTGTGCACGAAGTACAATGGCCCTTACATTCCCCATAACATGATTCCTGGCATCCCTCATAACATGTTTCCTGGCAAGTACCAATACAACCTCCAGAACAATTACCTTCGCAACCATCTTCACATATTTTATTACAATATTCCTCACAGCTATGGTTACAGTAGCTTCTGCAGGCTTCCGTACATGTTCCTTCGCAGTTTTCTTGGCATGACGTTTCACAGGAATCCGAGCAGGTACCCTTACAACTATCCTTACATCCGTCCTGACAACTATCCTTACATCCGTCCTGACACCCGTCTTTACAACCATCCTTACATCCATTCTGGCATCCTTCTTTACAACCATCCTTGCAACTCTCTTGACAGCTTTCTTTACATGAGTTTGAACAGTCATTAGCACAATTTGAACATGTTGAGCTTTTAGAAGTGCCCTTACAACTTGATGTACAGTCAGTTTTACATGAACCAACACAATTATCCTGGCATGCAGCTTCACAGCCATCACATCCATCGCCTTTGCTGCATGATGTCAACGTATTCATAATCACCGTTGGAGCACCCACAAAAGCTCCTAGCATTGGTAGCACTTCTTTTATTGTCTTTTTAAAGAAGCGCCTTCGGTTCATCAGTTCATTGTCGTTCATAACCTAAATGTATTATAATTAGAACTAATAAGTACAAACTCTTCACAGCTAGCACTAACTTATGTACATAAAGTAAGTGCAGGCCCGCCATACACTCTGCTAGGTCTGCGACAATCTCAAATACCCTATGGAGAAGTCTGCACTCTATGGTACAGCTCCAACGGATATTTGGTTTTGCTCGATTAACTCATTTGAGGTCGCAGTTCAGCAGAGTGATTGAGCAATCAAAATGTGGTGTTCTAAAAGAACACATTGCAAAAATACATATTTTTTTGCAATTCACCATAACAAATACCAAAAATCTACAAAAAGAAGTGAAGAATTCGCCGTTTTTTACGTAAAAAGAGGCAGAAAAGAGGGAAAAACTTGCAAGATTCAGAAATAATACATATCTTTGCACCGACAAATCCCGCCCGCTTCCCATAAGAACAGCGTACCCAGCGGGACATTTTTTGTATATAGACATGAGATATACCAAACAAGCGATGACGCTGACACAGCAGATTCAGACACTGCAAAACAGAGGTCTGATTATTGCTGACACTAATAAGGCAGAGCAGGCTCTTGATGCTATCAGCTATTTCCGATTGGCTGACTACTGGTATCATCTAGAAGCAGACCACCATACTCACCAATTCCTACCCAATAGTTATTTTGAAGAAGTACTGGTTTGCTACTATTTCGATAAGGACTTGAAGGCTCTGCTTTTCATGGCTATTCAGACCATAGAGGTGGCTGTTAGATCGAAGATCATCAAACACTTTGCTCCCATATGTGGCCCGTTCTGGTTTATGGATTCAACGAAGGCCGTAAACCAAAGGCGTTTCCAGACAAATCTCGACACTATCAAGAAAGAAGTAGGACGTTCTAAGGAACGGTATATCCGTGAGCATTTCCGCAAATACACGGATCCAGACCTGCCACCTGTTTGGAAGACACTAGAAGTAATTTCGTTGGGTGAACTCTCAAAACTATTCAATAACTTCAACGAGTCGCATTTGAAACATGATGTCGCACATGAGTTTGGACTGAATCACCACAGGTTCCTTTCCAGCTGGTTGGAGAGTTTGACCTCGCTGCGCAATCATTGTGCCCACCATGCTAGAGTGTGGAATCGGGCATACCCTCTGAAACCAACCACGCCACAAGTGATGCCAAACAAGTGGATTACAAACTTCACATTCCGAGAAGAGTCACTATATGCTCAACTTTGCAGTATCGCCTATTGGTTGAATACCATCGACGCTAACAACACTTTCGTTGGTGACCTAAAGCTACTGTTGCTTCGCAATCCTTCAATAGATCCTGCCATGATGGGGTTCCCGCATAATTAGCGACTAGAACCCATTTGGCAATTGTTGAGTACAAATAATCTTTGTTATTATTGCTTGCAAAACAGCATAAGGGGGTTGCCTAATACCCCCTGCTTGCAGGGAGTGCCACAATTGTGGTAGAATCTAATACCACCCATGCGGATTGATGCCACACACCAAGGTTGAGCAAGCTCATCGGACAGTAAGCTTGTAGAACAAGGACATTCATTCAAACGTTAAAAACCAAGAACTATTTTTCGACGGTGTACCATTCGAATATATTGATGTACCTTTGCCCGCAGATTCACAAAACAAAATTTGACTATGGAGGTTATATCAATAGAACGCAGTACCTACGAGGAACTGCTGACAAACTTTAATAGCTTCGTCTTACAAATGAAGGCAATGGCTGGTAGAGGGACAGACAAACGGCTTGGCGAATGGCTCGACAACCAGGACGTGTGTCAGATACTGAACATCAGTCCACGAACGTTGCAGACGCTCCGCCAAAACGGAACGTTAGCTTATTCTCAAATCGAGCATAAGGTCTATTACAAGCCAGAGGACGTTGAGCGTATCATTCCACTTGTTGAGGACAAAAGGAAGGAGGCGTGGAAGGGAGGTGGTATATGAACGAACTGATAATGCCTCATAACGCTGGTGTCAAACGAGTGCTGGAGAGTATGAAAGAGGTGCTTGCATTGTACAAGAATGTCACAGGCAACTATCGTCCTTTGCTTGATGGTGAAAGATACCTTACTGATAGGGAGGTAGCTGAAATCTTAAAGGTAAGCAGACGGACACTACAGGAATATCGCAATGATGGCGTGTTACCTTATATCTTATTAGGTGGTAAAGTGCTGTATCGTGAGAGTGATCTGGAGAGAGTCTTGGAATCATGTTATCATCCAGCTCGTTAACAAGAGGGGAAAAGAGATAACGCTCATAAGTCCGTGGCATGAATAATAACGCAGAAAGGCGAATGACAGACTATCGCTAATCATTCGTCTTTCTGCTTTGAAGTTTTTGAGCACCACCCATTATGCCGTCTTAATGTTCTTGAATGAAGCATTGAGTTTGTCACCCAGCATCGTCAGGTCGTTGTTGAGTTTCTGGCTCGTTATCTTCGCGTAAATCTGTGTCGTAACGATGTTCGTGTGTCCCAATACACGGCTCACGCTCTCAATGGGCATACCCTTTGAAAGCGCCAAGGTTGCGAACGAGTGGCGACCACAGTGAAAGCTTATGGATTTCTCTATCCCACAGGCCTCCATGACCTTCTTCAGCTTCTTGCACATCGACCAGTAGTTCATCCTCCCGAACACCAGTTTGTCTTCTTGTAGATGCTTATAGCGGTCGATAATCTGTAAGGGTACGTCCATCAGTTTCACTTGGAGAGGGATGCCAGTCTTGTGACGGTGGCCGATAATCCACTTGTCACCGTTGATGTCCACGATGTTGTCCGTAGTCAGTTCCTTCACGTCAATAAACGACAGGGCTGTGAAGCAGACAAAGACGAAGATGTCACGTACGAAAGCCAGATTGTCATCCTCAAACTCATGCGTCACGACATTTTTCAGTTCGTCCTCGGTCAAAAACTCCCTTTCCTTGCAGTTGGGGCTGATGTGGAACTGCGCGAATGGATTACGGGGAATCTTGCCGTTGTAGTGCGCCCTCAGCACGACACCCTTCAGCCACATGCAACGTTGCCAGATAGTGGCATTGGCTAGTCCTCGGTCTGTACTGAGATAAACGGAAAAGTCCTTGATGAACTCTGGTGTTAGTTCCAGCATCGACATGTCCGTGCGACGGTAATGAGATTGTATAAATTCTGCCACGTCCTTTCGTGAGCGTTCCATGGCCCATAAAGTACTGGCAACCCTGTCTTTCCCAACTCGCTTCTTCTGATTGGCGATGTCCTTGTCGAAAGCACTCAGAAGCGTCTCATATTCGCTGCCAAAGCCCTGATAGGAGTTACGCACCATCTCTGCCGTTACGAAAGCCTCGCGGTCTGACAAATGCTGATAGTGCTTGATGATCTGCGCCTTGATGTTGTCCAACTCACGGTTAATCTGCAAAGCCTCCTTACTACGACCCTTGGCACAGTTGCCCTTCACGTCCCACATGTCAAGTGGGATGGACTTCTTGCAACTGAACTGGCTCTGGGTGCCGTTAATCGTCACACGTCCCATCACAGGCACCACACCGTTCTTTTCCTTACTCTTGTTCACGTAGAACAAAATGTTGAAAGTACTTCTCATTTCTTATTCCTTCTTTTTTAATTTTGGGCTGCAAAACTACTGTCTTTGTGGTTATCCATCGCTATGCAAAATGTAGCAGTTTGCGGAATAAGAATCGGACGGTGAAAGGTGCTGTGTTCTGCCCCGATTTGCGTAGTCAATTATTGGGTTTAAACCCACTTCTGAGACCTGTATTTGGGTTACGAATAAGAAACCCAACTCCTTCATCAATCCTCCGAATTTTGCGTTACCCCGTTTTGTTCGCTTCCTCGTTCTTCCCCGTTTTGCCTTTATTTTAGGCCGAATTGCGTTAATCTTCCAAAATCCGTTGTTCTTTACAAGCTTTTTTCGTATCTTTGCAACATCGAAGAGTTACTAACCGAACAAAACGACCTACGAAGAATGAAGTTGAAGCATACATCCGTTATCCTGATAGTGCTTACAGCGGGCTTGATGCTGGCTGTATCGTGTGGACGGGAGGATAGGAAGATAAGCCAGGTAACCCATGCAGACAGTGTGCTGTTTGATGCGGGGAGGGCAATGGATTATGAGAAGTTGCTGGCTCTCACTGATAGTTTTGAGCATGCTGGCATCATCTCGCACAACAATGCCAACCGCTGGCGTGGTGTGGGATATAGCAATCTGGGGCAGGTGCGCCACGCGGAATTCTATTATCGTAACGTTGTGGATGCCCCTGTCAAGACTGAGCAGGATGAGTATTACTATAATAAATCTGTGAGAAGGCTGGCCGAGCTGCTGGTGAAACGAGGTGAATATGAGGAGGCCTTGCGTGTTGCAGTGCCTGCATTGACCCGTCTGCGTGAGAGCAAGGACTATTCTGATAAGGACTATGCTATCCTGCTTAACACCATAGGCTGTTGCCAGTTGAACCTGGGACAGCTTAAGGAGGCTGCCGATAACTATGATGCGGCTTGTCAGCGAATGGTGAAACTGGCGGCTACAGACTCTACCAAGCGTAATCTCGACGATGCCATCATGGTGGTTGACGAGATAGCACAGAACTATATTACTACCAAGCATTTCGATAGGGCTCTGCATTGGGCTGAGATTGCCGATTCATTGATGGAGGTTCGCTCCACTCATGTGGCTGCCCACAGAGTTCAGTTGGTGGAAGACTACCAGGGGCGTCTGGCGCTGCACCGTATGCTGGCACTGCAGGGGCTTGGGATGCGTCGTGAGGCTGCCAGTCTGTATCGTGAATTGGCTGGAACGCGTTTCGGCATGAGTGATGAGGGTCTGATTGGTTTGGCTGCATACCTGATGGAGGCTGGCAGGTTTACAGAGGCTGCCGAAAACTTCGACCATCTGAACCAGTTGGCTAAGACTCGTGGCATTGAACCCACGCTCGACAATATCAATGTCTATCTGTTGCCTAAGTTCAGGGCTAATGTCATGGCCGGGCGTCGCGACAGTGTGCTGTCGGTAGGTTTGCGACTGTGTGAAATGCTCGACAGTGCGCTGCTGTCGGCCAAGAAGAGCGATGCCGCCGAACTTGCTACAATCTACGAGACGCAGCAAAAGGAGAATATGATAGCATGGCAGCGGGCTGATATGGCAAAGCAGCGCACAAAGTATATCCTGCTGGTGTCGTTTCTTGTAGTGGCTGCCCTCGCGTTCTTTACCTATCACCGCATCCAGGTTCAGCGCCGACTGGCCCATGCCTATCAGCAGTTGGAGGATGCCAATACAAAGCTGGAAAATGCCAATACGAAGCTGGAAAATGCCAACCAGCAGTTGGAGCAGAAGAATGAACAGCTGACAGTGGCCAATGAGCGTGCCGAAGAGTCGTCGCGCATGAAGACGAACTTCATCCAGCAGATTTCTCACGAGATACGTACTCCTCTCAACATCCTTTCCGGTTTTACGCAGGTTATCACCATGCCCGATATGGACTTGGATGATGAAACCCGTCAGGATATCAACAGGCAAATCAACGAGAATACCAATCGCATAACAGGACTGGTGAACAAGATGCTGGAGCTGTCGGATGTCAACAGTCGTGCTGTCATTGAGCAGAATGACAGCGTGCTGGCAGTGCAGATTGCCGCGCAGGCAACCGAGGATAGCGGTATTACCACGGCAGAGCATCTGAACTTTGACATGGAGATTGGCGATGGTGCCGACAGTGCCATGTTGCAGACTAATCTGGCTGCTGCTACCCGCATACTGACGCTGCTGCTCGACAATGCGCGGAAGTTTACGAAGGGTGCCGAGGCTTTGCACCATATCGACGAGGAACCCCTGGAGAAGAAATCAGTAGTGCTGCGCTTGGCAAAAGAGAACGACAGGATACTGTTTATAGTTGAGGATACGGGTATTGGCATTCCCGCCGAGGAGTCGGAGCATATCTTCGACGAGTTTGTACAACTAAATGAATATTACGACGGAACGGGTATCGGACTTACCGTGGCTCGCTCTTTGGCAAGGCGCTTGGGAGGTGATGTGGTGCTGGATACCAGTTACACAGCAGGTGCCAGATTTGTATTTAAGGTATAAGTGAAAAATGAAAAGTGAAAAATGAAAAGTGAAAAATTTCCTACCGGACTCCAATGGCGGCAGCAAATTTTTCACTTTTCACTATTCACTTTTACCTTTACTTATCCAGCTCTTTAAGGTTTGCGGCAATCATCTCGTCGGTGACAGTGTAGTTCTGCAGGTCACCCTTGATAAACGAGTCGTACGACGGCATGTCGATGAGGCCGTGGCCGGAGAGGTTGAAGAGGATGACCTTCTCTTCGCCGGTCTCCTTGCACTTGTTGGCTTCGCGGATGGTGGCGGCAATGGCGTGGCAGCTCTCTGGAGCAGGGATGATACCCTCGGTACGTGCGAAGAGCATACCTGCCTCGAAGGTCTCCAACTGCGGGATGTCAACACCGTGCATGAAACCGTCCTTGATGAGTTGCGAGATAATCATACCGGCACCGTGGTAGCGCAGACCACCGGCGTGGATGTTGCTCGGCTTGAAGTTGTGGCCCAGGGTGTACATGGGCAGCAGCGGCGTGTAGCCAGCCTCGTCGCCGAAGTCGTAGCGGAACTGGCCGCGGGTGAGCTTCGGGCAGCTGTCAGGCTCGGCAGCGATGAACTCCGTCTTCTTGCCGTCAAGCAGGTTGTGGCGCATGAAGGGGAAGGCGATGCCGCCGAAGTTGGAACCGCCGCCGAAGCAGGCAATCACCATATCGGGATATTCGCCAGCCATGGCCATCTGCTTCTCAGCCTCCAGTCCGATGATGGTCTGGTGCAGGCCGACGTGGTTGAGCACAGAGCCTAACGTGTACTTACAGTTGGGCGTGGTGGTGGCCAGTTCGACAGCCTCAGAGATGGCAGTGCCGAGAGAACCGCTGTGCGTGGGGTCCTTGGTCAGAATGTCCTTACCAGCACGGGTAGACATCGAGGGAGAACCCTCGACGACGGCACCGAAGGTGCGCATGATGCTGGAGCGGTAGGGCTTCTGCTGCATGGTAATCTTCACCTGATAGACAGCACAGTCAAGACCGTAGATCTTGGCGGCGTAGCTGAGGGCTGCACCCCACTGGCCGGCACCGGTCTCGGTGGTGACGTTGGTCGTACCCTCCTGCTTGGCATAGTAGCACTGGGGCAGGGCAGAGTTGATTTTGTGTGAACCTAAGGGGTTGGTGGACTCGTTCTTGAAATAGATGTGGGCGGGAGTGCCCAGAGCCTCTTCCAACGCGTAGGCACGGACGAGTGGGGTAGAGCGGTAGTACTTGTACTTGTCAAGCACTTCTTCGGGGATGTCTATCCAGCGGTGCTCCGTATCGAGCTCCTGCACACAGCATTCGCGGGGGAAGATGTGTGCCAGGTCGTCGACACCCAGAGGCTGCTTGGTTGCCGGATGGATGGGCGGCATGGGCTTGTTGGGCATGTCGGCCTGAATGTTGTACCACTGTGTAGGAATCTCACTCTCCTGAAGGATGAATTTCTTTTGCTTTGACATTTTTGTTTAGTTGTTGGTGAATAATTGCCGAGTGCAAAGGTAATAATAAGTGAGAACAAAACAAAACATTCACTATTATTTTTTTGTTATTTTTGCCAGGCTATCGTAAAATATTCACTTTTCACTTTTCGCTTTTCGCTTAAATAGTTACCTTTGCACCATGATAATTGCAATAGTGCTTTTTTACTTTGCCCTGCTGTTTGCTGTCAGCCGTTGGTCGTCGCGACGTGCCACCAACGAGTCTTTCTACAGGGCCGACCGACGTTCTCCGTGGTATATGGTGGCTTTTGGAATGGTCGGCGCATCCATTTCTGGTGTTACTTTTGTTTCTGTGCCGGGGATGGTGCTAAACTCTCAGATGACGTATCTGCAGACGTGTATGGGCTTTGTGCTGGGTTATGTGACGGTGGCCTTTGTGTTGCTGCCGCTTTACTACAGGCTTAATCTCACAAGTATATATGCTTATTTGGGACAGCGGCTCGGAAGGCGCTCACACAAGACGGGATCGGCATTCTTCCTGCTGTCAAAGATGGTAGGGGCTGCAGTGAAGTTCTATGTCGTATGTATCATCCTGCAGCGCTTCGTGTTCGACCAGATAGGTGTTCCATTCGTCTTTACTGTTGCCGGGCTTGTAATGCTGATATGGCTTTACACCCGTAAGGGCGGAGTGAAGACGCTGGTGTGGACTGATTCTCTGCAGACGCTTTGCCTGTTTGGCGCGCTTCTCCTTATTATATATAATGTGGTAGATGATTTGGGACTTCCATGGGGTGATGCTGTGCGTAAGGTGTCGCAGAGTGACTTGTCGAGAGTGTTCGTATTCGACGACTGGGTGTCGAGACAGAATTTCTGGAAGATGTTTGTCAGTGGTATGTTCATAGTCGTTGTAATGACAGGACTGGATCAGGATATGATGCAGAAAAACCTGACATGCCGCACGCTGCGTGAAGCCCAGAAGGATATGTGCTGCTATGGACTGGCTTTTCTGCCTGCCAACCTTCTATTCCTGTCGCTGGGCGTATTGCTGGTGTTCTGGTATCAACAGCACGGGATGTCTGTGTCTGTCATGGGCGACGAGCTGTTGCCTGCATATATTCAGTCGGCTGCAGGGTCTTCGCTGTTCTCGCTTTATTCCTCACTTTTCGTCCTTGGTATCGTGGCTGCATCATTCTCCAGTGCTGATTCTGCCCTGACCTCGTTGACGACAATCTATTGCGTCGATATCAGGGAACGGCCCGACGACGAACGGTTGCGCAAAGTGGTACATCTGGCAATGTGTGTGCTTTTTGTGCTTTTCATACTGCTCTTCAAGACTGTCA
This sequence comes from uncultured Prevotella sp., assembly GCA_946186115.1. Classification (GTDB taxonomy): domain Bacteria; phylum Bacteroidota; class Bacteroidia; order Bacteroidales; family Bacteroidaceae; genus Prevotella. The sequence continues at coordinate 14,207 of CAMHLV010000041.1, read as the reverse complement.
ACTCTACCAGTCTGATAGATGCAATCTATCTGATAGTGTCTTACACCTACGGCCCGCTGCTGGGAATGTTTGCTTTCGGCCTGTTGACGAGGCGTGCCGTGAATGACCATATTGTGCCATATATCGCTGTGGCCTCTCCGCTGGTGTGCTATGCCATCGACTGGTTGGCTGCGAATGTGGCCGACTACCATTTCGGATATGAGTTGCTGATGTTGAACGGCATGTTGACTTTTGCAGGTCTTTGGCTTACGAAGCTTCGCGCCTCCTGAGGCTGTCGAAATACTCCTTGGGTTGCATGCCTACCTCTTTCTTGAATGTAGTGGCGAAATATTTGGGGTCTTTGAATCCCACACGGTAGGCTATGTCGCTCACTCGCAACTCCGGATCCTCTTTTGCCATCCGGCATGCCTCCTTAATACGTATGTCGCGGATGAATGCCGTGACATTCATTCCCGTCACAGCACGCAACTTATTGTATAGTGTGCTGGCGCTTGCTCCCATGTCGGCGGCAAAAGCGTCGCGGTCGTAGTCGGAATCGTCAAGATGGTCAAAGACGCATTGTGTGGCCCGCTCCAGAAACTCTTGAGATGGCGACTTCACCGGTGCCGTGGCAGTAAGCGTTCCGCTGTCCTGCTCGATAGCCGTCAGCGGTTGTGCGGTCTGGCGGATGCGCTGTCGGTTGGCTATCAGGTTGTCGATGTGCAGCTGTAGTTCTCCCAGTCTGAAAGGTTTTGCCAGATGGCTGTCGGCTCCTGCCGTCAGTGCGCGCTGGGCGTCTTCTTCTTCCTGCATCTTAGATGTAAGCAGTATTATCGGCAGATGGCTATAGTCGGGGTCGTGCTTGATGATTGATGTCAGCCCGTAACCGTCGGAGTTGGGGATTGTTCCGTCGCATACTATCAGGTCGAAGTGGTTGTGATGTATGGCCTCTATAGCTTCCTGACTGTTGGAGGCCGTGATGACATGGTATTTCTGATGCAGCGTCATCTGCATCAGAGTGCGCAGCTCATTGCTGCTGTCAACAATGAGAATACTGTAGGTGTTCTGGTTGCCTGCTGTTGTCGTATGTATCTCTGCCAACTTGTTCATCGCGTCTTTTGATACGTCGAGAATCTGGTTGTTGGCCGTTTCCAGTTCCAGTCGGCGGTTCTCGTCTATTTGTGAGGGTTTGAAAGCTTCTTTGGTGATGGGCAGTTCTATCTGGAATGTGACGCCTACTCCCTCTTGGGGCTTGAATTGTATGGTACCCATGTGCTGGTACACTAACTGACGAACCAGCGACAGGGTGGGGGAGCCCCAGGCGCCTTGGTTGCGCAGGCGTCCTTCTGCTGTATAGCTGATTTTAATTACTACACGGTCGAAGTTGGAACTGGTGGTGGCTTCGAGTGCTACTCTGCCGCGCTCAGGAGTATTCTGTGCTGCCATCGAGAGCAGATTGAAGATGATTTTATCCACTTTGCCGGTGTCTATCCATCCTATCATGCCGTCAGGGGTGCAGTTGATGCTGAATTCCAACTGGCGCCCCGACATTAGAGGCTCTGTACAATATGCTGTCTCGGTGATGTGTTTCATGACGTCTCCTTTGCTCACGATCAGCGGTTGGGAATCGCCTTGTTCATTTACACTTTCCAGCGTCTGTTGCAGCAGTCGTATTGTTCGCTGTATGTTCAAGTCCATAAGGTCGTACTCTCTTACTGCCCCTGGCTGCGTGGCACGTAGGTGCTCTACCGATGCTGAGAGTATGGAAAGTGGAGTTACCAGTTCGTGGATGATATTCGACGTCATTTTCATCATCCGAATGTTGTTGCTGATGCGCGAACTGCGCAAATATAACCATCTTACAATGGGAAATGCACTCAGCAGGACGCTGATTACACATATTAATATTATATCGGTCTGGTCGAACTGGTGGTATAACATGCTGCGAAATTACAATATTTCTTCCAAATATTGAGAAAAATGCATGCAAAAAAGTCTTAATTGCGTCGATTTTACTTCAAAAAACGCTAATAAAGGTGTAAAAAACGCGATAATCACGAATTTTAAACCTTTAATAACATATAGTGAACTCATGTTTGCTCTGACAATGTTATCTTTGCAATGTAAAAGTAAAACGACAAGTTTTCATGCTTGAAAATGGAAGCGAGATGCTTCGGAAAATTTAAGCAGTATAATTTTTTTAATGGTTAAGGTTTATGGTTGATTAATTTAGTTTTTCTAATAAAACCCCGCTGTGAAGCGGGGTTTTGTTGTTTTTTGTATCGAAATAAATCTTGGGCCTGTGCGGTTTGCTTATATAAACCGCTGAAGCGTCAACCTCTAAGGAATCTCTCTGCTTCGATGGCGGCCTGGCAACCAGTGCCTGCAGCGCTGATGGCTTGGCGGTAAACGGGATCGGCGCAATCGCCTGCTACGTAGATGCCAGGAAGCTTTGTGCGCGGCGTGCCGTCGATCTTCTTCAGATAGCCCATTTCGTCAACTTCCAGCCACTCGCGGAATATTTCAGTGTTGGGATTGTGACCGATAGCCAGGAAGAAGCCGTCAATATGTATGTTAACCATCTCCTCGTCGGGTTCTCCCTTGCGCTTTACCAGATGTGCACCTTCTACGCCGTTGTCACCGAAGAGACCAACAGTGTTGTGTTCAAACAGTATTTCAATGTTTTCGGTATCCATCACGCGCTGCTGCATAACTTTTGATGCACGGAGGAATGGCTTGCGTACAATCATATATACCTTCTTGGCGAGTGCTGCAAGGTAGAGGGCATCTTCACATGCTGTATCGCCGCCGCCAACAACGGCTACAGTCTTCTTGCGGTAGAAGAATCCGTCGCATGTGGCACATGCAGATACTCCCTGTCCGTTGTATTTCTGTTCGTCGGCCAGTCCGAGGTACTTTGCCGATGCTCCTGTCGCGATAATTACGGTGTCGGCTTCTATTTCGGTTCCGTCTTCAGCCCATAGCTTGTAGGGGCGCTGTGAGAAGTCAACCTTTGTGATGATGCCGTCGCGAATGTCAGTGCCGAAGCGTTCGGCCTGTTCTCTGAGGTCCATCATCATCTGATTGCCGTCAACTCCCTGTGGATATCCAGGGAAATTCTCCACCTCGGTGGTCTGTGTCAGCTGTCCGCCGGGTTGCAGTCCGCAGTACTCCACTGGACTGAGGTTGGCCCGGCTGGCATAGATGGCAGCAGTGTACCCTGCGGGACCGCTACCTATAATTAAACATTTTACGTGCTCCATATTAAATACAACTCTTGTCGTTAAACAGATTTTGTCGTTTAACAGCCTTATTGTTGTTTATTTCAGCAGTTCTTCTATCTGCTTGGCAATGTTCTCAATCTTTTCCGTAGGTTCGAAGCGGGCTACCACCTGGCCTTTCTTGCTGATAAGGAACTTGGTGAAGTTCCACTTAATGTCGGCCTTCTGCTTGTAGTCAGGATCGGCCTTGGTCAGCATGTCGTCCAGAATGTGAGCTATGGGGTGCTCCATGTCCCAACCGGCAAAGCCTTTCTGTTCCTGCAGGAATTTGTACAGTGGGTCGGCATCTTCTCCGTTTACCTTGATCTTCTTGAAACGTGGGAACTCAGTGCCGAAGTTCAGCTTGCAGAATTCGTGGATAGACTCGTCGGTGCCGGGAGCCTGCTGGCCGAACTGGTTGCAGGGGAAGTCCAGAATTTCGAATCCTTGACTATGGTATTGCTTGTAGAGAGCCTCCAGCTCGTCGTATTGTGGTGTGAAACCGCACTTCGTAGCGGTATTGACAATCAGCAATACTTCATTAGCATACTCTTTTAGCGATACATCCTTGCCTTTTCTGTCTTTGACAGAGAAATCATAAACAGTCTTCATTTTGATAGTTTGATATTGGTATATAAAATATTTTCTTTACCTTTTTGGGCAAAGTTACGAAATATCTTGTGTTCCACCAAAAGTTTTATGATTTTTTATTTAAAGGCCCCAGAAGCTTTGTACCAGTGTCCGCTCCACTTCGTTCTCTATGTCGTCGGGCAGATTGCAGAAGAAGTCTAAGCCTGTCAGTTCTTCCAGCCTGTCTATGCTCACGGCATAATTACGCCTGTTGTCGTTAGAGCGGTCTTTGTTGATGTGCTCAACCCAATAGCCCAGGGCTTGCCACTTACTGCCTTTCCTGCTGAGTACTGCCATGAAGAAGTAGCGTGGAACGGGGATGTAGCTGCTGTTTACGCGCGCTGACTGATGGCTGCCGTTCTTTACGTATTCTATTACGTTTGTAGAGCTGTCGATGGTGCCGCCCTTACATACATACAGTGTGTCTGCCAGGCTTACCCAGTTGCGAACGTCGCCTTCCATCTTCTCCCACAGTCCGGCATTGAATTTGTTGTACTGTGGCTGCATGTTGGTGATGAAGAATGTCTGATAGTTGGCTTCTGTTGCCCTTAGTCTGTCTGCCGACGGGCAGATATGTCCGTGGTCGTAGCCTGAATATTTGTATGGGTCTTCAGTCCACTGGTATTCTTTTGGCAGGTCGGCATCGTTGGGATACTGGCTTGTTGGCAACAGCAGACCGTCGTTGTCTGATGAGTAGCGTGAAACGTTGTATGATGAGTGATAGTTGATGCTGCTGTACAGCTGATAGCAACTCCAGCGCTGTGCGTTCAGCTCGGGATCCCATTCTACGCAATAGTTGACTCCCTGTTGCTGGGTGTTCTTGTTAAGCACGGCCTTGTGAACAACAACGGTGCTTATGCCTCCCTTGAGTTTGGGAAATTCAAGTCGTCCCTGGGCCTCTGATGGACCGCTTGTGTTGCGGTTGCTGTTGACTACTGTCTTTCCGGCATTCTCGTTTTTCTCAATGACGATGTCGTCGCCGTCGTCGCTGCAGGCGAAGAAGGTGAGCAGTAGGGTGAAGATGAATAGATACTGAAGGTTTTTCATTGTGTTGGGGATTTAGGGTCTTTAGCTGAAAAAGGCGTGTCCATAGGCATATGCAACTACCTTGGACGCGCCTTTGTGTCTTGTTGCGGCTGAAATATTTTACTTCTTCGCAGCCTTACCGTAGCGGCTCATGAACTTATCGACACGTCCTGCAGTGTCAACGAGCTTGCTCTTACCAGTATAGAACGGGTGTGAAGTGCTCGAGATTTCGATCTTTACCACGGGGTAAGTTTCGCCTTCGAATTCTACAGTGTCATTAGTCTTTGCGGTAGAACGCGAAAGGAACATATCGCCGTTGGACATGTCCTTGAACACGACGGGGCGATAGTTGTCTGGATGAATACCTTTTTTCATTTTGTGTTAATTGTTATATTATATTAATAATGTGTAATCTTATGCTTGGGCGATAAAGCGCGTGCAAAGGTACGAAGTTTTTTTTATTCAGCCAAATATTCGGCCATAATATTTTCTTGCTACCCTTTGTTTTTACGTATTCTTACTGCTTATTTCTTCCTTACGGGGTCGCAGGTGAGGCCGCAGCCCAACTTTTTGAATATCTTGCGGTCAACCTCGCTGAGCATCACTGTGGAGTGAACCTGGCAGCCTTTCAGCTTTGGCAGTTGTTCCAGGGCGCAGCGGCACTGCTCGTCGTCTTTAGATACTACGCTGAGCGCAACAAGCACCTCGTCGGTATGCAGACGGGGATTCTTGGCTCCCAGATATTCCGTCTTTGTCTTCTGCACTGGCTCTATCAGGCTCTGTGGTATCAGTTTTACAGAATGGTCAATGCCTGCCAGATGCTTTGTGGCATTGAGCAGCAGTGCGGCAGAGCATCCGAGCAGAGGCGACGATTTGGCAGTAATGATGGTTCCGTCGTCAAGTTCTATTGCTGCCGCAGTGTGTTCGCTCAGCTCCTGCTTGGCCTGTGCAGCCACTGTGACGCGACGGTAGGCAGTGGTGATCTTTGCCTGGTTGAAGAGCATCAGTATCTTGTTTACCTCGTTTTCATTGTCGGCTCCGTCGGCCAGTTTGTTGGTGGCGTCGTAATAGCGGCGGATAATCTCTTCGCGACTGGCATTGCAGCACACCTCGTCGTCGGAGATGCAGAAGCCAACCATATTGACACCCATATCTGTAGGCGATTTATAGGGATTGTCGCCATATATGCCTTCAAAGAGGGCGTTGAGCACGGGGAATATCTCGATGTCGCGGTTGTAGTTGACTGCAATCTTGTCGTATGCCTCCAGATGGAACGGGTCGATCATGTTGACGTCGTTCAAGTCGGCAGTGGCAGCCTCGTAGGCAATGTTGACAGGATGCTTCAGCGGCAGGTTCCATACCGGGAATGTCTCAAACTTTGCATATCCGGCGCGGATGCCGCGCTTGTTCTCGTTGTACAGCTGACTGAGGCATACCGCCATCTTGCCTGAGCCTGGGCCAGGAGCGGTGATGATGACCAGTTCGCGCGAAGTCTCCACATAGTCGTTCTTGCCGAATCCCTCGTCGCTTGCTATCAGTTCCACATTGTGTGGATAGCCATCAATTAAATAATGTACGTACGCGCGTATGCCAAGTCGTTCCAGACGGTGGCGGAACAGGTCGGCAGCATGCTGGCCGTTGTAGTGGGTTATCACTACACTTCCCACCATGAAGTCGCGGCTCTGAAATTCTTCCCGCAGTCGCAGCACGTCCTCGTCGTATGTGATACCGAGATCGGCACGCACCTTGTTTTTCTCTATATCCTCGGCAGAGACCACAATGACTATCTCAAGCTGGTCGCGCAGTTGGGCAAACATGCGCAGTTTCGAGTCGGGCTTGAAACCTGGGAGCACGCGTGATGCGTGATGATCGTCGAACAGCTTGCCGCCCAGTTCCAGATACAACTTGCCATCGAATTGTGCGATGCGCTCGCGGATGTGCTCCGACTGTATCTTCAGATATTTCTCGTTGTCAAAACCTATCTTTTTCATCGTCTGTTATTACGTTGTTTCTGCATTTCTTCAGCCTGCTTCTGCATAGCCTCCAGGCGTGCTGCGAGACCCGACTGCTTCTTGGGGTTGTTCTTGTTGGCCTGATAGTTGGCTTCAAGTATTGCCAGCAACTTGGCGTCGTTCGTTGTCTTGCGCAGTGTGTACATTATGGCTGCCGACATAAACAGCGAAATGAAGTAGTAGAAGTTCAGGCCTGATGAGTAGTCGTTGAATATGAAGAAGAACATGAGAGGCATGATATACATCATCCACTGCATTACCTTCATCTGATCAGCCTGCTGGCCCACCATCTGGTCTTTCTGTTGCTGCATGGAGAACCATGTGTAGATTAGCTGGGCAGCGCAGAACAGGATACATGTCAGCGACAGGTGATCGCCTATTCCCCAGATGTTCTTGCCCCACTCAAGGATGGGGTCGTAGGTTGACAAGTCGGACATCCACAGGAACGACTCGCCGCGCAGCTGAATGGCATTGGGCACGAAGAAGAACATGGCCAGCCAGATAGGCATCTGGATGAGCATGGGCAGACAGCCGCTCAGTGGGCTAACGCCGTACTTAGAGTAGAGCGACATCATCTCCTGTTGCTTCTTCATCTGGTCCTCGGGCTTGTCATACTGCTTGGTAGCCTCCTCGAACTTGGGCTTCAGCACGCGCATCTTGGCGCTCGACATATAGCTCTTCTTCACCATCGGGAATGTGATGACCTTCAGCAGGATGGTGATCAGGATGAGCACGATACCCATATTAAAGCCGAAGCCCGTCAGCCAGTCGAATACATATAGTGTAAACCAGCGGTTTATCCAGCGCAGCAGCCACCAGCCCAGGTTGACCAGTTGCTCCAGGTCGAGATCCTTGCCGAATGCGCTCTGCTGTTCCACGTCCTGTATCAGTCGGAAGTCGTTAGGACCGATATACATTTCAAATTCCGATGCATTCTGCCCAGTGGGGTCGAAAGCAGTCTTCAGTTTGGCGTCAAACTGCTTCAGATATCCTGAGCCCTTCTCGTCCTGTACGCTGCTGAGTGTAGAGTTGGCGGCGAAATCATCCTTCGAGATGAGTGCAACTGAGAAGAACTGGTTGCGGAAAGCCACCCAGTCGAGGCGCTCCTCTATCTGCTTGGTCTTGTCTGATGTCTCGGGCAGGTTGTCAGTGCTGCCGTCGTTGGCTTCCTTATAGAACAGACCGGTATAGCGTGTCTCAAATGAGAATCCCTTCTCCTGCTGGCGGCAGTGGTCGGTCCATTCTATCTCCATCTCTTTGTAGGATGGGGCGAAGAAGCCTGCCAGTCCCTTGGTCTGCAGCGAGAGACTCAGCATGTAGTCCTTGCCCAGACGGTAGTTCAGTGCCACCTCGCTGCCTCCGGCAGCCTGTGCCAGCATGGTGACGGTGGTGTCGGTGACGTTGGTGGGGGTAAAGAACATATCTGCAGTGACGATGTTTTCCTGCTTGCCTGCCAGCATGAAGTTCAGTTGCTGGTCGTCGCCGTCGAACAGCGTCACGTTGTTGCTTCCGTCGATGCTCTTGTAGTTCTTGATGACGGCCTTCTTGATCACTCCACCCTTGGTGTCGAGTGTCAGTTCCAGCTTATCGTTCTTCAGCACAATTTTCTGTGAGGTGCCGTTCTGAGCAGCATGGAACATGGCGGTGGTGTCAACAGCAGTGGTATCGACAGCGGAACTGTCGGCCACGCTTTTGGCGGCAACCTTTTTGGCCTTCTCTGCCTGTTCTTGCATCACGGCAGCAATCGAGTCTTGCTTGCGAGCGGCTTCAATCTGCTCTGCCGAAGGCTGGTTCCACCAACTGAAACCTATTAGTACTGCAGCAATTAGCGCGAAGCCGATAATTGTATCTCTATTCATGATTTTATCTGTTTTTTGTGAAATTCAAGGTGCAAAGGTACTAAATAAAGTGTAAAGTGAAGAGTGAAAATCGAAAAATTTGCTTCCGCCCCAATAATTTTCATTTTTCAATTTTCATTTTTCAATTTTCTTACTACCTTTGCAGGCAGTTATGAAATACAGATACATATTATTTTTTGTCGCTGTCATGCTGATGGCATCTAATGTGTCAGCTCAGCGTAAGGGAAACAATAATGCTAAGTCGGCGACGACTCAGCTAGTGCAAAACTACGTCGATTCGCTCACTGTGCTACGCCAGCAGCTCGATTCCATCAGGTTTGTCAACGACTCACTAAAAATAGAGGCCACCGACGGCCGCTACTACAGGCTTTTTGCTCCGCTGACGTTCTATCACTCTGGTGCTGACAGACTGCTGTCGCTCACTCCAAAGAGCGATGATGAGGTGGCTGCAGCTGTTGATGAGGCCATGATGAGTCTCTACCTGCGTCGCCCAGACTTGGTGAAAGCCTCCGAGAGCCAACTGAAGGCCAGCGGTTCGTTGCGCGACGATGTCAATACCGAGGTGAAGCAGCAGGTGGAACTGGTTGAGATTGCCGCTCCAGCGCCTGAAGTCCCGCAGGAGGTCGCTCCCCTCGCCGTAGAGGTCAAGAAGCCTAACTTCTGGAAATTCAAGTTCGACGGCAACCTGCAGTTCCTTCAGAACTATGTCTCCGACAACTGGCATAAAGGTGGTGAGAGCAATTATTCGGCAGTTGGTGCCACCGTCTTCGAGCTTAATTATAACGACAAGGACAAGGTAACATTTGACAATAAACTCGAGATGAAGTTGGGATTCCAGACGTCACGCTCAGATACCGTTCACAAGGTGAAACCCAACAACGACGTGCTCCGCTATACTGGCAAACTCGGTCTTCAGGCTCACAAAAAATGGTACTACACCTTGCAGCTGCTGGCATATACCCAGTTTGCACGCGGTCTGAAATCAAACGACAAGACGACGTACTCAGACTTTACGTCGCCCTTCGATATCAACATCGGTCTTGGTATGGAGTATAAGGTAGAGGCATTGAACAAGAAACTGACGGGTTCGCTCAATTTCTCGCCATTGTCATATAATTTCCGCTTCGTTGACCGTCTGTCACTGTCCACCAAATATGGTCTGAAAGAGGGCAGTCACACGTTGAACGACTTCGGTTCCCAGATTACCATCGATCTGGCATGGAAGATGTCAGAAGTGATTACTTGGAAGACGCGACTCTATGGATACACATCTTACAAGCGTGCACTGCTGGAGTGGGAGAATCTCTTCACTCTGAAAGTCAGCAAGTATATCTCGGCCAATCTCTTTGTATATCCACGCTTCGACGACTCTGGCAAGCGCGACGACGATATGGGATACTTCCAGTTCCAGGAGTATAGTTCTCTGGGACTCAGCTATACCTTCTAATTTTCTCCTTCTGTCATGTCCCCCTCAATATAGAGTCGGGTCATCTCGACAGAACCGTTTGTGCGAACAGTAATCGACTTCTTGAAGTGGCCGGGGAATTTGCCGGCACCATTATAAGTCACCTTGATTTCGCCCTTCTCACCAGGCTGCACGGCAGTCTTGGTATATTCAGGTACAGTGCATCCGCAAGAAGCAATTGCCTGGTTTACTACCAGAGGCTGCTCGCCGACGTTGGTATAGGTGAATGTGCATGTCACCTTAGGACTCTTCTCCGAGAATGTACCGAAGTTGTGAGTGGTCTTGTCGAACTTTATCTGAGCCGGTTTCTGGGCCATAGTGGCTGTGATTCCGCCTACAAACATCAGGGCAATTAATATTAGTTTCTTCATATTCATGCTTTTTTGAAATTCGTATTTGGTGCAAAATTAAGCCTTTTTCTCCATACATTCACCATTTGTCATGTTCTTTTTCGATATTTTAACGCATTGCATTATGTCTAAAACGCGCGAGAAAGTGGCCATTTTGCATTACTCTTCTATTGCAAAGGAGTCAATGGATAAATGATGTTTACAATAAAGATATTGGCAGCGAGGATGATAATATTCATCAGCAGACCGATGCGCATAAAATCGCTGAAGCGGTAACCACCGGGCCCATAGACCAGCATGTGGGTGGGCGAGCCGATGGGTGTGGCAAAACTGCTGCTGACACTCACCATCAGTGCTATAAGGAAAGGGTAGGGCTCGTAGCCTAACTTATCGGCAGCTTCGTACATGATGGGGAAGAACATGGCTCCCGCAGCCGTGTTGGAGATGAATTCGGTGACAAAAGTGCCAACGAAGCAGATGGCTGTCATTACTACCAGCGGATTTGTTCCGCAGACATCGAGGATACCGAAAGCCATGCGTTCGGCAATGCCCGTCTTCTGGATGGCTAAGCCTAATACGACGGAACCGGCAAATACCAGAAGGATATCCCAGTTGACGGCCTTCATCGCTTGGTCGGGTGTGCAGCATCGCAGCACGAGCATGGCAAAGGCTGCGAGCAGTGCACACTGTAACAATGGCATGACACCAAATGCTGAAAGTGCCACCATCGCCAGCATGACGAGCGACGACAGCAGCGTCTTCGTTCCTACATTTATTACCTCGTCGCCAAGAATCAGCCCGTGGGTCTTCGACAGTTCCATGATGTCTTTTATCTGTCCGGCAAACACCATGTGGTCGCCACCCATGATGAATTCGTCCTCGTCGATGGGCACCTTCACGTTGTCGAAGTGGTGCATCTTGATGAGTCGTCCGCCTTTCACGTTCAGCAGTCCGGCATAGCCCAGTGTCTCGCCGATGAACTTGTTGTCAGACGGCACAATCAGTTCGACGGTATATTCCGTTGTGTCCTCACCATTCGACTCTGGGGCCTTGCGGTCGGGCAGCAGCCGGTGCATTGCTATGATGCTGAGCACTCCGACGGCCAAACAGAAGAGACCGGGGACGGTTGTGGCGAGCACGTTCATTGCTGTACCAGTCTTCTCGGCATAGAGGCCGGAGATAATAAGGTTTGGTGGCGTGCCAATCAATGTGCACACGCCACCCATGCCCGATGCATAGCTCAGAGGGATTAGCAGTTTCGATGGCGAGATACCTAACTTCTTCGACCACATCTTGACGATGCCCACAAAGAGCGTCACCACAGTGGTGTTGCTCAGAAACGAACTCAGAAAAGCCACGGGCAGCATCAGTCGGACAACGGACCTCCCGTAGCTTTTGGGTTGCCCTAATAGGTGTTTCACTATCCATTGTAGCACACCAGTGTATGTCAGACCTGCCACCACGACAAACAGCATACCGATGGCCACTACCGGCGTGGAACTGATGCCAGAGAAGGCCTCGTTGGCATCGAGCACATCCGTCAGGTATAAGAAGGCTGCTGCACTGACAAATACCAAGTCGGCGCGCAATTTTGTGAAGAGTAGGACGGTGAACATTGTGAGCACCGTCGCGATAGTTATCCATGCATCGAGGTTAAATCCCCAAAATACGAATGATTCCATTTTCTCTATGTTAGAGGTTTACCGGGAACGAGAGTCCCAGCGTCATGTATTACTCTGTACCACCACCGCCAAGGGCAATGTAGAGAGCGATTACGGCTTGAGCGCCTTTATACATATTCGAGGCCTCACTGAGTTGTGCATTGAGCAGACTCTCTTGAGCAGTGAGCACTTCAAGATAGTTCGCCTTGCCGTTGTCCATCAGTTCGTGGGTGCCGGTATAGGCCTCGTTGAGCACCTCTACCTGACGGTGATAGTAGGCATTCTTCTCGCGGGCAGCCTCACAGTCGGCCATGGCCTCGTTCACCTGGTTGCCAGCATCGATGACGGTCTGCACGTACTTCTTCTGCAGGTCTTCCTGTGTCAACTGATTAATCTTAAGGTTGGCCTTCAGCTTGCCGCGTGCGAAGATGGGCTGTGTCAACTGGCCTACGGCGCTGAGCAGCAGTTTGCCGGGATCGATGACCATGCCACCCGCCGAGTTGGTCCATCCGGCGGAGCCGCTGAGCGTGATGCTGGGGAAGAAGGCTGAGCGGGCGGCCTGTGTGTTGTAGAAGGCCTCCTCCATGGCGTGATTGGCCATGCGGATGTCAGGACGTAGCTCAAGCATTATGGCGGGCACGCCGACCTTCAGGAACTGTGTGTCGAACATACGCTGTCCGGTATCACCTTGTGCCTTGGGGTTATGCAGGGCGGCGCTGCCCCAACTCTTGCGCTCGATGTGCTGCGGGGTAATAGCCATCAGCTTGCACAGGGCATTCTCGGTGGCGCGGATGTTACGGCGTGTATCGACAATCTGTGTCTTCACATTCAGATAGGACGACTCCATCTGGTTAACGGCGGTCGAATACGACTTACCGTTTTCCCATAGCGTCTTCTGTGTCTCTAATGAGGCATTCCAAAGACTGTCGGTCTGGGTAAGAATTTCCAATTGGCGATCGAGCAACTGCAGCATGTAGTACTGTTGGGCAACGGCGCTGATGAGGTTGGTGCGTATGGCCTCCTGCTGCATCTGAGCCTGTAATACAATTGCTTTCGCAGCCCGCTTGTTGCTTGTGATAGAACCGAAAACATCGACATCCATTGATAGTTGCAATGGCAGGTTATAAGTTTTCGACCACGGGTTATTGTCGAACTTGGCAAGTGTGCCCTGAGGTGCGAGAGCCAGTGAGGGCAGGTAGGCCATCTTGGCGGCCTTCAGTGATGCTTCGCTCTTCTCGATGGCAATGCGTGCTGAGTTGAGGTCGGTATTGTTAGCCAGCACCTGCTCTATGAGCTGTTGCAACATCGGGTCGGTGAAGAACTCACGCCACGACATCTGGGCGATAGAGCCCCCACCTACTTCCCCCGAGGGGGCTTCTACACCAAACAGGGTATTTGTGTCCCCTGAGGGTGACGATACGGGGGCTTCATACTTATTATACAGGCCGCAGCCCGTGAGCATTGTGCCCACGGCTGCGACGATAATGATGTTCTTTATTTTCATATGCGGTAGCAAATTATTCACTTTTCACTATTCACTTTTCACTTCAACTTCTTTGCCCTGGAATCTCTCGTGCAGTTTCTGGAACACGATGAAGAAGGCAGGCACGACAAACAGCAGGGCGATGGTGCCGACAGACATACCACCGATGACACCCAAGGCGAGGGCACGGTTACCGTTGGCACCGGCACCACCCTCAATCACAAGGGGAATCATACCGATAATCATTGTGGCCACAGTCATCAGAATGGGGCGCAGACGCTCCTTACAAGCCTCGAAGGCTGCCTCGACGATGGTCATACCCTGGGCACGGCGCTCGGTAGCGAACTCGGTAATCAGGATGGCCGTCTTGGACAATAGACCAATCAGCATGATGACACCCGTCTGCAGGTAGATGTTGTTGTCCATGCCAGGAAGACCCATCATATTACCGAAGAATGCAAAGATGAAGGCGCCCATCAGTC
>CAMHLV010000040.1 GCA_946186115.1 uncultured Prevotella sp. | reverse complement strand
GAGGGCGAGGCCGTCGTCGAGATGGTGAACACCATCCACCACGGCGAGAACCGAGGCTCGAAGCCTGTCATCCTCTACATGTTCTACCTCTCTCAGAAGGACCTGCCGCTGGCCGTGCAGCATCCAGAGATTCCGTTGGAGTAAATGACAGCAAAAGGACTGAGCGGCAACGCGCTGAATATGAATAAGATTAAACTTTGGATGCTCGCCGCCATCCTCGCTATCTGCGGTACTACAGCGTTTGCCTCTTGTACGGCAAACGACGATAATCCGTCAGTGGTACAGCCCACAGTACAACGCATCCAAGAGCGTGGTAAGTTGCTTGTGGGAACCACGGGCGACTATCGGCCCCTTGGTACGTGCAGAACGACCCGCGCCTCGCTGCACCGCTTATCGAGAACCCTTTCACCCACGGAGAAATCGGTGTGCTGATGCGCAAGGGGCAAGACGATCTCCTCGTCCTTGTCAACGCCGTCATTGCCCAAATGAAAGCCGACAGCACCCTCCGTCAGCTTCATGAGAAATACGGTCTAGTATATGGCTATGAATAGCGGCAGATAACTTAGAAACGCACGCCGAAGAAGGCGCGGGCCAGCCACTTGTTCTGGTTGATCTTGATATTGTCGTTATTATAGATGGAGTTGCTCATGATGAGGGAGGCTCCAGCGTTGAAACGTGGCGTGAAGTGATAGACGACGGCGGCACGCTCGTTGAAAACCATGTTGAAGCAGAGGCCGTGGTCCTTCAAGCCTGCTCACGCTCGACAGTGCCAAATCGAGATTGGCAGTATTCTTGCTCAATCGCAGCCTTCATGCCAGTGCCCCTCTTTCTTTTAACACCTCCGTCAGTTCCTCCACCAGATAGTCCTTGCTGAACGTGTGTAACACATCATAGCAGGGCACAATGTAG
Organism: uncultured Prevotella sp.; assembly: GCA_946186115.1. GTDB lineage: Bacteria > Bacteroidota > Bacteroidia > Bacteroidales > Bacteroidaceae > Prevotella. Next base: position 28,453 of record CAMHLV010000040.1, on the reverse strand, counting down.
TCGTTCAACACTCCCGATGAGCGCAAGGCACCATAGACTTGCGATGCGCTCTTATTTAACGCATCCGACAAACTGCCCACGCAGAAAGTGATAAAATCCAAATGCTCTGTTCTCATACTTCAACTGCATTTATCGGCTGCAAATATACAAAACAATTTCCATATAGCACCACATTTCCGAGAATTTATTTTAGCCTACCACACCAGCTCTTCGCTGTAGCTGTCGAAGACGAGGGGGGCTGTCCAGCCGCATTCGCGGCAGACTTCGGTGATCTTTTGCTCGACAGTGGTGGTGATGGGGTATTCGCCACGGCGATAGCGGTAATAGTTGACCCGGGTATAGTATTCGATGAGGCGCTTTTTTATGGCAACCTCTTTTGCTCTGGGCATTTCCGAATAGAATCCCACCATGCCTCGGGCAATGCGCTGGGGCTGGTCACTGCGGTAGCCCGGACATGAATTACTGCCGGCATGCGAGTGACGAGGGTTGAAACAGTTGACGCTAAACATCCGTTCTGGTACGTAACATCCGGCCTGCCAACGAAGACAATGCTCGTGGAGGGGACACTCTTTGTGGAAGCACACAATATAGCCTTGGGCTTTCTCACGTAAAATCTTTGCGTCAATCATAGGCGTTACTGTTGGTTATCGGCTGCAAATGTACGTAAAATTTCCCAAACGACCAAATTTCAGTGCCGTAATTTTAGAGTGTGCCAACCGTAAATACACAGTGTGCCAACGGTTGGCACACTTTTTGAGCTTTTTGACCACTGTTAAAGATTTTCGCAATCACATGCCAGAATGACGCCATTTGCAGCGACATGCTCAATGTGGCTCGTGGACAGGTGGGACTTGCCCGATGGCTGGACGATAGCCGCTCGCGGCACGTTCTTCGACGACTCAGAAGACGATTATTAGAGGATGTTAGTACAAAAGGGCTCTTTTTGGTGGGCAAAGATAGGAGAAATGAAAAAAAGACACCACGCTGACCAACCAGCAACGAGACAAAATAAACAAATGATTTTCGACACGGCGCCTCACGACAGCTCATGAAACACTCGGTGCCAGCACTTCACGACGGCGGTCAGCCGCCGGAGTGTAGCGCCTGTATATACTGCCACAGCTGGCGGTAGAAGGGATGGCGCGTCAGGGTGTGGCGGTCGCCCAGGATAATGACCTTCATGCGGGCTCGGGTGATAGCCACATTCATGCGGCGCAGGTCGCGCAGAAAACCTATCTGCCCCTCAGCGTTGGAGCGCACCAGCGAGATGACGATGACATCGCGCTCCTGACCTTGGAAACCATCTACGGTATTTACACTGATGTGGCGGCGGAAGGGCTTGAAGAACTCACGCCCCATGAGCAGCCGCCGCAGATACTGCACCTGAGCACGATATGGCGAGATGATGCCTACATCGATGCGCTCGTCGAGCAGGCGTTGCTTGCTGATGCGCTCAAAGTAGTGCTGCAGGACATCGAGCGTGAGCCGGGCCTCGGCTTTGTTGATACGGCCATAGCTCTCGCCCACAAACTCCTCTCTGAACGACAGCGGCTGGCTATCCTGTTTCTCTGCGTTATCCTCACTATCTGGTTTATCAGCAAACTCAGCAGTGTCAATCCACTCCATGGGGGTGTCGAGGTCGAGTATGCCGCGGAAGCGCACTTCGGGGGCGCTCTCCACGTGTGAGTCGTAGAAGTAGTCGCTGGAGAAGCGCATGATGGCGTCGTTCATGCGATATTGCAGGCGCAGCAGGGTGACGGCCTCGGGGTGCATCTCGCTGATGCGCTCCATCAGCGTCTTGCCTAATCCTGCTTTCAGGGCGGCAATGCTCTTCACGGTGGGTGGCAACTGGCAGTGGTCGCCGGCCAGCACTACACGACTGACGCGGCGCAGCGGTATCCAACAGGCTGCTTCTAACGCCTGGGCGGCCTCGTCGATGAAGAGCGTAGCAAACTTCTGACCATCCAACAGGCGGTTGGCCGAGCCGACCAGCGTAGAGGCTATGACACGGGCTTCGCCAAACAGATCGTTGTTGATACGTATCTCCAGTTCGGTGGCACGGCTCTTCAGACTCTCCAGGCGCTGGTGGTACTTCTCGTCGCCGCGCCTACGGTGACTACGGAGCTCGCGGATGGCCTTGCGCAGCGCCCACAGCTGCGGATAGTCGGGATGGGCCTCGAAACGTCGCTCGTAGGTAAACGACAGCATCTTGTCGTTTACTCGCGTAGGGTTGCCTATCCTTAGCACGTTGATGCCGCGGTCAACCAGTTTCTCGCTAATCCAATCGACTGCCATATTGCTCTGTGCACATACCAGCACCTGACTCTCGCGCATCAGTGTCTCGCGGATGGCCTCAACCAGTGTAGTGGTCTTGCCCGTGCCGGGAGGACCATGCACCACGGCAACATCCTTGGCACGCAGAACCTCGTTGACGGCCTGCTCCTGAGAAGGGTTTAGATATGGGAAGTGCATCGGCTGGAAAGTGAGTGTCTCGGGCTTCTGCCTGCTGTTGAAGAGGTCGCGCAGATATCCCAGCCGTCCCTTTCCACGGATGGCACGGTCGAGTGCCTCGGTCATCAGACGGTAGCTCGTCTCGTCGAACGACAGTTGCAGACCCACATTCTCTGCTCCCTGCAAATCGATGAGCGGTGCATTATCGGCAACGGTGATCACCATGCGGTCGCCATCGACATAGCTTACTGTGCCGGTAAAGCGGAAATACCTGATGACGGGCTGTGCAACAGCAGCGGATGCCGAAGTACTGACGATGGTGAAGAATGCCACTGGGCGGCCGAACTCGAAATTGTGTTCAATGTCGGTATCGGTAGTGCGGAACACCTCAACGGCCAACTGATTCAACGAGTTGTAATAACTCTTGCCCACACGAAGCGGCCACCAGGCATCGCCTCGCTTCACCTTTCGCCCTATACCCACTGTCTCGGTTTGCCGGCGATAGGCTTCTTTCTCTGTCTCATACTCCAGTTGCAGCAACAGCCGCTGCTGCTGTAGTGCCTGGATTGAGGACTGCGAAATATTCATGTGGACAAAGAAATTGTTTAATTCGCGTTTTTTTGCTACCTTTGCAGCAGAAATAATATTGTATCTATATGCGAAACATCACGACATTCATCAAGAAATATCCGCTCTCGCTACTGTGTACCATTGCTATATGGGCTCTGTCGCTAACCCCGTTTTTCCCGGAGACGCCACTCGACAATGTTGAGTTTGCCGACAAATGGACTCATCTGGTAATGTATGGCGGAACATGTATCGTCATCTGGTGGGAATACCTGCGCAGCCATAGCCGCCCGAATGCCACAAAACTATTCTGGATAGCCGTTGTGGGTATGATTGTGGAGGGCGGCGTGATGGAACTGCTACAGGCTTATTGTACTACCACCCGCTCGGGAGAGTGGCTCGACTTCTTGGCTGACAGCATCGGGGTGCTGCTGGGTACGGCAGCAGGTATTATCTTGCTATCAGTGAGACGGCGAAACCGCCGCCAGGAGCCTCCTTCACCTTCAGCACATCGCCGCGCTTAACCACTCGCCGGGTGATGGTGTATGCCTTGGGGTTGGTATCGTAGTGGGCATCCTTGGCATCAGCATAGATGGTGCAGTCGTATTTGCGTCCCTTGTCGAGGAAGTCGAGACGGACTATCGACTGGTGGCCGTTCTCGTCGCACTTGCCGCCGATAAACCAGTTGTCGGTGCCCTTGGCCTTGCGGGCTACGGTGATGTAGTCGGCAGGCTCGGCCTCGAGGTAGCGCGAATCATCCCAGTCGCAGGCTACGTCGCGGATGAACTGGAAGGCATCGTCAAACTTCTCATAGTTCTCGGGCAGGTCGGCAGCCATCTGCAGGGGTGAATACATGGTGAGGTAGAGGGCCAGCGAACCGGCAATGGTGATGCGGGCCCACGAGGTATTGTCGCTCCATGAGGACAGCTTTGTCTCGAAGATGCCGGGGGTATAGTCCATCGGACCGCCTTGCAGACGGGTGAAGGGCAGGATGCAGGTGTGGTCGGGACGTGAACCGCCAAAGGCTTCATACTCGGTGCCGCGTGCCGACTCGCCGCCAACGAGGTTGGGATAGGTGCGGCAGAGGCCTGTAGGACGGGTAGCCTCGTGCGAGTTGACCATGATGTGGTGTTTGGCAGCCTCCTTGATGACATAGAGGTAATGATTGTTCATCGACTGTGAGTAGTGATGGTCGCCACGGGGGATGATATCGCCTACGTAGCCGGTCTTCACAGCATCGTAGCCGTACTTGTTCATCAGCTGGAAGGCCTTCTCTATGTGGCGCTCGTAGTTCTGGGTGGAGCTGGAGGTTTCATGGTGCATCAGCAACTTCACGCCCTTGGAGTGGGCATAGTCGTTGAGCATCTTGATATCGAAGTCGGGATATGGCGTCTGGAAGTCGAAGACGTCGCGCTTCCACATGTTGGCCCAGTCTTCCCAACCTACGTTCCAACCTTCTACCAGCACCTGGTCGAGACCGTTCTTGGCAGCAAAGTCGATGTAGCGCTTTACCTTCTCATTGTTGGCAGCATGACGGCCGTTGGGCTTGACGCTGTTCCAGTCTATCTGGTCGAGCTTGATGCTGGGGAACTCGTCGGTATAGTTCCACGACGACTTGCCTACTATCATCTCCCACCACACACCGCAGTACTTAGTGGGGTGAATCCACGATGTATCCTCTATCTTACAGGGCTCGTTGAGGTTGAGGATAAGATTGCTGGAGAGCATATCGCGGGCATCGTCGCTGACCATAATAGTACGCCACGGGGTCTCACAGGGGGTCTGCATGGCACCCTTCAGACCGGTGGCATCGGGAGTGAGGTGACTGACGAAGGTGAATGGCTTGGGCAGCGGATAGTCCGACGGCTTGGGGTCGGGAGTATAGGCGTTGCTGCCACCGCCCAGCTTCTCGGAGAGATGCTTGGTATCGGCATCCACCAGCTCCAGGTGCATCGTGGCATAGTCGAGACAGGCTGCCTCATGGATATTGATATAGAGTCCGTCTTGCGACTTCATCTGCAGGGATGTCTGCACGCCCGTCTCCGAGAATACTGCTACCGACGAGTTGCCCCAGTTGACAGCCTGCTGCATGCGGCCACGAATCTCTGAGAGGCGGCACTCCTGCGTCTCCTGCTCCTGGGTGTCATAGTCGCCGGGTAGCCACCAGGCAGTATGGTCGCCAGCCATGCTGAACTCTGTGCGCTCCTCCTTGATAAGGAAGTAGTTGAGGTCGGGCTGCTGTGGGAACTCATAGCGGAAGCCCACGCCGTCGTCGAACACGCGGAAGCGGATTATTATTGTGCGGTTATGCCTGCGGGGAGCCAGCTGTGCACCATTGGCCGACTTAGGCGGCTGCGATGTCCACTTGCGCGACAGGGTGACAGCCAGTTCGTTGTAGTGGTTGCGGATGTCGCGCGTCTCGCCCCACACGGGCTGCCATGTCTCGTCGAAGGTTGAGGTCTCTTCGTTCTCTATGCTAAAGCCGTCCATGAGGTCGGTCTCGCTGAATTGGGCAGAAGCATGCTTGTCTTTAGCCAACTCGAGGCCAAGGTGCGAGGGTAGGATGACGTCGCGTCCCTTGTAGGTCACGCTATACACTGGGCGTCCCTGCTCTACGCTGAAATTCAACACAATGTTGCCATTGGGCGACTTTACCTCTGCGGCATTCACGCACAGTGCATAATACATGATGCACAACAATGCCACACTTGTTCTTCTCAATACGTTACTCATAATATAATACCTTTATAGTTTTCGTTCTTGTCGTCGTCTTTCGTCTTTTTCGTTTTCGTCTTCGTCTTCGTTAACGTTATCGTTATCGTTAAAAGATGAATCTCGCTACAAAGATAAAAAAAAATCCGTACTCCTGCAAGCCTCAGCCTCGTTTTCTTCGCAATCATCAGACAATCGATTGCAGAAGCGGCATATTCATATGCAGCAGGAAGTGACAGAAGGTTGCATTCTGACAAAATGCCGCCAAAAAGAGGATAAAAATGTTGTTATGTGCGGTTTTTATACAATTTTTCTCTACCTTTGCATACGACTTTTGCAAGCAAATAATGTCTTATGAAGCTAAAAACCAACACTAGTCTGTTAACAATCATTGCTGCAGCCATCTTGCTACAGGGCATCTTGGCTGTGCAGTATTATTATACGCGCAGTCTGCTGGCTGACGAACTGGAAAAACGCGCTGAGTCGGAAATCACGACGAAAGTCATCCTCGTCAGGAACGCCTTGGATTTGTCGGAGAACTCGTTGATGGGACATGTCTGGGATCTGAAGCGGAATCTGCTCCATCCGGATTCGTCATATACCGTGATGGATTGGGTACTTAAATCCCATCCCCATCTGACGGGTTGCTGGGTGGCCTACACGCCAGACTACTTCCCAGAGAAAGGACGTCTGTTCGAACCCTTTGCATGGTGGGACAACGGGGAGATCAAGCACGCAGAGATTGCAGCCGAAGGGCGCGACTATACCCAGAACCCTTATTACAAAAAGGTACATGCGACCAATACCCCGATGTGGACGGATGTCTATCGGGATGCCATATCAGGCATGAACCTGGTGACCTATATTCTGCCCATCCATGATAACAAAGGGAAGCAAGTGGCGATGTTCGGTCTGGACGTATCGACGGAACATCTGGGCGACACGCTCAACTACCGCCATATCTATCCCTCATCCTACAATTTCCTGCTGACGGAGAAAGGGCAGCTAATTGCAGGGCCCCGTGATACAGTAGAGGAGAAAAAGCTGGAGATGGAGCATATCATCCAGATGCTCAACGACAGCACGGTGAAGCGGTCGCCCAGCAGCAGCGGACGTACGAAAGTACTCCCCATAAAAGATCCCGACGGCGATGAGGGCCTGGTGTACTATACTTTTTTCAAGGGACAGCCCAAATGGCAGATAGCCGTGGTATGCTACGACAAGGAGGTCTATGCCAAGCTGACGAAGATGCGCCGTATGATGGGCTTCCTGATGATGCTGGCCCTGCTGGTGTTGGGACTGATAATCTCCCGTTTTGCCAAAAACGACCGTAAGCTACAGAAAGCGAAAATAGAACAGGAGCGCATCGGCAGCGAACTGCGCATCGCGACAAACATCCAACACGAGATGCTGCCCAAGACCTTCCCACCCTATCCCGAACGCGACGATATCGACATCTATGGCATGCTGATACCGGCCCGTGCGGTGGGCGGCGACCTCTACGACTTCTTCATCCGTGACGAGAAGTTGTTCTTCTGCATAGGCGACGTAAGCGGTAAGGGTGTGCCGTCAGCACTGGTGATGGCTGTCATACACTCTTTGTTCCGTATGGCCACGTCCCACGAAGATCACCCTGCGCGTATCATGCAGACAATTAACGAGACCGCCAGCCAGGGCAACAGTTCCAATATGTTTGTCACCTTGTTCATTGGCGTGCTCGACCTGCCTACAGGATGTCTGCGCTATTGTGATGCCGGTCACGATGCACCATTCATCAATGATAACGCTCTTGAAGTAATACCGAATCTGCCCGTTGGCGTTTTCGAAGACTATAAGTATGCCTTCCAGGAAACGCAGATTGCTCCCGACAGTACGCTGTTCCTCTATACCGACGGACTGACGGAGGCCAAGAATAGTCAGCATAAGCAGTTTGGGTTGGAGCGTGTGAAAGAGGTGCTCAGACACAACAACAACCCGTCACCAAAGGAGATGTTGGAAAAGATGACTATGGCCGTTCACACTTTTGTGAAGGATGCTGAGCAGAGTGACGATCTCACCATGATGGCGATTCACTATACGCCCCAACAGCACGAATGCACACTGTCGGAAACGCTTGTCATTAAGAATAATATCAAAGAGGTGTCTAAGTTGAGTGACTTCTTGAAGTCTGTCATGGAGAAGCTGGACATAGAGAAGTCTTTGGCCCGTCAGTTGCGATTGGCAGTCGAGGAGGCTGTGGTGAATGTTATTGATTATGCCTATCCCGTAGGGAAAGAGGGTGAGATAGAAGTGCGGATGATGTATGACGGAAAGACTTTGAAGACTGTCATCACCGACACTGGTGTTGCTTTCAACCCCACGACGAAGGAGAAAGCCGACACATCACTATCTGCCGAGGACCGTCAGATAGGCGGTCTGGGCATCCTGCTGGTTCGCGAAATTATGGACACCATCAATTACGAAAGGGTACGGGTCGGTGACGACAAGTCGGGAATACGAGTAGAAGGCAGAAACATCCTCACGCTTACAAAAAAAATAAAATAGCAGAAAGACTTTCCGCGACTTCGTAGAACCAGGTCTTCACACACTATAACTGGGCACTCGTCGAGACGGGTGCCCAGTTTCAGTACGTGCGGCAGAATGCCTCACTAATGTTGCCTCTATGATTTCCAGACAACGCGAATGCTATTTCCTGCCACTTTGGGCTATCAGCGTGCGCACTGTCTCATTGAAGTCGTCGGCCTGCATTAGCTGCTCTATTGACATGTGCATGCGGTAGCGCCAATAGTGACGGGGATTGGCGGGAATATTGATGCGCTCGGCATTGGCATCGGGCAGGCGCTGCTGCTCATCGATGCTGAGCCAGTCTTGTAGCGACAGCAGGCAGAGCATGGAAGGCGATGTCAGCTGACGGCTGACGATATCCTTTGCCAACCAACCCGGCAGGGGGTGAGGGGCAGCACCGCCACGGCGAAGCGGACCGTTGTAGTAGGCTTGTGTCTGCTCTTGGTCTTCGTCCCACCACTGACGCAGTGTGGGCATGTCATGCGTTGAGAATGTGCATACGCTACGATAGGGATTGTGCGACAACTTGCCGAAGCGGACTGTAGGATCTTTCGGCATGGTCTGAATCTCTAAGGAGAGGATGCGCAGTTCGTTCATCACCCAGGGCACGCAGTCGGGTACCATACCGAGGTCTTCGGCACATACCAGCATGCGGGTGGCCTGTGTCAGTCGCGGCAGTTTCTTCATGGCCTCAGTGTACCAGAAGTGGTTGTTGCGACGATAGAAATAGTCGTTGTAGATGCGGTTGAAAACGGCCTTGTCGGAGTCGAAGAGCCACTGATAGATGAAGTCGTTCTGCACGCCGATACGCGGATGGAACTTGCCGTGGTCTTTGCGGTCGCGGACGAAGAGGACATCGCTGATGAGGGCATAGAGGCCATCACGGAGATTCTCAAGGTCTGTTGAGCCGGTATCGGCAGTCTGGGCCTTATACCACTCCAGAATCTTACGCTGTGTATCATACTGGGGCTTCATCTGCCAGATATCATCATGCTTGCGGTCGAGGAATGTGTCCTTGACATATTGGGCACGGTCGCCGAAGATGCGTTCCAAAGTCCAGTCGGCAATGAATGGCGTGGTAAACAGTTCCTCCTGCCAGTGCAGTCCGTAGCCTTCAATCTCTGCCGGTGTCATGCCGAGTGACGGCGAGAACTGTCCGAGCAGTCCGTGCACGGCATCAATGGGAATCTCCCAGATACGGAAGAAGCCAAGGACATGGTCTATGCGGTAGGCATCGAAATACTGTGCCATCTTGCTGAAGCGGCGTACCCACCATGAACAGCCGTCGGCCACCATGGCATCCCAGTTGTATGTGGGGAAGCCCCAGTTCTGTCCGTTTGCCGAGAAGGCATCGGGCGGTGCTCCTGCCTGACCGTTCAGATTGAAGTATTTGGGTTCTACCCAAGCCTCAACGCCATCGCGGGAGATGCCGATGGGGATGTCGCCCTTTAATATTACGCGATGCTGACGGGCATAGTCGTGAGCCAGGCGCATCTGTGTATCCAGATTATACTGGACGTAATACCAGAAGTCGAGTTCTTTCTGCTGGGCCTTAGGCAGCGACTGCGGCCACTCGGTGAAGGTAGCAGTGCCATATAAGTCGCGGTAGTAGCAGAAACGGGCATAGGGTTCGAGCCACTCCTTGTTCTGCTTGAAGAAATCCTGATAGGAAGCGCGGCGCTTGACGGTGGCCCACTCCTGGGCAAACAGCAGGCGGAGATACTCCATCTTGGCATTGTTGACACGCTCATAGTCTATTTGCGGCAGGGAATTCAGTTCCTGTCGCAACTGCTCAAAGCGGTTTCTCTGCTCCTCGTCCTTAAGTTCTGGCAACTGTCGGAAATCGGTATATTGCGGATGGAGTGCAAAGATGCTTATGCTGTTGTATGGATAGGAGTCCTGCCAAGTGTGGGTGATATTGGTATCGTTGATGGGCAGCACCTGAAGGACGCGCTGACAAGTCATAGCTGTCCAGTCAATCATCAGTTTCAGGTCGCCAAAGTCACCCACGCCGAAAGAACCTTCGGAGCGGAGAGAGAAGATAGGCACCACGGTACCGGCACCCTTCCATGGGTAGATGGGGAACCAAGCCTGGGGCAACTCATAGACCACAACAGCATTGTCGGCCACCGCCTCCAACTCTATGCTACGGTTCATAGTCTGTTCCCAGATGGCAGCCTCCCCGGCAGCTTCTACCACCACAAACTTAAACTCGAAACGTTCTGCAGGCAACAGCGAAGCATCGAGGCTGACCACCCACTCATGGTATTCGTGCTCTGCCATAGGTATCGCCTTGCTGGCATCCCAGGCACCTAAGCATTCAGGCTCGCCAACCAGCGCCAGGCGCTCTCCCACACGAAGCTGGGGTGCACGCACCTTCAGACGTACAGTACGCTGGTACTCTGACTCGGTGCTGAGTTCGCGCTTGCGGGCCAGCACACACTCTGTGAAGGCAGAACTATACATATAGCTGTCCTCGGGAATATCAATCCAGTGGTCGTAGATGGTATAGCGGGAAGCCTTCTGGGCAGCAAACTCCAAGCGGTGGGGCTCGACAAGCCACTCGTGGCGCTTTTCTTCGTCACCACGGAATACACTATAATAATAGTCAATATACATGCCGGGCTTGGCAGCCTTGGTAAGTTCGCAGAACCAATGTAAGCCGTCGAGCGTCGACATCTTATGCTGCGTGGTTTTTGCAGCAGCTTCCCCGGACAGGATATTCAGCACCAGGTCTTCACCGAAGGTGGTCTGATATTCCAAATTGAATAATAACTTCATTATACGTAGTTTTTTAGTAAGTAATTAAGTCGTGCAATCGGTTGCTCATTTCTTGTCACGAATCACAGTCACACAACAGGCTCCTATCACAAGGAACACGCCAGACACCAGCATCATCGTTGACTGGTGATGTCCGACGACAGACAGGATAAGACCGCCACAGAGAGCTGCCACAATCTGCGGAACACAAATAGTTCCGTTGAACAGACCGAGATAGGCTCCCATGTGACCATAGCCCTGAAGGGCATTGGTGACAAAGGTAAACGGCATAGCAAGCATGGCAGCCCAGGCACAGCCGATGAGCAGGAACGGAATGAACTGCAAATACTGGTTGTGGAGGAACGGCACCATGGCAAAGCCTATGGCACCGATAATCAGGCTAACGGCATAAGCCACCTTGGTATTCTTGAACTGGGGCAACAGGGCTGCCCATACCACAGAACCGATGGCCTGAACGGCAAAGAGCACTCCCACCCAGTTGCCGGCAGCCTGGAAGGGCTCGCTGGCTGGATCGGTAGTATCCCATACCGTCTCGGCAATGGCTCCCGTGGTGTAGTTCCACATATATAGGAATGCCGCCCAACAGAAGAACTGTACCAGTCCCACCTTCCAGAATGTTGAGGGTGCCTTGCGAAGCAGGGATATCCAGTCGGACTTGTCTCCACTCCCCTCGCCCTTTGGAGAGGAGTCGGGGGTGAGGCTTCCATTATATTCCGCATACTCCTTCGGATTCCATTCCTTCACCTTCAAAGTGGTGTAGATGACGCAGAGGATGAGGATGGCAGCACCGATATAGAACGACCAGATGACACTGTCGGGGATGACACCCTTCTCTGCCACATTACTGATGCCGATAAAGGTAAAGATAAAGGGGAACAGATAACCTGCCACGCTACCGGCGTTGCACAGGAACGACTGAATACTGTATGCCTTAGCCTTCTGTTGCTCGTTCACCATGTCGCCTACCAGCATCTTAAACGGCTGCATGGCCATATTGATACTGGTGTCGAGGAACATCAATGCTATCAAGCCAAACAACATGGCAGCACTGACTGTCAGTCCGAGAGAACCGGCATTAGGCAGCAGACACATGACAAGCACTGCCACTGCTGCTCCTATAAATAAATAAGGTATGCGGCGGCCCCAGCGTGTCCACGTCCTATCACTCAGCGTTCCTACGATAGGCTGTACTAGAATGCCCATCAGCGGTGGCAGAATCCAGAAGTAACTCAGATTATGCGGGTCAGCGCCCAATGTGGCAAAGATGCGTGAGATGTTAGCCGACTGCAAAGCATAGGCTATCTGCACGCCAAAGAATCCAAAACTCAGGTTCCAGAGACTCCAAAACGGTAAATTCGGTTTTTGTTTCATTCTCTTTATCAATAATTATGAATTGTGAATTGTCAATTATGAATTACCTGGTGGTTCCGCGGATGACCAGGCGGGTACGGACAATGCGGCGCTCGGCCTTTTCCATCGGGATGATACCCTCGACATGACCTATCAGAATGTTGGCAGCCTCCTCGCCTACCTGTTTTCCGCGCTGCTCCACAGTAGTGAGCATGGGGTCGCAGGCTACGGCACGATAGCCGTTGGTGAAACCACAGACACTGATATCCTTGGGCACCTTGAATCCCATGCGCTTGGCAGTGTACATAATACCTATGGCTGTATCGTCGTTGATGGCAAAGAAAGCATCAGGGCGATTTTCCGACATCAGCAGATCGGGGGTGATGGCTTCTGCATCGGCACGATTGTCGCAGACACGGGTGATGCTCTCATCGTAAACAAGCCCATGCTTCAGCAAGGCATCCTTATATCCGTTGAAACGATTCTTTGAGATCTCAAGTGTCATTGCAGAGCCATAGAATCCTATGCGCTTGCAACCCGTCTCTATCAGATGCGTCACGGCATTGAAGGCTCCCATATAGTCGTCAACAACCACTCTACTGGCATTCACGCCCGTACATATTCTATCATAAAAGACAAGGGGAACGCCCTCATCGATAAGTCGCTGGAAATGGTCATACTTCAGAGTGTCCTTGGCCTGCGACACAATGATGCCACACACCTTGTTCTCATAGAACGACTGGCAGATGCGCACCTCGCGCTCATAGCTCTCCTGACTGGCAGCCACCAGAATGCGGTAGCCCTGCGACGATGCTTCCTCCTCAATACCACTGAGCACCGACGCAAAATAGTAGTGTACGAAACTGGGCAAGATGACGCCAATGAGCTTCTGTGGCTTCACTTTCGAGTTTCGCAGACTCTCGGCAATGACGTTGGGAGTGAAGTTGTGTTCACGAGCATACTGCTGGATGGCTGCCCTGCGCTCTGCCGATATGCGGGGAGAATCCTTCAGCGCACGAGATACCGTAGCCACCGAGATTCCTAACTCGCGGGCTATGTCCTTCATCGTCAATGGGCCTTTCTCTTTCATTCAGGTTCTTAGCTTTAATTATGCATTACTCTATGCAGTACTACGTTGCAAAGTTATCGAAAACTTTTATTTGTTGTTTCCGCACATTATTTATTTTATTATTTCAGACTGCGCAAACGTTTGCACTGACTAATTAACGGATTTATATTAAAAAAAGTATTAACGAACGAAAACAATCCTTATCTTTGCATCGAAATCGTAAAGAAACGAGAACTAGAAATAGTATATACTAACTTTAAAAATTAAATGATGAAGCAGGTAAACATTAAGATTCCGTTTAGGATGCTCGTCCTCGTGTTAGGACTCTTCCTATCGGTGGGAGCCTTTGCACAGATCGATGTCAAAGGCCATGTTAAGGATGCCCAGGGTGAACCCATCATCGGAGCCACCGTGCGTGTAGTAGGTACTCAAGCCGCTACTGTCACCGACTTCGACGGTAACTTCACGCTGAAGGCCAATCAGGGTGCTGACATTACTATCAGCTACATTGGTTACCAGACTGCAACCGTCAAGGCAGCGCCCTCTATGGACGTGACGCTGAAAGACGACGAGACCGTTCTGGAGAACGTTGTCGTAATCGGTTATGGTACGGTACGCAAGAGCGACCTCACCGGTGCTGTGCAGTCCATCGAGGCTGACCAGCTGGGCAAAGGATTCGCCACATCGCCTGCCGACCTGTTGCAAGGCAAGTCGGCTGGTGTGACCATCACGAGCAACAGCGGTGCTCCCGGCGCAGGCTCTACCATCCGCATCCGTGGCGGCTCCTCGCTGTCGGCCAGCAACGACCCGCTGATTGTCATCGACGGTCTGCCCATCAGCTCTACTGGTATCTCTGGTTCTGCCGATGTGCTGTCGACCATCAACCCCAACGACATCGAGAGCTTCTCAATCCTGAAGGATGCCTCGGCAACAGCCATCTATGGTAGCCGTGCCTCTAACGGTGTGATTGTCATCACCACCAAGAAGGGCAGCTCTGGCAAGCCCAAGGTGACGGTAGACATGAATGCCACCGTGCAGACTATCGCTAAGAAGATTGACGTGCTGGGCGCACAGGGCCTGTATGACTTCTTCTCGGCCAACTACGGTGACAACGCCGATGCCATGGCAGCTCTCGGAGCCACCGTCGACGAGTACGGCAAGGTCATCAGCCCCAGCACCGACTGGCAGGATGAAATCTATCGCACCGTATTGTCGTACGAAGTGAATGCCAGCGTGACAGGCGGCTACCAGAACAAGGCCAAGAGCTTCAAGATGCCCTACCGCGTCTCTGCCGGATGGCTGGACAACAACGGTATCCTGAAGACTTCGTCTATGAACCGCGGAACAGTAGGCTTGAACCTGACCCCGACACTGCTGAACGACCGTCTGACCATCAACCTGAATGGTAAGGGCGTCTTCACCAGCAACAACTTTGCCGACGAAGGTGCCATCGGCGCCGCCGTGAAGTACATCCCCACCAGGTCTGTATATAAGGAGAATGGTGAATACACCCGCTGGGAGAACTCCAACGGCTCTGTCAACACCATGTCAATACTGAACCCCGTAGCACAGCTGAACCAGCAGGACAAGACGTCTTACGTACGCCGCTTCGTCGGTAACGCCCAGTTCGACTATAAGTTCCAGTATGTTCCCGGCCTACGTGCCAACCTGAACCTCGGTCTTGACATCTCGACCTCCAACGGCTACAACGTTAGCGACTACCAGAGTGAGATTTCTTACCACGACAAGACGCAGAACGGCGCTGGCCTGTGGGAGAAGTACACCCAGCTGCGCCGCGACCAGACCTTGGAGTTCTATCTGGACTACGCCAAGGAGCTTGAGGCTATCAAGAGCCGCATCGATGTGATGGCAGGTTACTCTTGGCAGCACTTCTTCAACAGCACGACAGACTATAAGGAGTCGAACGACGGCAACCACACTGAGTATGCCACCACACCGTTCTTCAAGACTGAGAGCTATCTGGTATCATTCTTCGGCCGCTTGAACTACACCTTGATGGACCGCTACATGCTGACGGCTACGGTACGTCGCGACGGTACATCACGCTTCCAGAACAACAAGTGGGGTACGTTCCCCTCTGTAGCACTGGCTTGGCGCATCAGCGAGGAGAACTTCCTGAAGAACGTCGACGCCCTGTCCAACCTGAAGCTCCGTCTGGGCTGGGGTATCACCGGTCAGCAGAACATCGGTCAGGGCGACTATCCCTCTATCGCTACCTATCACACCAATCAGGCTGGCTCGTACTACATGTTTGGCAACAACGTCATCGTCCCCATTTCGCCGATGGGCTATGCTGCACAGCTGAAGTGGGAGGAGACCACCACATACAACCTCGGTCTTGACTTCGGCTTCCTGCGCAACCGCATCAACGGTAGCATCGACGTCTACAAGCGCAAGACTGCCGATCTGCTGAACACCATCCCCGTCACAACGGGTACTAACCTGACCGACATGCTGCTGATGAACGTCGGCGACTTGGAGAACACCGGTTTCGAGGTATCGCTGAACGTGGTTCCTGTCGAGAGCAAGGACTGGCGCTGGGAGGTAGGACTGAACTTCGCCTACAACAAGAACGAGATCACCAAGCTGACTTCGTATGACGACCCGTCGTACATCGGTGTCCGCACAGGCGGCATCTCTGGTGGTGTCGACAACGTGGTGCAGCTGCACAGCATCGGTCACCCCATCAGCTCGTTCTGGGTCTACCAGCAGGTGTACGACCAGAATGGCAAGCCGCTCGACGGTGTGTTCGTCGACCGCAATGCCGATGGCCAGATTGACGACTACGACCGCTACATCTACACCAAGCCCGATCCCGACGTGACCTTCGGTTTCAACACTGAGGTTAGCTACAAGAAGTGGACCCTGTCGGCATCGGCACGTGCCAACTTCAACAACTATGTGTACAACAACGTAGCCAGCGACGGCGAGATGATCCTGGACCTCTGGACCAACAACTTCATCGCCAACCGCGTGTCGTCGGCTCCGTTCTCCAACTTCTCTAATGCTCGCTACCTGAGCGACTACTATGTACGCAATGCTTCGTTCTTCAAGCTGGACCGTGTGACGCTGGCCTATAACATCACCGACTGGGTACGCGTTCACTTCACCGCTCAGAACATATTCACTATCACTGACTACGACGGACTGGATCCTGAGGTTAGCGGCGGTATCGACAACAACATGTACCCGCGTCCTCGCACGTTCCTGTTTGGTGCAAGTTTCAACTTTTAAACATTAATAGCATAGAAGAATTATGAAACAGAATATCATCAAAAACGGTATTTTCACGGTTGCCCTGGCCTCGGCCATGTCGTTCACGGCATGTACTGGCGACCTGGATGTGACTCCTATCGACCCCAACCTTGATACTCCGGAGAACGTGCTGACCAGTACCGAGACCTATAACCAGCTGCTGGCAAAGTGCTATTCGGCACTGTCGGTCAGCTCGCCCGACGGTGACAGCGGATCGCCCGACATCAAGAGTATCGACGGTGGTTTCGGACAGTATCTGCGTGCCCTCATCAACCTTGAGGAGCTGCCTACCGACGAGGTGGTCATGAACTGGAACGACCAGACCATCAAGGATCTGCACGGACTGTGCTGGAGCACCAACGACGTCTTCGTGACAGCAGCCTATGGCCGTATGTACTATCAGATTTCGCTCTGCAACGAGGTTATCCGCCGCATTGATGCCGCCGGCATCAACGACGCCGCCATGCAGCAGTACCGTGCCGAGGCTCGCGCCCTGCGTGCACTGACATACTACCACATCATCGACCTCTTCGGCAATGTGCCTTTCGTCGACGAGAACTCACAGGTGGGCGGTGCCAACCCTTCGCAAATCAGCCGTGCCGACCTGTTCGACTGGATGGTCAACGACTTGGAGGAGACTGCCGAGCAGCTGCCTGCCAATCCTGAGAAGTATCGCGCTGGCAAGGGTCTGGCCTACATGCTGCTGGCCAAACTCTATCTGAATGCCAAGGTGTACACAGGCACGGCAAACTATGCCAAGTGCGCTGAGTACTGCCAGAAGATTATCGACCTGGGCTACACACTGGCTTCACAGTCAGACTACTACAAGCTGTTCTGTGCCGACAACGACCAGCAGCTGGGCGTTGGCCACGAGATTATCTTCAGCGTATATCAGGATCACTTGAATACCAAGGCCTACGGTGGTACTACCTATCTTATCAATGCTGCATGCGGCGGTCAGGCCGACTATGCCACAGACTTCGGTCTGGGTGGCTCGGGATGGGCAGGCTTCCGTCTGACTCCTGAGTTCGTCAACAAGTTCCAGGCTAAAGACCTGCGTGGTGGCAGTCTGTTCTATGAGACGACGGCTGGCAAGGGCAAGACCATTACCGACATGACCGACTTCCTGGAGGGTGGCTACTCCTACAAGAAGTTCACCAACCTGAAGGCTGACGGTTCCATCCTGGCGGATGCCAACTCGTTCCCCGACACCGACTTCCCCATATTCCGTCTGGCTGATGTCTATCTGATGCTGGCAGAGTGTCAGGTGGTAGGTGGCGTGAGCGTCGACGGTCTGTCATACCTCAACCAGATTCGCCAGCGTGCCGGTCTCAATCCTCTGGCCAGTGCCACCGCCAACGACATCATCGACGAGCGTGGCCGTGAGCTGGCTTGGGAGTGCCACCGCCGCAGCGACCTGGTTCGCTTCGACATGCTGACCACCGACAGCTACATCTGGTCATACAAGGGCATGAACAGCAACATTGGCACACCTCATGCTGTTGACAAGCACTTCAACCTCTATCCCATTCCTTCAAGCGACATCATGTCGAACTCGAACTTGAAACAGAATGAAGGCTATTAATTCAAGTGTTGAACTCTAAAACAGATAAACAATATGAAAGCAAAATATTTCAAGAGTGGCTTGTTTCTGGCAGTCGTAGGCATGCTGTTCACGGCATGTGACACTGACCGCGACGACAATCCCACCATCGATACTAACAACATGACCACCGAGTTCAAGCTCAACACGCCTGCCTACAGTACACAGCTGGTTGACTTGGCAACGAGCAACACGGTGAATTTCACATGGAGCCAGCCGGGTTATGGCTTTGCAGTGCCAGTAGCCTATTCTTTCCAGGTATCGGCCGACGACACATGGACAGAAGGTTCCTATGCCGACGTAACAGGCACTTTCACCACCGTTAGCGGCGGTGTGTCTGCCAAGGCTCTCAACAATGGCATTTGCACGGTGAAGGACTGGACTCCAGACAGTGACATCCCTGCCAAGATTGACATCTACGTGCGCTGCAAGGCCACACTGGCCGACCTCAGCGTTCCCGCAGTGTACTCTAACTCTGTCAAGCTGACCGTTGTACCCTCTACACCTGTCACCGAGTATCCTGAGTTCATCTACCAGATTGGCGATGACACTGAGTGGGGTTCTACCAATGCTCTGCGCAGCGATAAGGATGAAAATGGCCTCTTCACTGGCGAATACGCTGGTTTGGCCTACCTGAAGAGCGAGTTCAAGTTCCGTTCTGACAAGGACGAGTGGATTGGCGACAACTGGGGTATCGGTGCCAGCGACGGCACGCTCGAGCTGAATGCCGGCAACATCACAGTACCAGAGTCAGGCTTCTACAAGATTGACGTCAGCATGGGCGGGCTGACCTACGAACTGCTGAAGATCGACGTCATCAGCATCATCGGTACCGTCAACGGCTCGTGGGACAACGACACCGACATGACCTACAACGAAAAGAGTGGTGCCTGGGAGGTTACTACCCAGCTGAATGCCGGCGAGATGAAATTCCGCGTCAACCACGACTGGACTTGGAGCTGGGGTGGCAACGGCAGCGGCACAGCCTACAATGACCTGACCTACAACAGCGGTGCAAACTTGGCTCTCGATGCCGACGGCACCTACAAGATTGAGCTCTACGTCAGCTACGAAGGTAACAACAAGGTTGTGATTACCCAGCAGTAACCCCTATTACGAACCCATTAATAAAGGAAAGAATATGAAAAAGATATTTTTTGCAGCATTTGCTCTTCTGTCATCGTTCGCACTCATTTCGTGCGACGATGACTACAACGAGGGCCTGATGCCTCCCATGACATCGCCCGAAGAGACACCTCAGGTTGTGGCCTTTGGCAATGGTGCCGTGACAGCTCTCGGCACTATCGACCTGGCAACAGTGACGGCAGATGTCGTCAAGCTGTGCAACATCGTGCCACCTACCGTGACCGATGCCGACGCTACGCTGTCAGGCTACACGCTGACTATCGGCGACGAGGTGATTGACATGAACGAGAATGGCGAGGTTGCCAAGGGTGACATCGCGGCCATCGTGGAAGGCATCTATGGCAAGCGCCCCGTAGAGCGCGAGCTGACGGGCGTGGTACGTGCCTACTATGCCAACAACGGCCAGAGCATGGTTACCGTCTCTGACCCCATCACCATCAAGCTGATTCCAGCAGCTCCCGTCATCGAGGCAGCCTACTACTATGTAGGAGCAGCCAACAGCTGGGGCGGACAGACCTATAAACTGGTCAATGGCGGTGGCGACGTCTATGAAGACCCCATCTTCACCGTCACAGTGCCTGCACAGGGTGGTGACCACTGGTTCAAGATCATGCCTGAGTCAGCCTTCTCGCTAGGCAACATCTGGGACAGCCCCTCTGTCGTGGGTGTGTACACCAACGGTACGTCTGACATGGAGGGTAAGTTCATTGTCGACAAGAACGGTGATGACAAAGAAGGCAGCGGAGCCAATTCTTGGTGCATCAAGGAGGGTGACGTCCCCGGCGACTTCTACAAGATTACGCTCAACATGATGGACCAGACCTACACCATCACCCCCATCTCACTGTCAGCACAGTATTATCTGGTTGGAGCAGCCAACAGCTGGAGCAGCACTGCCAAGAACAGCATGTTCACTCCCGTATCGAAGACTGTGGCCAGCTTCACCACCAAGTGGACGGGCGACCACAACCTGAAGATATGGTCGGCTGACGACTTCGGCGACTGGGGCAAGTGCTATGGTGCACTGACCGACGGCGACGCCTCTGCCTCTGGCACGCTGACCAACTCGGGCGCCGGTGCCATCGTATGTCCTGAGGGCGATGCCTACTACACCATCACACTCGACTTCGGCTCAATGACCTACACCTGGACCAAGCTGGACAACCAGGCTCCCACGGAGTACGACAACATCTCGCTCATCGGTGAGTTCAACGGCTGGAGTGGCGACCACGAGCTGACGCAGGTGGCTCCTCACAACTGGTATGCTGAGTTCACACAGGAGAACAGCGGTATGCTGAAGTATCGCGCCAACCATGACTGGGGCACCAACTGGGGCTTCGGCAACGACGGCGACTGGAACGTATCGGAAGGCATCAGCCAGATTGGCACCAACGGTGGCGGCAACATCTACGTACCTGCCGGAACGTATGACGTCTATCTGAACGACATCACAAGTGCTATGATTTTCGTTGCCAAATAAACAAGGCTGCTTGCATAGCATATAATCACAAGGTGAGGCGGGTCTCCACGAGCGAGGCCCGCCTCATCTTGTATCTTGCCATGCAACCGTTTGCACACAATTTCTGCATCTATTCGTCTGCGTCCAAGAACAAAGTGGCATTATTTTCCTTATCTTTGCACAGCTAAATGTAACACTAAAATGCCTGAAACAATGAAGAAACTTTTCTGGACCATGCTTTTCGCCGCAACCATAGTAGCGTTCGCCGGCGTAACGACCGCCTGCTCAGGTGGCGATGACGAAATAGAAGAGCCCACCAAGCCCGACGTTCCCGAAGAACCCGAAAACCCGACGCCGGAAGAGCCTGAGACCCCGACAACCACCATCACAGGATGGCCCGCAGAATATGGCGGCGTCATGCTGCAAGGCTTCTACTGGGACGGCTACGACGATGCCCAGTGGACGGTGCTGGAGGCACAGGCCGACGAGCTTTCACAGTATTTCAAGCTGGTGTGGCTGCCCCAGAGCGGCAACTGCGGCGGCAAGTCGATGGGTTACGACGACCTCTACTGGTTCCCCGGCGGCACCAACTATACCAGCTCGTTCGGCACGGAAGCACAGCTGCGCTCGCTCATCCAGACCTTCAAGCAGAAGGGCATAGGCACCATTGCCGACGTGGTCATCAACCACCGCCGCAACGTCTCGAACTGGGTGGACTTCCCCAAGGAGACCTACAAGGGCGTAACCTACGAAATGCTTTCTACTGACATCGTGGGCAACGACGACGGCGGAAATACCAAGACGTGGGCCACACAGAACGGCTACTCGCTCAGCAGCAACAACGACTCTGGCGAGGGCTGGGACGGTATGCGCGATCTGGACCACAAGAGCGAGAACGTGCAGAAAATCGTCAAGGCCTACCTGCACATGCTGCTCGAAGACCTGGGCTACGCAGGCTTCCGCTACGATATGGTGAAGGGCTACAGCGGTTCGTTCACCAAGGACTATAACAACGATGCTAAGCCGAAGTTCTCAGTAGGCGAGTGCTGGGACGGCACACAGACCATCAAGAACTGGATTGACGCTACCGACAAGGCCAGCGCCGCCTTCGACTTCCAGTTCCGCTACACCGTGCGCAACGCCGCCAACAACGGTGCATGGAACCGTCTGGCGCAGCAGAACGACGGCAACTGGCCGCTCATGAGCAACAACTTCCAGAGCGGCAGCTACAAGCAGCTGGCCGTGACCTTCGTCGAGAACCACGACACGGAGCGCCGCCCCAATGCCGCACAAGACCCTATCAAGAAAGATACGTTGGCAGCCAACGCCTATCTGCTGGCAATGCCGGGCACACCCTGCGTCTTTATGACTCACTGGCTCGACTGCAAGCAGGACATCAAGTCGATGATTGACGTGCGCTATCTGGCAGGCATCCTAAACACCAGCGACTACAAGCAGGAGGCCAGCAACACCAACTACCATGCCGTCAGCGTCGTGGGCAGCAAGGCCAAGCTGCTGTGCGTCGTGGGCAACACGGCCGAAAGCTACACACCGTCGGATGCCTCGTGGGTCAAGGTGCTCACGGGCCGCCACTACGCCTACTATCTCGACAAGGCTGCCAACACAGCATGGATAAGCCATGCCTCGGGCAACTACGACGGCAGTTTGCAGGTTCTCCTCTCGGCCGTTACCGACGGTGATGCCAAGCTGGTATATACCACCGACGGCAGCACGCCAACAGCCAGCAGCACACAGGCTGTCAGCGGAACGTTGCTGGCCATTGACAAAGGCACCACCGTACTGAAGGTCGGACTGCTCAAGGGCGGTACCGTCAGCAGCGTCGTAACTCGCACATACACAGTCACTGAACCCACCGAGTTCAGCATCCCCGACTTCTGCGTAGTGAATGCCGGCGAGACATGTGCATTCTTCGAGTCACCTGCCGCCTGGAGCAAAGCCAACTGCTGGGCATGGGACACCTACAACTATACTGGCGGCAACTGGCCAGGAGCAGAATGCAAGCTATTAGGCACACAGCCCAACGGCAACAAGGTATGGAAATGGACCTGGGACGGCAAATGCTATAATAGCAATGGCAACGAGGTGACAGCCTCCGGCACTCCCACAGGCATCATCTTCAGCAACGATGGCAGCAGCCAGACCGCCGACCTCACGTTCCAGAACGGTGGCTACTACAACAAGTCGGGCGTCCTTCTGGGAGTGGTAAAATAACAAAGAATCCTATAAATTAAATCAGGCGGGCTCCTTTCGGATGTCCGCCTGATTTAATTATCATAAGTAATTACCAGCCGCCTTCTACTTCGTGATTATCATCGTCAGGATATGGGTCTGGATCTGGATCGGTATTTAGACGCACGGACTCTGCATGCAGGAAGGGGACCTCTTCGTTGAGGATGGTAAACCGAGGAGTTATATATTGTCTGCAAAGGTAATAAAAAGAATTCAAATAGGGTGTAGAAAAAGTGTAGTTTTTAACCAAAATTGGGAAAATAGGGGTGTTTTAGGAAAACAAAAGAAAATCAGACGATTGTCATAACCGCCTGATTTTAATGCATTTAACTACTTTCTTTGCTTTTGTTTTCTGCTGTTTTCAGCCTTTAGGTACCCCGACCGATGATTTAACTTGAGCAAGCAAGTGATAGGAAGAGCAAAAATATACTCATAATCAGCCGGTTATAGCTTTTATTAAATTATCTTAAATTATCAATTCTTTCTCTTTTTTGCACAGAAAGGTGTCGTTTTTGCGAGTTTTTTGCAACTCTTTCGCAAACCTACAGCCCCAGCCAGATAGGCTCAAACGGCAACGAATCTCTGCTTTTGGATGCAAAGGTAGCTATAAATATTGATTCATACAAATTTTCAGCTCATTTCTTCTGGTTTCAGAACTAACCATTTGTTTTTAGTGAAGCATATATATTATTATCTTAAAACCGTATATCTGTAATTACATGCGTAACATTTTGTTTTTAATCGTGAGCATACGGATTGATATATTTCTCGTAGGAGGTATGATGGCCAGAAGGCCCTACCATGGGAAGAACTATTTTAGCTGCTGAGTAAAGGGCTAACCATTGTTCTGGCGTGGTGTTCGCCCACTGTTTATCCCTGTCACGGTCTCTATGAAAGGCATAGAGAGCCGATGCGAGGTTGAAATGAGTGGTAATTCCTCGTTCTGTTGCCTTTGGCTTGAAAAACGTCCAGTAGTCATTATATGTGACTGTCTGGCCCACGTCATATACTCCAGTATATCCAAGATATTCCTTGATCCATTTTATTCTTTCTTTCTTGTTCTTTCCCTCCAGAACTGCAACAATCTTATCTGCGGTACTTTGTCCGAGGAATCCAAAGCAGATAGAATATGGTGGCATTCCTGGTGTGACATAGCTGATGTAATAGAGTGTGTCACTATCCTCGAATTTCTTAATGGAGCAAGAATAATTGTCGAAGCCGTAATTGGTTCTTTTAATCCATTTGATGTTATAGCCTTTTTTAGGAAAGGACGTATTCTGTGCTGTCATTGGCAGAGCCGCGACCAGCATCAGGAACAGCAGTATCTTCTTCATAGGTCAAAACTATTTCCTTTTATATACCAGTCGCTCGCCTGTGGGTTCAAGAATTGTGCCCCCCCTTAGCACAAATGTCGTATCTGTCAAGTCCTCTATTTGATAAGTACTCGTTTCATCCGACTCCTGCGCATTCCTAATAAACTCTGTAAGTATGTTTCTGACATACTCTGCTATTTCGTCATCACTGGCTTCAGTGGTATAATTGCGCTTTACCATAATTTCCAAGATATCGCCAGTACAGGACTTCAGTCGTTCCGTTAATTCTTGGCTTTCATATAGATGTACAATTTCTCCGCTTTCTTTCCAGTCTATTGTACCGTCAGCCTCCCATACGTTTTCAGACAAAGATGCCATAATATTAACCGTTATTATTCCATTTTCGACAAATGTCATTTCGTTTGTATATGACTTTTCAGTGTCAAGAGTTTGCGTTATTATACAATCCCATCCATCTATCCCAATTTTTTGTTCGATAGTATTCTTACCGTGCCAAGGCGATTTTGTTAGTAAGTACAGAGCCTTTGATTTTTTTGCGGCTTGATTTTCATTCCATATTTTCAATCTACTGAAAGTTTCATTAGTAGGATGACTCTTTTTGTATGACAGATACTGTTTAACACCCAGAAAACATATTATTGCAATTATTGGTATTACTGTTTCCCAGAAATGATCCTCAAACCAATTACGCCATTTTCGACGAATACGATTCCTCTCAGACTCTTTTTTCTGTAACCACTCTCCGCAGTGCTTACACTTTATAGCACTCTCTAATATCTCTTCCCCACAATAAGGGCATTTCTTTGTCTTTTCCATTTCTTTACTATTGTCGTAATCCATATGACATCTTAATAGAAGTTCACAACATAGGCTCAAAATTCTCACTCTGTGCGAAGGTGCTCATTGCCATTGCGACAAGCATCATTAAAAACTTTCTCTTTTTCATTTTGGCGATTCTTTAGCAGTTTTAAATTTACATTCTCGTTTGTGACAAAAAGAGGGCTGCCCCCTGTGTCCTACTGCAAGGCATCGCCAAACACCCGAAATACGCACAGAAAGGCAGTCCTTCAATGAGAACTGCCGCCTGTGCCTCGTACCTCTTTCAGCGAATTTTGGCGATTTCTGCAGTAGGGAGACACATTCGTCGGATGCAAAGATACGATTATTTTTTTTAATTTACATCAGTTTGAAGTGAAAAATGTTTTTCTGACTCTATTTCGTTTCATTCAGCTTAACAACATAAAGTGGAACATGAAGCCCACCTTATTCAGTTACCTTAGTTATGAGCGTCTTATTTGATATTTCCTTCCGGCTGGTTTCATCATCATGCGTCCCATGATGCAGCAGCGACGGCGGTATGCTTCATCATCCTCATCCTTATTTCTGCCCCATTCGCTGGTATTACCACCGCCACCACCACCGGCATGGGCAATATTCGTAGCAGCATCGACATAGCCAAGGAAAAGTGCTGCAGCGCATGCTGCCATCTGTTCCCCTCGCTGTGCCAGATCTTCAAAGAATGATGCCCCAATTATTCCACGTAATTCGCTTTGCTGCTTTGGATCCAGGTTCTTTGAAATGTATTCATTAATAGCAGAATAGTCTTTCTTCATTTCCTCTGCTGCCATCTCCCAGAATGTATCGTTGACCTCACTCTGTGTTTTATCGAGAAGGTCAGGCAGTTCTTTGTTCATCTGACGCTTCATGTCGTCATACCGCTTCTGTAGATCATGCTTCTTAATGGCAAGGTCATGTAACTGCTGTTGAACGTTAGAGAGTTGCTTTTCTCTGTCTGAAATTTTTCCTATAATTTGGTTGAGCATCTGTTGTTTCTCTTTCAGTTGCTTTTCGGCCTCTTCATTACCATTGTCACGCATATCTTCGAGGGCAGTGATTTCTATCTCCAGCTGTTCCTTCTGCTCCTTCAAATTATTAAGCATCGTATTAATAGACTTCAGCTTTTTCTCGGCCTTCTTTATCTCATCGTTGATGGCAAAGAGTTTCTGTTTCTGCTCAGAGAGAATCTGTTCCTGTTCAGATATCTCACTGGACTGACGACCTAAAGTTTCCTCCTGTTCCTCAATGGTCTTTTGGTTTTCCAAGATCTGTTCTTTGAGCCACTGGAGATAGGACTTGTGTTGCCCTCCTGGTGTGCCTCTTTCCATACCGTATTTCTCTGCAATCTTCGCAGCTTCATCCCATATCGCTTTTGTCCTTCGCGAGAACTCGTATTTGTTCACCCCGACGAAAACATGTTTGAAGGAAAGTTTGCCAGATTCTGTTATGGGAACTACTACGCAATGTGCATGTGGAGTCGTCTCGTCGAGGTGTACTGTAAACTCCGCAATATTATCCTCACCATATTTCTGCGCAACATATGCGTACATTTCCTTTGCCCATTTTTCGATTTCTTCCTTACGTTCCAGATGTGAATTATCAGCGTTGGAATCGTAGGAAACACGTTGATCGCCGAAAGCAAGTTTTTCCATTGTTTCATGGGAACCTTGCAGGATGAAGCTGGCATATGTTCTGATTCCTACACCTTTAACCTTCAGGTCTTCATCGGGTATGCCCGTATTTGGGTCGCTGATACCGTTGGCCTTCAGGATGTCCTTGATTCTTCGGGTAATTGATTTTGCCTTGTTGAGAGGTTGAATAACTCCACCCTTTCCTACCTCGAAGTCCAGTCTTGTTCTTGTCGGGTCAAGGGTTCCTGCCAACTTCGCTTTCCATGCGGAGTCATCGCCGATGCGAAGGTTTTCATTACTGAGTGCGACGGCAAACCTTTTGCCTGGTCGCAAGTCGATTGACTGTTTTTGTTTTTCTACCATATTTCAATTTAGTTTAGAATTGTTTGATAAACGTCTTTAATGCGGGGTCTCGGGGTATTCCTGAGCCTACTTGCCACTGAGCTTGCTCAACCTTGGTGTGTGGCTCTCCCCTTGTGGCATTGATGCCAATAGGGGGGTAGTAGGCTACCCCTATTGCGGCATGTCGCAATACGCGCAAGCGCCTTCGGGGTATTTCGAGGCTCTGCGAGGCTCGTTTCAATGTTGGCATTCTGCCACTGTTGCCGTAGGCCATTTTTCTCTGTTTGAAGTTATGTCGTTTACGTGGCGTATAAGACCACAAAAAAGGATTCATGTTCCGTTGGTCGCAGACGAGAGTATTTTTACGTCTGAAGACTTCTCCGAGGTCCCAGAAATGTTTTTCATTCGACAGTATGATTTAGCCTGATGATTGTTCGGTTTCCATCCTTCTCACAGGTCACCACGTTGAGCTGTTGAAGATGACTTATGAAGGCACTGGTCGTGTCCCGATTCCAGTGCCAGGCCCTGGTCAGTTCGATAACACTCGCGCCGATACCGTCAGTACCAGACAGCAGCGATGCGTGCTGTCGTTCTATGATGTCCCGGAATGCTTCCACGCGAGAGAGTTTCTTGGATGAATTTTTATGGCCGTGCAGAAGATAGTTCCAGAGCGGCCGACTGGTCGGAATAGTCATTGAATATTCCGCGTTGTTGCTTTGCAGATTTTTCTGTGCCATTTCTTTATTAATTCTGTTCGTGTACTATATAATATATTCCGCATACGTTTCCGCATTATTTTCCACAGAGATTTGTGTGGAATGGAGTGCGGGATTGCACTGAGGATTTCAACGCCCAAAAGTACGCGGAATTTTTTAATTAGTGCGTCTTGAAAAATTTTATCTCGTATATTAACGTTTTTACGACTCATAGTATTGGGAAATACAAATATCCCGAGATTTAATATCGAATATGTACCTGCAGGTACATATTGTCGGACGAACAGCAAGGGGTATAGGGGACGGCGTTTGAAGTGAACCCAGAAAGTTGGACACAACTGAAAGGTTCAAATGAAAAAAGAAT
>CAMHLV010000039.1 GCA_946186115.1 uncultured Prevotella sp. | reverse complement strand
TTGTTTAATACAGTTTGAATGATGTTCCTCCATTGATAGCTTTAAACATACCACCTGTAGGGAGGAAATAATTGTCAGGAGTCATCTCATAAGTTCCTTTTAAAGTGGCAGCGAAGGCACGTGCCAATTTTTCCATGTCAGGAGAACGCTTCAAAACAGACTCCATATTCTTGTCAACAGGATTATCTTCGGTGCAGTCAATCTGTAGTTGGCCATATGCAGGTTTGCTCATTGTCAAGGACAGACCAACAGTGTTTGTCTTTGTTCCTGCTGTATTCGTATAGAATGTCAATACAAGACCTGTTACGGAATTTGCGCCAGAAGACTTTCCGATACCAATGCTTGCTAAACTGCATGAGCTGTTGAAAGTCTTAAATGCCTCGTTAATTTGTCCATACAGTGATTTCTGTTCTGCCGAGAATAATTCCGTGTCCATCTTCCATGCTGCAGTATGGTTTACTATATAGTTATCCCAACAGGGAATCACCTGGACAGTATTGTCCTCGTTTAAAAGGCATGACTCGTCTTCTGCAAGTTTAAACTCCTGGAAGGCATTGGTGCCAAGAGAGTCCACATGGTGCAGGCGGAAGCCCTCAGGAGTGAAAACACAAGAGAGAACTTTGTTCTTGAGAGGATCTTCCAGACGATCGACATAGTTGAAGTATCCGCGGCTCAGGCGTGAGAAATACATGGTGTCAGTGCTATTGGTGACATAGTATGAAGTCAGCGTAGAGTTGGATATCTTATCCTTCATGTCATTGACAACCTGGATATATTCTTCCCAAGGACGGTCGCAGGGGATGAAGCGGATTGAGGCACGGTGACGCTCACCATGGAAAAGAATCTGGTCATCTTCCAATGATGCCAATACGAGATTGTGGTCGCCGTTCATTCCCTCACCATTGTTGACAATGCTGCCAGGGGCTGCCGATGGATCCACAGGGTCCTCAAAAACGGTGAGGATGTCATTCCATGTGTCGAACGAGAGCACCGGACCTTCTTCTGCAAGCATTTTGAAGGTGCTGGTTGCTTCGGTGTATTTATTGGCATTGCCATTACGCAAGTATCTGTGGTTGCTTGCCAATGTCACTTTACCATCTTCAAAGAAACGTCCGAAGATATTGAAGCCCTCGAAATCGTAGTCGTCGGTACCAGCAACAAAGTATTGAATCACCCAACCATGGTTGGCATCGCTGCTTTGCTGCACCAACTGGTTTTTGATTTTCTGGTTGATGTGAGTAATACGCAGGGATGCTGTCTCGTCAAAATAGTCTTCTTGTTCGAAAGTACATCCAGTGATGACCAGACTCAATAAACAAGATCCAATAACCATTGGCAGTTTGGCTGTCAGCTTATTCATTATGTTATCTTTTATGATATTCATGATCTTTGTGTCGCGTTAGTTGTTTATATACTAAACTATAATTTTTAATCAACAGGAAACTCTCAACTACTTCAGATCGTATATGACCACGTTGTTGCGGGTGTATTCGTTGATGTTGTCCTGGCGTTTGCGCACTTCACGGCGAATCTCGTATAGGTGGAGCCCCCAGTTGGTGGTATACCATTTGGTGGCTATGTCGATTTTCTTTAGGATAGCGTTCATGCCTCCAATCTCTTCGGTGGCTTTACCTTCTGCCCAGTTAAGATAGTCCCGGAAAGAAGTGAAATCGGCCACTTTGGTATAGGTGGGTGTTGCTTCTCCCTTTTCTGCATATTTAATTTTTGCATCGTTAATATGGAAACTGGGTACATATCGTTTTACTTCATCACCAGTTTCGCTGCTTACTACCGACTCTTCATAGATGGAGAACTTATTCCAGGGCTTGCCGGGTTCATCAACTCCGCCAATTTCAAGAGAGTCGATGAGGGTGTAAACTTGTTCCTTATCACCATTCTTCAGTCCACCATTTGAACAGGCGTCGATAATGGTGTACATCCAGCGGCAGTCGGTATCAGTGATAGTGCATGATAGCGTTTCTACAAAGTCTTCATAGCTGGCACTGGAACCATATTGTGTGAGATATCCCAAACTGTGGCTTAGTACAGAGTCTCGCTCCTGCCATGTGATGGGGTCGTATGATCCTGGTGTTACCTGTCCGAAAGAGACGGGGTAGGATTTTGTCTGATGCAGAATATGCGAGAATTCGTGATGCATGGTGTGGAACTGGTCTTTGTTGAGGAGCTCCATGTCAGATGAATTGTATTCGCTTTCTGGTGTCCACAGTTTCATGTTGTTGACGTTGATAAGCGTAATCTTAACACCTGCCGATGCATAACCCAGTGTCTCGGTACCTGTCGTTGGAGAGTAGGCTGCAGATCCGATGAAATGGAATATGCGTGGACCATACTTCTTCATGAAGTCATCACCACCATAAAGTGTATAGACATCATAGAACAGATATTTGATATAATGTGCCAGCAACTGCGACTTCTTATAGTCGGCAGGTGAAAGCTGGAAACTCAGGTTGGAAGCAGGGAAGTTGAACCGATACTGAATCTCTGTGTTGTATGGTACAACAAAGTTGTCGTACAGCCACTTGTCGAACGGTGCTGTAGCTTCCTTGTCATCTATAGCAGCAATGTTCGTGTCGAAAATGCTGTCGTCAAAATCATCATCCTTGCTGCACGAAGCTAACAATGGTAGAAGGGCGAAAAGACACAAAGGAAGGTAGTCTCTCATAGTCCTTTTTACTTCGTTGATAGTTATATGTATTCTCATAATTGTATCAATTTCTTTTGTTCATTTATTAACTATCTTAATTAGCCAGATATGGTGCAGGTTGGCTGGATAATGGCTTGGTCATATAGCCACTTCCGCTTGTTACTCCTGCTCCTGTCTCACGGCTACCTGGTAAACCTGCTTCTATAACGTTGTTAGGTAACTGCAGCACACGACGCTTGTCATTCCATGTCAGAGAGTCGGTGTGGATCTCATCTTCCAGCGGACCGCGATAGTGGTGGTAAACAGTGATACCATAGCGCTTGATATCGTACCAACGGTCGCCCTCATAGAGTCGCTCAATACGGCGGAAGTGCAGAATGCAGTCCAATACACTCAGGTCATCGCCCTCGAGTATTTTCTGGAAGCCCATCTCCTGAGGATGCAGGGCACTAACATAGATGTTACCTCCGCGTGCACTGCGGTTATATTTGTTCTTAATGCCGTCAAGAGTCAGAGTACTTGTCACCATGTGTGAGCTTGTCCATAAACCTAAGTCCTGAATGGCTCCGTTGCGGTCGCCCAGATATAGTTTAGCTTCGGCGCGGCAGAGCAGAGTCTCGTCAGCAGTGAATGGCTGATAGAGCATATGAACGAAACCGATACCGGCAATCTTGTCAGTGTATTCAAAGTACTCATATACGCGGAACATCCATACACCATATTCCTGACCTCCCCAGATAAACAGGTTACCATCATAGCAGGGGAACCAGCCCGACCAGTTCGGACCGCCACCGGTTATAAGAATGTTAAGCGTTGAAGGTACTGTCCATGTCTGACCATTAGAGGTGAAAGTCGTACCGTTGTTTGTTGCATAACGGCATGCAGACAGCATGCGGTCCTGAAGCGAATATGTTGACTGAATCAGGAAATTGCATGGTGCAGTATGGTCGTTGTAGTCGTTCAAACGGGTATCGATTGTGTTCTGGTTTATGCTACTCCATTTACGGAGAATAGATGAAGGAGTAGATCCCAGAGCCTCGTCAGCATACTGGACAACCTTGGCGTATTCACGCTTAAACAGGTAGAAACGAGCTGCAAAGGCATTGGCTGCACTCTTGTTGAAGTGATAAGCAGCCACTTTCAACTTGGAGTCATCAATATATGGGAGTCCCTCAAGCAGGTCCTTCTCGATGAGGTCGTAAGTCTCCTTTACGCTGTGAAGGTATTCTGATGTGCTGTAGTCAACATGTACCACCGACTCAGACTTGGTAACGTAAGGAATACCTCTGTCGGCCATACTCTTCTGCTCGTCTTTGTAAGACTCTGCGAAGACGTTCACCAGAATGAAGTGTAAGTAGGCTCGCAATACATGGGCTTCGCCCCAGGCATGTGACAACTCAGGGTTGCTGGCTGGGTTCTCGCTCATCTCGAGCATGGCCTCTATAGCGTGGTTACAAACTGAGATTCCTGCATAGTAAGCTTCCCAAACTTGGTAGGGCGTGTCGTCGGAGTTGATGGAATAGTCATCGATATCAACCCATTTGTATGCTTGTTCGTGGAATCGCTCGTAAGCATCATTATGTGTTGCAGGTACTACGACGTTGTCATCGACATAGTTGTCACCGCTAAGCTCGCAGATAACAGCGGGCGTAGCCACAGGATATGCAGATGTAAGAAGGCGGAGCACCTTGTCGGGCTCGTCAATCTCAGTACGGTTGTCAGGAACCTCGTCGAGTTTGTCAGTGCAGGATACGAATGCTGCTGCCATTCCACATGCTACTACACCTGTCAATAAGAATAATTTGATATCTTTCAGTTTCATATATCTTATCATTATCAATTGTTTAAAATTAGAATCCTAAGCGCAGTGTTGCTGTGAATTGCTTTGAGATGGGCGATGCCACACCACCAGCATTGATAAATTCAGGATCCTGACCGTTGAGGTTCTTATCTGCATAGAGCAGAGCGATGTTGGTGCCTGCTAATTTCAGAGAGGCGCTGGTCAGGAAATGAGTCTTGGCAACTAATTCAGAAGGAAGAGTATATGTGAGGGCAATCTCCTTCAAACGAACGAAGTCACCCTTGGCAGAGCGTGCAGTAGAATAGTTGTACGCATTGTATGCCGTGCTCAGCGATGTAGAGCCGTAGCGGTCGCGCTGGTTGAGTGATGCGATGGTGGGGATGTTGGTCACAGCCTCGTCGCCAGGAATCATCCAGCGGTTTTTAAACTCTTTAGGCAGAGACGAAAGATCACTGTATGCGTAAGAGAATACAGGGTCAAGGCGCACTCTGTTGCCGCCACTATATGTGATGAACACTTCAAGGTTGAGCTTGCCTGCCTTCGAGAAGTTGTACTGGAAGTTGTTACCAAACGAACCGTACCATGTGGGATCCGTTGGACCTTCAAAAACGAGGTAGTCAGTGAGGTTTTCTGTCTCCTGGAAGTTAACACCACCTACAGTCTTTTCGCCGTCTTCGTTGTAAACCATCGGCAGGCCCTCGCTGTTCAGTCCAGCATACTTATAGCTGAACAGAGGATTCACGGGGTAGCCCTCAACACCATAGCCTGCGCCTGTAACGAGGTCAACGGCACGGTCACCGGTATTAAGACGGGTAATCTTATTTTTCACGTTAGAGTAGATAAGGTCTGTGCTCCAACTGAATGTATTTGAGTGGATGTTCTCTGTGTGGAGGCTGAGCTCTATACCGTGCGACTCCATGTCGGCAACATTAGCCCATTTACGGTTGACACCACCTGCACCCTGTGTGAAGACAAGACCAATTTCGTCGAAGTTGTCACGCCAGAAAGCGTCGGCTGTCAATGTAATGCGGTTTGCCAGGAATCCGAGGTCAACACCGATGTTCCATTCGTATTTCTTTTCGTAAGTAAGCTCTGTATTGGCAATCTGGTCGATGTAGATTTCAGACTCTGCCGATGCAGTAGTGGGGCGCCACTTGTTCTGAGTCATGTAGATGGTGGTGGCATTCGTCACGTTGCTCGGACCAGGGGCTGCCGTCAGAGAACGGCTACCGCGTAGCATTACCATAGAGAGCCAGCTTGCAGCACGCTGCATGAAAGGTTCGCTGCCTAAGTCATATTTCAGACCGACGTTCCACGTAGGAAGCCAACGGCTGGAAGTAGCTTTTCCTAAACGGTTAGAACCTTCATAGCGCATTGTGGCATTGATGGTATAACGTTTCATTAAAGAATAGTCAACCTGTCCGTAATACGCCAGTGAGTTATATTGAGAGAATGACTCACCGAAGTACTCGGTGTTCTCTTCGTTCATCTGCTTCAACCAGAGATATGGAGTGTAGGTCAGACCACCATTGTCATATTGGTATCCCCAACCTGTCCACATCGTGCTTGTGATGCGGCGTGTTGACAACTCGGAGCCTGCAAGCAGGTTGATGGTGTTGTTGTCGTTGATGTCAGAACGATACTGAGCTGTGAAACGATAGAAATTAGAACGAGTTACATTGCTGTCTTCGTATTTGATACCGCCCACGGGCAATACTGACTCTGGCAGTGCTTTTTCGTTGTCTGGGTCGCGATAGAGCAAGGGGTTGCTGTCGCGGACAGTGGAGTTGTCGTCGGTAGCATCCACACCAGCGCGGTAGGCATTGGCCTGGTTAGAGTTGTCCCTTACGTTGTGAACGCTCTTGGTATGCGACATACGGGTCGAGATAAGACCAGATAGTGTCAGAGAATTCTTTTCAGTCTGAATGGGCTTGTATTCCAATTCGGCACGGAACATAAGTTCGCTGACGTTAATGTCGTTGTAGTTATTCTCCAGTTCGTTGAAGATGTTGAACGGAGAGTAGAAGCGTGTGTAGTTGATATTGGGGTCCAGACAGCGGCTGGTATTCATTGCAAAGCTGAAGGGGTTGATATCGAAATCACGCTTAACCTCACCAGTCACAACATCGGTGGTACGATTCAAAGAACCTGGAGCCTCCTGGTCACGATAGCTTCCCTGGGCAGCCAGACGTATTGTCAGGTTTCTGAGTAGGTCGTATGACGTGTTGGCATTCAGAGTGTAGCGCTTTACGCTGCCTCTGTTGACGTACTGGCCTGGGTCGTTCATGAGCGAAAGTGAGAAATAACTCTGCGACTTTTCAGTACCACTTGCCACGCTGACAGAGTGATTCTGCGAAATGGCATTGGAGAAAAGCAGGTCGAACCAGTCGGTATTGCGGAATTCGGCAGCCTGCAAATAACGGTTGCGGGCAGCCTCTGTGTTCTGCAGTCCGTATTGACCTGTCAGAGGATCGTACTTGCGAAGTTGTTGGAACATGTATCCATAAACACCTGAGTTCTGCGCATTGGCAAGGTTCTCAAGCTGCAGCCATCCTTTGTCTGCCATCTCTTTATATACACCCATCATCTCCTGAGAATTCATGATGTTATAATCGTGATAGCTTGGCTTAAGGCGAGTGGTAAACTCACCGGTATAGTTGATAGATGCACGTCCTTTTGTACCCTTCTTAGTGGTAATAACAATCACACCAGCCATGGC
Source organism: uncultured Prevotella sp. (assembly GCA_946186115.1). Classification (GTDB taxonomy): domain Bacteria; phylum Bacteroidota; class Bacteroidia; order Bacteroidales; family Bacteroidaceae; genus Prevotella. The sequence goes on along the minus strand of CAMHLV010000039.1, from coordinate 24,570 downwards.
ACGAGCACCATAGATTGATGTTGCAGAACCGTCCTTAAGAATGGTAAACGACTCGATATCGTCTGAGTTAAGACCAGCTACAGCGCTGGAAATAAGGGTCTTAGCGTCGCCTGATGCCAATTCGTCAGCACTGACATCGACATTGTCTTCATAGATAACACCATCGACAACCCACAGCGGCTTTGAGTTACCATAGATAGACGTGGCACCACGTACGCGAATTTTTGGAGCAGCACCGAAAGTACCACTTACGTTGGTTACCTGTACACCTGCAGCACGGCCTTCAAGTGAGCGGCTGACATCAGCCATACCTGATAGTTTTGCCTTATCTGCATCAATTTTAGTGGCAGATCCGGTAAACAAACGCTTATCTTGTTTGACGACACCTGTAACCACAACTTCATCGACCATACGGTCATCTGGCTCAAGTGTCACTTTCATGCCATTCTTGGCAGATACAGTCTTTGTGTGCATACCAACATAGCTAATCACAAGCTTCTTGCCGGAAGGCACAGAAATAGTGAAATTACCGTCAAGGTCGGTTTTGGTTCCTTGCTTGGTTCCCTGAATCATGACCGTGGCGCCAATACATGGCTCGCCATTGTCTTCAAAGACAGTACCCGTAATCTTGTTCTGGGCCCATGTTATTCCGATACTTAGGAACAGGCCGAACAAAATCAGCGTAAACTTCTTTCTCATATACTTCTTTTATTTAATATTAATTATGTTCGCGTACATTATTATAAATATCCTTATAGGAGCATGCAATAGTACATATTCCTAAAACCTTGCAAAGATACGATAATATTTTTAAAAAGAATAACAAATTTATAAAAAATACATATTTATGGGCAATATTTTAACTAAAAAGCCAAAATACTGCCCATTTTTTAGGTTTTCCCGGCGAAAACCTTGCAAAGTGAAAATGTTTGTTATTTAACCAATATTACAAGGTATTTGCTGGTTGACCAGAACTCCTGAGGATTGGTTATGCGCAGTGTGTACTGCTTGTTGGCATCGCGCTCCAACTTATAACTTGACGAAGGATGGTCGGTCAGCAACTCAGCAGAACGAGAATAGAGCTTAATCTCCTTGTCAACGCGGATGTCGATCTTTGTGAAATAATCGCGGTTGAAGTTGGCACGCAGTACCTCGCCGTCAGAGATGATGCGCTGTTCCTTCAGCTCCTTCTTGGTGCCGAAGACGAACCATGCGGTATGCAGCTGCTTGTCTTGTGTAGAAATGGTCTGTGACTTCTGAGTAGTCTCTTCCTTAAGGTTGCTTACGTTTGCAGAGAGATCGGTAACCTGGTCGTTAAGTTCGCCAATCTGAATGTTCTTTGCTTCCAGTTCTGCTTGCAATGCCTTTACCTGACTGTCTTTCTCCTCAAGCTGCTGAGTAAGGTTGTCGAGCATGCGGCTCAACTCGTCACCTTTTACAGTGCTCTGGCGCAGCTGGTTGCGAAGTTTGTTGATGAGTTCGCGGTTTTGTTGCATGGTCTGCTTGATGAACTGCATGTTCTCGCGAATGCGCTCTGCTGAGCTTGAACCTTCACCCTGACGAGCTACGCTGACACGGTTTTCTGCTGCGCTGATGGCGCGGAAACCCTCCTCAATGTCATTCATGGTTGACAACATGTCGTTGATCTCATTGTCTTTCTGAGCAATAATACGGTTCAGAGAGTCACCTTGTTGGGTAAGGCGCAAGTCTTCTGCGTTTGAGTTCTTCTGGTTGCAGGCGGTCAGTGCCGTCATGCACAACATAAATACAATTAGCTTTTTCATACGTACTTGTTATTTTTAATTATGTTTAATAATTCATTACTTCCCTGCCAAAACTATGACAAATTCTCCACGTGGTTCATGGTCGGTAAAATGTGCGATTGCCTCTGCCAATGTACCTCGTATGCTCTCTTCGTGAACTTTTGAAATTTCTCTACATACGCTGACTTGACGATCGGGGCCGAACACGTCGCTGAATTGTTGCAGAGTCTTTATTACGCGATAGGGTGATTCGTAGAAAATCATTGTCCTCTCCTCATCTCTCAAAGACTCTATTTTTGATTGGCGCCCTTTCTTCTGTGGCAAGAAACCTTCGAAACAGAAACGGTCGCATGGCAGTCCGCTAGACACGAGGGCTGGCACGAAGGCTGTGGCTCCTGGAAGAGTCTGAACTTCAATACCGGCTCTGACAGCTTCGCGCACCAGGAAGAAACCGGGATCAGAGATGCCTGGCGTACCGGCATCACTGATAAGTGCCACCGTTTGTCCCGCCTTCAGGCGCTCCACAACGTTGGCACTCGTTCCGTGTTCATTGAATTTGTGGTGAGATATCAAGTGCTGTTGAATCTGGAAATGCTTTAACAAGACACCCGATGTACGTGTATCTTCTGCCAGTACCAAATCAGCCTCTTTGAGGACTCTTATGGCGCGTAGCGTCATGTCTTCTAAATTGCCCACAGGCGTGGGTACTATATATAATATACCCATTTTCGGGGGCAAAGTTACTAAATACATGAGGAAAAGCCAAATTTATTTGGGCTTTTCTCAATATTTTTTGTACCTTTGCCATTGAAATGGCGAAGGTACTCCGTCTCGGAAATAAAAACAAACGAGTTTGTTTTGTATTTCCCTCAACTTTTTGTACCTTTGTCGATTAAAATCGGCGAAGTTACTCCGTCTCGGCAAAAAAAGAAACGAGTTTCTTTGTTTTGCGCTCAACTTTTCGTAACTTTGCACCTTAAATTGTAAATTGTAAATCTATAAATAGTAAATAGAGATGATGACAGCCAACGAGATTCGTGAATCGTTTAAGAAATTTTTCGAGCAGAAACAGCATGCTATCGTGCCTTCGGCTCCTATGGTGATTAAAGATGACCCAACGCTAATGTTCACCAATGCGGGTATGAACCAGTGGAAGGACATTATCTTAGGTACACGTGAGCCGGAGCCGCGTCGTCGTGCCGACACCCAGAAGTGCCTGCGTGTTTCTGGTAAACATAACGATTTGGAGGAGGTAGGTCATGATACTTACCACCACACCATGTTCGAGATGCTGGGCAACTGGTCGTTTGGCGACTATTTTAAGGAAGGTGCCATCGACATGGCCTGGGAGTATCTCGTAGATGTTCTGAAGCTGAATCCCGAAGACCTCTATGTTACAGTGTTCGAGGGTTCTCCTGAAGAAAATATTCCTCGCGATGATGAGGCTGCCAAGTACTGGGCCAAGCACGTTCCCGAGGACCACATCATCAACGGTAACAAGCACGACAACTTCTGGGAGATGGGCGATACGGGTCCCTGCGGTCCCTGTTCGGAGATTCACGTTGACTCGCGAACACCTGAGCAGAAGGCTGCCTCAGGCAAGACCGGCCGTGAGTTGGTCAATCAGGACGACCCACAGGTCATCGAGATATGGAACCTGGTGTTTATGCAATTCAACCGCAAGGCCGATGGAAGTCTTGAGAAGTTAGGCATGAACGTCATCGATACTGGTATGGGCTTCGAGCGTCTCGTCCGCATGATGCAGGGCAAGCACTCAAACTACGATACCGATGTCTTCCAGCCCATCATCAAGGCTGAGCAGGACATCACTGGACTGAAATACTTCACTTTCGAGGAAGAGACTGAGAATCCTATCAGCAAGGAACAGGACGACATCAACGTTGCCATGCGCGTCTGCGCCGACCACCTGCGTGCCGTATCCTTCTCTATTGCTGACGGTCAGTTGCCTTCCAATGCCAAGGCTGGTTACGTCATCCGCCGAATACTGCGTCGTGCCGTGCGCTATGCCTATACCTTCCTTGGTCAGAAGGACGGCTTCCTTTATAAGCTCGTACCAACACTGGTACACGAGATGGGCGATGCTTTCCCAGAGCTGAAAGCCCAGCAGGTGCTGATTACGAAGGTTATCAAGGAGGAGGAAGATTCATTCCTGCGTACCCTCGACAAAGGTATCGGCATGCTGAATGAGGCTATGGATAAGTTGAAAGCTGAGAACAAGACCGAACTCGACGGTGTTCAGGCTTTCCGCCTTTTCGATACTTACGGCTTCCCCCTCGATCTCACCGAACTCATCTGTCGTGAGAACGGCTTTACCGTCAACGAGGAGCAGTTCAATGTCGAGATGCAGAAACAGAAGGAGCGTGCCCGCAATGCCGCTGCTGTTGAGAACAGTGACTGGACAGAGCTGAAGGCTGGCGAACAGCAGTTCGTAGGCTATGACTATACAGAATACAACTGTCACATCCTGCGCTATCGCAAGGTGACACAGAAGAAGAACGAGTTCTACGAGCTCGTACTCGATGCTACACCGTTCTATGGCGAGATGGGTGGACAGGTTGGTGACTGTGGTGTGCTGGTCAACGAGAACGAGACTGTCGAGATTATCGATGCCAAGCGCGAGAACAATCAGACTGTACACATCGTGAAGCAGCTGCCGAAAGACCCCACAGCCGAGTTCATGGCCTGTGTGGATACCGACAAGCGCTTCGCTTCAGCTGCCAACCATACTGCTACCCACCTGCTGGACTATGCCCTGAAGCAGGTGCTGGGCGACCACGTAGAGCAGAAGGGTTCGTTTGTCAGCCCTGACACCCTGCGCTTCGACTTCTCTCACTTCGAGAAGGTTACTGATGAGCAGCTGCGTGAGGTAGAGCGCATGGTCAACGACATGATCCGTCAGGACATCCATATCGACGAGCATCGTGATGTACCCTTCGACGAGGCTAAGAAGCTTGGTGCCATCGCCCTCTTCGGCGAGAAGTATGGCGACAAGGTGCGTGTGGTACGCTTCGGTCCCTCTTGTGAGTTCTGTGGTGGTATCCATGCCAGCTCGACAGGTCGCATCGGCTTCTTCAAGATTCTCTCGGAGAGCAGTGTGGCTGCAGGCATCCGCCGTATCGAGGCCAAGACTGGCAAGGAGTGTGAAGAGTTGATGTATCAGCTGGAAGACACGCTGAAGGCTGTCAAGTCGTTCTTTAACAATGCCAAGGACCTGCAGGGTGTCATCAAGAAGTATATCGAGGAACACGACTCGATGAAGAAGGAGATAGAAGGCTTCCAGGCTCAGGCTGTAGAACGTACTGCCCAGCGACTGATTGAGGGTGCCCGCGTCGTCAATGGCGTCAAGGTTGTTTCTGCAGTAGTGCCCATGCCGCCTGCAGGTGCTAAGGATATGGCATTCAAGATACGTGCTGCCATCGAGGGCTCACTGCTCTGTGTCATCGGTTCTCACGCTGATAACAAGCCACAGCTCTCTATCATGATGAGCGATGATATGGTCAGCGACCACGGACTGAATGCAGGCCAAATGGTACGCGAGGCTGCTAAGCTCATCCAGGGTGGTGGCGGTGGTCAGCCTCACTTCGCCCAGGCTGGCGGTAAGAATGTCGATGGACTGAGTGCTGCCGTAGATAAGGTAATAGAGCTGGCAAAACTCTAATTATTAATTGATTACGATAGAAAAGCAACAGGGGAGCATGCAAATGCTCCCCTGTTGTATTATAATTCTTAGTGTTTAGAAGTTCACACCAACATTGATATAGAAGGCGTGGTTTCTTGCCTCGCCGTCAGCCTCGTTGTCCTCGAGAATGTTGGCTACACCAAACTGATAGCCTACTTCTGCATAGAGATTGTTGTACTCGGCACCACAGCCAAGCTTGAATCCCATATCACCGTGCTTAAAGAATTCGTAAGAGCTGTCGTTGATGCCTGCTTCCTTGATCTTTGTCTTACCGGCAATACCATAAGAGAAATACGGGCCGATGTAAGGCAAGACTACAAAATCACCACCAGTCTGGATGCCATATTTGATAAGTACGGGCAACTCTAAGTATGTCAGGCTGGCCTTGTCCTTACCGTCCTTGGCACCACGCTCAGAGTAGTAGAGACCACTCTCTAAGAATACAGGAGTTGACTGGCTGAGGCGCAGACCAATGACTCCACCGAGGTTCATGCCAACCTTTGTTCCCAGGTTGTCATTGAAATCACCGCCGATGCCGGCGAAGTTGACACCGAGACGGATACCGTAATAGACAGAATTTTCATCAAGTGAAAAACCTCCGCTAGTAAACTGGGCGAAAGAAGGTGCTGCAAAGAGCACTGCCATGATGGCTACGATAAACTTTTTCATGTTTTTCTTACTTATTTATTTATGTAACTTTAATTATGTATATGTTAATTTTGAGTGTGCAAAGTAACACACTTTTTTTTATTTACGCAAGTTTTTTTGTAAAAAAAGTAAAATTACGGGTTATGCCTTGATATTTATTTGTATCTTTGCAGCTAGATAAAACTATAAACACTGCAACTATGTACGATAAAGAACGCGGGCTGTATATCGCCCACTGCGCCAACGGCGCACTCAGCATTACCGGTAAGATGGCTAATCGTCACGGACTGATAGCCGGTGCTACTGGAACGGGTAAGACTGTCACCCTGCAGGTGATGGCCGAAACATTCTGCCAGGCAGGTGTGCCATGTTTTATGGCCGATATGAAGGGCGACCTGAGTGGAATATCACAAGTGGGAAAGATGAGTGGTTTCATTGAGAAGCGCCTCCCCGAGTTCGGTATTGAGAATCCAGAGTTTCAGAGCTGTCCGGTGCGTTTCTTCGATGTCTTCGGAGAGCAGGGGCATCCCATGCGAGCTACCGTGTCGCAGATGGGACCGCAGCTGCTGTCGCGCCTGATGCAGCTCAATGAGACGCAGGATGGTGTGCTGAACATTGTGTTCCGCATTGCCGATGAGCGTGGAGTGCTCATCGACGATATCAAGGACTTGCGTGCCATGCTCGACTGGGTGTCGAAGCATGCCAAGGAGTACACAACCAAATACGGCAACATCTCGACAGCGACCATCGGTGCCATACAGCGTGCCCTTTTGCAGTTGGAAGCCCAGGGTGCCGATAAGTTCTTCGGACTGCCATCGTTTGATATCTACGATCTTATGCAGACCGAAGGCGGCAAGGGTATCATGAACGTGCTGGCTGCCGACAAACTGATGCTTCAGCCTAAGCTCTATTCAACGTTCTTGCTCTGGCTACTCTCCGAGCTCTACAGCACCCTGCCTGAGGTGGGTGATCTGCCGCTTCCGAAGCTTGTGTTCTTCTTCGATGAGGCACATATGCTGTTCACTGATACATCGAAAGCCTTGCTCGACAAGATAGAACAGGTAATACGCTTAATACGTTCTAAGGGTGTGGGTATCTACTTCATCACCCAGAGTCCTACTGACATACCCGAAAACATCCTCGGCCAGCTGGGCAATCGCGTGCAGCATGCTCTGCGAGCATATACGCCGAAAGATCAGAAGGCTGTCAAGACTGCTGCCGACACCTTCCGTGCCAATCCAGACTTCAAGACAGATGAGGCTATCATGAATCTTGAGACGGGTGAAGCACTTGTGTCGTTCCTCGACGAGAAAGGTGCTCCTGCTATGGTAGAGAGGGCCAAGATCCTGTTCCCGCTGTCTCAGATTGGTGCCGTAACCGAGGGTCAGCGACTCGACATCATCAAGCAGAGCCGCATCTATGGCAAGTATGATGAGGCTAAGGACCGCGAGAGTGCCTTTGAGGTCCTGATGGCTGAGGCCGAGCGTCAGTTGGCCGAATCGGCCGAATCGGCCGAAGAGTCCACAGCACCCACCTCTCCCACTAAAGAAGAGAAGAAGAAGCCCGGCATCATGTCGAAGGTGCTCAAGGCCGTGATGACTGCCGTCACCTCTACGCTGGCAGCTGTCCTTGGTGCCTGGGTCAGTGACAAGGTCAGTGGTAAGAAGTCGAAATCTCGTACTTCAGCCAAGGAGAAGGTTGTAAAGAATGCCACTAGTGCCGCCACGCGCACCATAACCAAGGAACTTACCCGCGACATTCTTGGGAATCTGGTAAAGTAAACTATCAGTTGCTATCATTGGTGCTGTAGCCATCCTTTGGGTGGCTTCGTTGATAAAAAAGTAAAATAATGAGGTCTTCATTTGGACTTTATGCCAAATGAAGACCTCATTGTTTTTTTTTGTTTAGCAATTATAATTCAGCATCAGAGCATTGGAAGGTTGTTCCCTTCGAAACATCGCCTGTTTCCAATCCCAACTTAAACCACTTCATGCGCTGCTTTGATGTGCCGTGGTTGAAAGATTCTGGTACAGCATAACCGCGTGCCTTGGTCTGGAGATAGTCGTCACCAATCTTCTGCGCACAGTTGATGGCCTCCTCGATATCGCCGTCCTCCAAAGAGCCAAAGCGCTTGTTGTCGTGATGCGCCCATACACCGGCATAGAAGTCAGCCAGCAGTTCCAAACGCACCGAAAGCTTGTTGGCTTCGCTCTGACTGAGTTTGGCCATCTGGGCATGCACCTTGTCGAGTGTACCGGTGAGGTACTCCACATGGTGTCCTACCTCATGGGCAATGACGTAGGCATAGGCAAAATCGCCGTCGGCCCCCAGTTGTTTCCTCATTGTGGTGAAGAACGACAGGTCGATATATAGCTTCTGGTCGCCAGAGCAATAGAATGGCCCCATGGCTGCAGAACCCTGTCCGCAAGCCGTCGAGGTGCCGTCGGTGTAGAGCACCATTGTCGGGTTCTTATATGTGGCTCCATTCTGCTTGAAGATTTCTGTCCATACATCTTCCGTACCAGCCAGGATTTGCGTTGAGAACTTAGCCAAAGCCTGCTCCTCCTCTGTGAACTCGCGCTGTCCTTCGTTCACTTCAGTGTTTGTGCCGGTTAATGATCCCAGTCCGCCGTTTTCTGCCACTTGCTGCATGACAGCCTCCAGCGGGTTGCCCCCGGTAATCCAAGCCATCAGAGCCACTACGATAATACCGCCGATACCAAGTCCGGCTTTAGCGCCACCGCTCATACCGCGACGGTCTTCTACATTTGAGCTTTCACGTCTTCCGTCTAATCTCATATCAATTATATGTTTTAAGTGAGTAATTTTGCCTACAAAGGTACGAAATAAATTGAAAATTGAAAATTGAAAATTGAAAATTATTTCTTGGCGACAGCAAAAGTTTCAAATTATTTCTTATCTTTGCACAAAATTTATAATTTAATAGACAAACTTATGAAGAAGATTTTGATGTTAGCCGTGATGCTCTTTACCGTCATGGCGATGAAGGCTCAGAACGAGGAAGGGGAGTTCTCATGGATGGTGAAGGCCGGCCTTAACCTGTCCACCGTGACAGGTATCGACGACCACAAGATGGTTCCCAGTTTTATAGGAGGCTTCGAACTTGAATACGGTCTCACGGAACAGTTGGGACTGGTGGCAGGCGTCCACGGCTCAATACAAGGCGTCAAGGCCAACGACACGGAACTTAAACTGACCTACACCAATGTCCCCTTGTTGGTTCAATTCTACCCCGTCAAGGGTCTGGCCTTCAAGACTGGTGCCCAGCTGGGATTCCTGATGGGCAAAAAAGCCAAGATTGACGGTCAGAAGATAGACATTGACAATCTGGAATCGCTGACCGGTCTGTCGTCTGACTTCCGCAAGTTCGACCTGGCCATTCCCATGGGTGTCTCCTACGAGGTGGCACATTTCGTGTTTGACGTACGCTACAACATCGGACTCATCTCCATCTTCAAGGAAGGTGACAGCTGCCGCAACGGCACGCTGCAGATAACAGCGGGATATAAGTTTCAGTTCTAAAAATTGAAGAATTGAAAAGTTGAAGAATTAAAGGCGGCAGATGCTGTACACATAGCGGACTTCGGGATCGACCACAGTGGTCAGCTCCGAAGTCTTTGCATCTGTCAGCACATGCTTCAGGTCGTCAACGATGCCCCGACCTGACAGCTTGAGCACCGCCTCCTTCATGGTCCACAGGCGTATGAACTCGACGTCAGGCCGTTCAGCCCGCTCTATCTGCTGCACCTCCTGGTCGTTCATCGTGTAGCGCACCAGACTGTCGCGATACTCACGGATGCTTTCAACATCAACACCGACAGGACGGTTGCTGACGACACAGATGACAGCTTCACTACAATGACTGAAGTTGAAGTGGATGTCGGGATGACCGACGATGAAGGGTTTTCCGTGTTCGCCAAATTCAAACACCGGCAGCTCCGTGATGCCGTACTCCTGACGCAGTGCCTCGCACAGCAGCAGATAAGCCATGGCACACGTCTTGCGTCCCTGCTCATGCTTGAACTTCAGGGCCTGCAGGCGCCGCTGCTCACTCAGCAATGGCAGGGCTGCCTCGAAGTTGAAGCCTGCTATATCGTCATTCAGGTAAAGCATTCAGGTTCTCTTCAGCTTTGGGTATTCTGCGGTTGGGGTTCTCCTTGCCGCCGAGATCTATCAGTTCGCGGCCTTTCTGCACGACGCTCTGCCGTCCTGTGAAGAGCTTGTTGCCTGCCGACTCAAAGTCCTTCTGCACCAGTTCGATGTGTTCGCCCAGACGGTTATAGCGCTGGATGAAGTCACCCAGACGGTCGAGTAGCTGTTCGGCAATGCCGAAGACACGCTCCTGGTTCTCGGCCTGCTGGTTCTGCACCCATGCCAGGTGTATCATGTGAAGGATGCCTAACAGGTTCTGTTCACCCGTGATAAAGACCTTACGCTCAAAGGCTTCACGCCACAGCGAGGGGTCGTTGACCAAAGCCAATTGAAGCGATGACTCAAAGGGAACGAACATTATTACAAAATCGACGGCTTCGCGTGGGGCCTTGATGTATTTGGAGTAGTCCTTGCGGGCCAGTTCTGTCACGTGGGCTCTTATCGATTTGAGATGCTCCTGAAGTGCGTGCTCCTTGTCATCAGGCGTCTGGGCATTGACGTATCGCTCATAGGCCACAAGCGACACCTTCGAGTCGATGATCACATCCTGTCCCTGTGGGTAGTGCAGAATAACGTCGGGTTGCATCTCGCGCCCTGTGTCGTCGTTCTTCAGCGGACGTCCTTGTTCGTCGCGCAGCCTGGCTTGCACTTCGTAGTGTATGCCTTCGGTTAGTCCCTGCGATGTAAGCAGGTCGCCAAGTATTATTTCGCCCATGTTGCCGCTCACCTTGTTGTCGCGGCGCAGCACATTGGCCAGTCCCTCAGCTTTCTCGCTGACACGCTGGTTGCTCTCGTATAGCATGCGCAGTTGTTCCTTCAGCGATGCCGTCTGGGCAGTATGATCTTTGGTGTTGTCATTGATAGCCTTGCGCATTTCTGCTATGGCATCCTTCAGAGGTGCTGTGATGGTGCCCATTGATTCCGTATTCGACTCTTTCAATTTCGAGGCGCTACGCTCAAGCACCTGTTGAGCCATTGTCATAAACTGTGCATCACGCTTGTTCTGCTCTTCGCTCTGTTCGTCTTTCGCTGTTGCCAACTGTTGTTTCAGATGTTCCAACTGGACGTCCTTTCTGGCTCCCTCTATTCGGAGAACATCCATCTTGCGATCCATCAATACATAGAGTATTGTGGCTCCAACGAAAACACCTATTATTATATATAGTACAATCATCATCGGTGCAAAGGTAAGTATTTTTGGGGTAAAGTGAATATTGAATAGTGAAAAATTTTCTGCCGCCGTATAATAATTATTTATTATTCATTTTGAATCTGCGTTTTGGGCCAGTTGACCAGATAGAGTTGTTCGGTGGCACGGGTGAAGGCTGTATATAGCCAGTGCATATAGTCGGAGTTGAGCATGTCGTCAGTCATATAACCCTGGTCCACATAGACGTGTGCCCATTGTCCTCCTTGTGCCTTGTGGCAAGTGGCAGCGTATGCGAATTTTATCTGTAAAGCATTGTAGAAGCGGTCTTCTTTGAGTTTCTTCAGTCGTTCTGACTTGAATCGTATCTCAGCGTAGTCTTCCATGACGCCGTTGTATAGTTGTTCCTGCTGTTCGCGAGTCAATGCCGGCGCCTCTGAGGTTAGCGTGTCAAGCAGTACCGTGGCGGTCAGTTCAAAGTCGTTATAGTCAGGGAAAGTCATTGTGACATCGGCAAATCTGAGACCATAGAGTTCTTGTATGTTGCGTACTCGGCGCACTACTGCCATGTCGCCATTGGCGATAAAGTCGATTTCCTTCGAATCATGTCCCCAGAAGTAGTTGTTCTTTACTATCATAATACGGTCGTTAGAACACAATTCGTCTTCACGCCCCAGCACCATGTTGCGAATGCCTTGATTGTAGATGTTGGCACGTTTGTTGGAACGTGTCACCACGAGTGTCTCGTCATTGCCAACGTGACTATAGCTGGAGGCCAGCGTCTCGATAAGTTCATCGCCTGGCACTACCTTGATATCATGGAATCCTGCGAACCTTATCTTTGGCAATTCTAAGCTCTCTCTTATCTTTGTGGCATTCCATAAAATACCAGATTCTGCACTCTGGCGTAGCACTTCGTTCAAATCACATTCATAGACATGCAGTCCGTAACTACGCAATATATCGGGTTGCAGTGCAGGACTGTCTTCTTCGCCAACAGGTGGCAGCTGAGCTCTGTCGCCTATCAGCAACAATCTGCAGTTGCGCCCGTTGTAAACGAAGCGTATGAGGTCGTCGAGCAGCATGCCTCCGGCAAACATCGTCTCGCGCAATCCCTGGTTGGCAACCATTGATGCCTCATCCACAATAAACAGAGTATCTTGAGCATTGTTGTAGTTCAACTCGAAAACTCCTTCCAAAGACTTCTGCCGATAGATTCGCCGATGTATAGTGTAGGCTACTGTACCGGCATATAGCGAGAATACTTTTGCGGCACGTCCTGTTGGAGCCATCAGCACCATTTTCTGACCGAGTGACAGCATGGCACGCACTATGGCAGCAGCCAGTGTTGTCTTTCCTGTACCTGCCGAACCGCGCAACACCATCACGGCTTCCTCATGCCGGTCGGTCATAAATGCCGTAAAGACACCTATGGCTTTCTCCTGCTCTTGCGTCGGGACATGACCGAATGCCTCATTGATTCGATATGTGAGTTCATTGGTAATCATTTGCGTTACAAAGGTAATTAATTAAATTGAAAATTGAAAATTGAAAATTGAAAAATATACAGTGGCGGCTGCAAATTTTTCACTTTTCACTTTTCACTTATTACTTTATTTTGTACCTTTGCAGTCGAAATGACAAAAATCCAAAAGACAAACCTAATATTGGCACTTGCCAGCGCAGCCTTAGCCGTTCTGTGCGTGCTTAGCATTCTTGACAAATGACAACAGACCAGAGACAACAGATTCCTGAGACGATGCAGCGGCTTGTGGTACGCATAAGTCCCGACAGCCTCTCGTTTTCTACATCCAGCCGTGGTGAAGTGACATTTGAATCCTATGCTCTGAAGAGCAGCATATCGCTTGCTGCCAATCTTAGGGAGGCGCTCCGCAATGTTCCGATGTTGCATGAGAGTTACCAGAGGGTTGTTGTCATGACCGACTCACCGATGCTTATTGTTCCTGTCAGCCTCTTCAGTGAAGACCATGTGGATGAGCTGTATCGCTATACTTATACAGGTCAGGAGCAGCGTGTAGTTGTTCATAGCGTTGTGCCCGAGTTGAATGCTGTGGCTATCTTTTCAGTTCAGAAAGATTTCCGTCAGGTATTAATCGACCGCTTTCCTCAGGTAAGTTTCCGTCCTGCCACATCCCCCGTGTGGTATCATTTCTATCAGAAGAGTTTCACGGGCAATCGCGCCAAACTCTATGGTTATTGTCATGACCATCGCATGGATGTGTTTTCTTTTGCTACCAACCGCTTTAAGTTCTTCAACTCTTATGCCGTCAGCAATCCAGATGATGCCCTCTACTATCTGTTGGCCGTGTGGAAGCAGCTTGGTATGATACCACAGGAAGACGAGCTTCACTTGTCAGGCGATCTGCCAGAAAAGGAGACTCTGTTGGAGCGGGCTCGCCAGTTTGTGAAGCGTGTCTATGTCAGCAATCCTTCAGGAGAGTTTAATCGTGCTAATGTCACATCCATTGAGGGCATGCCTTACGACTTGATGCTTTATTATCTGAAAGGCAAATGAGAATCATCACAGGGAAATACAAAGGTCGCCATTTCGATATTCCGCGCTCATTCAAGGCACGGCCTACTACTGATTTTGCCAAGGAGAATATCTTCAATGTGCTCACACAATATGTGGATTTCGAAGGTGCTGTGGCACTCGACCTCTTCTCAGGTACTGGCAGCATCTCACTGGAACTGCTTTCGCGTGGATGCCAGCGTGTTGTGAGTGTTGAAATGGATCGCGATCACCATCGTTTCATTCAGGAGTGTGTAAAAAAACTCGGAGCTTCTTCCCTTTCGTCAAAGGGAGCTGCAGCTGATACATCATCGTCGGAAAGCCATGGAGAGATTATTCCTATCCGGGGTGATGTTTTCCGCTTTGTCAAGTCCTGTAAGCAGCAGTTCGATTTTATCTTTGCCGACCCGCCATATGCTCTGAAGGAGTTGGCTACGATTCCCGATCTAATCTTTGAGCGCCAGCTGCTGAAACCTGATGGTATCTTTGTCTTCGAACATGGCAAAGACAATGACTTCCACGAGCATCCCCGTTTTGTGGAGCATCGCCAATATGGCAGTGTCAACTTCACCTTGTTTCGGTGAAGTGGTTAGGGATAAGCAGATATTTTTTTACAGCAATGGTGAGAGAAGGCGGATAAGGCTTTCCCATAGTCGGTGCATGAATCGTGGCTTATGGCGTTCGGGTATATCTTCGAGTGGCTTACAGTGCTCCTGATCTGACAGGAATACGTGCTTCAGGCGCAGTGCCGCAGCTTCATCGTATATGAAGATGTTTGCCTCGAAGTTGTTCTCGAATGAACGGATATCGACATTTGTGGAGCCGCATGTGGATAGCGCATCATCTACCACCATCAGTTTGCTATGCAGGAATCCCGTGCTGTATAATAATACCTTGACCCCTGCATCGTGCAAGTCGCGCAGATAGGGGCGAGAAGCCCAATCGGTGATGTGGGAGTCTGACGAGAGAGGGCACATCACCCTTACATCTACGCCAGCCACAGCGGCCGTCTTCAGTGCAAAGAGCACAGGCTCGTTGGGCAGGAAATAGGGGGTCTCGATATATACATAGCGGCGTGCGGCAGTGATGGCCCGTACGTAGCCCTGCATAATCTCCGGATAGGGATTGGTGGGTGAGCTGGTAACAATTTGTGCGAGAGTTGAGGGGCGTGTCTCCCCTTTTTGGTTTTGAGATTTGGTGGAGTAGGGTGGATAGTAGTCGCGGCTGGTGATTAGTGTGCCATCTACGAAGTACCAGTCAACGAGGAATGCCCTCTGCAGGCTGTACACGATGCCGCCCTCCAGTCGTAGCATGGTGTCGCGCCAAGGTTGGTGGCCAGTGCCTTTTACGTAGCGCAGTGCAATGTTCATGCCTCCTATGTATCCTGTCTTGCCGTCAATGACAATGATTTTACGGTGGTTGCGGTAGTTCAGCTTGCTTGTGAATGTTGGGAAGTGTACTGGCAGGAAGGGTAAAATCTCGATACCCTCTTCTCGCATCCTCTCGAAAAATCTGCGACTTACGCGCCAGCAGCCTACATCATCATAGATGACACGCACCTTCACCCCATGACGCGAACGGTCAATGAGTGCGTCGGCGATGAGGTTACCCAGCGGGTCATCCTCAATGATATACATATCTATATGGATGTGGTGACGGGCTGCGGCAATATCCTTCAGCAGTTCAGGAAAGAAGGCATAGCCGTCAGTCATGATGTCAATGGTGTTGTCTTTGAAAGGCAGCGACAAATTTTGATTCACGAAGAGGTCTATCATCTGCTTGTGAGCATCGGGCAGGCGCAGGTCGGTCTGTTCCACAAAGTTCAGCATGGAACGTTTCGAGAGCTCGTCAAGCTGGCGCTGACCTGCAAGTCGTTCACGGCGATGGTTGACGCCAAAGAACAGATAGAGCACGATGCCTACCAATGGCAAGAAGAAGATGACCAGCGCCCAGGCCATGGTCTTGGCAGGCTGCCCGTTCTCCATTATTACGTGGATGATGGTCAGTGCTATCAGAATCCACGAGAGGGTGCCACCTATTATATATAGTTCCTGCATAGTTTGTTTTTGTCAGACAATTACATCGCTGCCCCGCTGACGTGCCAATGCATTGCGGAGTTCCTGCGTCGATTTATATTCGTCCATCAGTTCCCTTATCAGCTTCATGTCAGAGCCAGCATCCTTCAGTTGACGCTGTATGTCCTTCATGTGCTGGTTTACGATATCCATTCGGAAATCGAGTATTAGGTGCTGTATGCGCTGGCGCAGGTCGTTCTGGCTTTCTTCTTTTTCAAAAATATGGCTCAGCTGGTGGCTGTCGATACCCAGTCTGGCAGCCAGTTGGCTTATCTGCGGGTCGGGATGTTGCATAAAGTATCGGTCGGCCTTGAATCCCTGTTCGTAGGAGTGGTCCACAGCTTCTTTAAGCACCCTATTGTATAGTTCGCTTGAGAATGCCAGGCCATCCTGTCCTAAATCAAAGTCTATATACTGAGCTACGTTTAAGTTGATGGTTGAGCCGTCTTCTGCCTCCAGGTCTGAAAATATTATCTCGTCGCCGTGTCTGATAATGTTCTGAATCAGCAGGCGCTCCACCTCTGTTGTCTGTTCCAGTGATGTGTGCAGTCCGATCGGGTCTGCGATGTCTTGCTGACCACTGCCCTGTTGTCTGTCCTCGCGTTCTGCCACTTTGCGTAGCTCTTCGCGGTCACCGGCAATGAATTTATTAGTTTGGGTGATAAGTGTACGTTCATCGACGTCAAGCCGGCGGGCGCACTCTGTGATATATGTTGCACGTACAATAGGGTCTGGAATTACCGACACAGAGCGCACTATCGAGTTGATAGCCTCTGCTCGCTTGATGGGGTCTTTGACGTTCTTCAGCATCAGCTCTGTCTTAAACTGGATGAAGTCGGTCTGGTGCTGTTCTATATATTCTTTGAATTGCTGTGCGGTGTGTTTGCGTGCAAACGAGTCTGGGTCGTCACCATCGGGCAGTAGCAGCACTTTGACGTTCATGCCCTCCTGCAGCAGCATGTCGGTACCGCGCATTGCTGCGTGTATTCCGGCCTCGTCGCCGTCGTACAGTAGTACTATGTTTGGCGTAAACCTGCGTAGCAGTTTAATCTGATGTATGCTGAGAGCGGTTCCCGAGTTAGCCACTACATTTTCCAATCCACACTGGTGCATGGCAATGACATCGGTATATCCCTCCACCATATATACACAGTCCTCCTTTACTATGGCTTTCTTGGCTTGATATATACCATAGAGTTCTCGTTCCTTATGATATATTTCCGAGTCGGGCGAATTGACATACTTTTGCTGAACACCCTTGGTGGCAGAGTCGAGTTTTCTGCCTCCAAAAGCCACTACCTTGCCGCTGACGTTCAGCCAGGGGAATATGGCACGGCCAGCAAAGCGGTCTTTTAGCAATGAGGTCTGGGCAGAAGTTCCATTTGTCATTTCTTCATTCTCATTCCTCATCTCTCCTTTCTCATTTCTCACTTCATAACAGAGTCCTGTTTTGATGAGAAACTCTTCCTTATAACCCTTACGCTTGGCCTCGTTAGCCAGGGCGTCACGCTTGTTGAGCGCAAATCCCAGTTGGAATTTCTCGATAATGTCGTCGCGGATGCCGCGGCTTCGGAAATACTGCTTTCCTATAGCCAATCCGTCAACGTCGTTCTTCAGAATCTCGTGGAAATACTGGCATGCCCATTCGTTGACTACGAACATCGACTCGCGCTCACTCTGCTCACGCTTCTCGTCGTCAGTCAGTTCGCGCTCCTGAATCTCAATGTTGTACTTCTTTGCCAGCCAGCGCAGCGCTTCTGGATAAGTAATCTGCTCGTGCTTCATCAGAAAGTTGACAGCATTTCCGCCCTCGCCACAGGCAAAGCACTTGCATATCTGGCGCGCTGGTGACACCATGAATGATGGTGTCTTGTCGTCGTGGAAGGGGCACAATCCCTTGTAGTTAACCCCTGCCTTGCGAAGGTTAACAAATTCGCCCACCACGTCAACAATGTTTGTGGCCTCCATTATCTTATCGACAGTCGCGCGGTCAATCATTGCGACTGCAAAGATACAGCAAATCGAATGAAAAACCAAAAGAAAAACAATATCTTTTTGTTTTCTGAGATGCAACTTGTCTTCATCTCCCCCTCATCGCAGGAATCGCCTTTTTGCATGCGGAACTGGCAGTTCCACGGCGGGAACTGACAGTTTCCATTGTGGAGACTACCAGTTCCCATTGTGGGAACAAGTTATTCCCATCATGGGAACAAAGCATTAGCTTCATCCAAATCGACGACAAGCATCAGCTAAATTGTCACATTCAAAGCCCTTTCCAATTCAGAAAGACTGTCGACATGTTTCTCTCTTATGATTTCCATCCTAAGTGCGTCCACCAGTTCTTTCGCCTGATAGCCTTTCTGATAGATCTTTCTTACATGGCCATATAGGTCTGTCAGTTTAGCATTGCCGTTATTTCCTTTCAGCGACTTTGGGATGGTGGTGAGGTTCAGGTAACGGCAGATTTCCTCCGTGTCACTGAGCAACCTCTTCATAACTCAAGTTATAAAATTTGCGCGAGTTTAATTCAAACCCGCTGCAAATATACAAATAATATATAACTCATGCAAATATTTTTGCGCAAGTTTTTATAGATTTAATAAATCAAGGTGAATAACACAGATGTTACGTTGAGTGTATCTAGTTGAGCGAAAGCGAAGTTGAATTTTATCATTTCAAGGTCATCTCTACAAAAATTGCGAAATAAAACAATAAGAATGACATAATATTTCCCGATATTCTTTTTGAGTATCGGGATTTTTTCGTATCTTTGCCCTCAGTTCGGGGAGAAATCCGGACTAACAAAAGCGTATTTATATTGACTAAAAACAATCCGATAATGAAGACGGAGAAACAGATAGCTGCCAGCGCCGCAGAATTTGCAGTTCGTTGGAAAAACAGAGGTTATGAGAGAGGAGAGTCACAGCCGTTTTGGCTCGACCTGCTGAGCAACGTCTTTGGCATAGACACACCAACTGCTGGTTTTATTCGCTTTGAAGAACATCACAAAGTAGATGAATCCAACTTTGTTGATTGCCGTATTCCTTCTACCCGTGTGCTTATTGAGCAGAAATCGTTGGGTATTGATTTGCGTGCCCCCAAGCGTCAAAGTGACGGATCTTTACTCAATCCTTTTCAGCAAGCCCGCCGCTATGTGGTTAGTCTGCCTGTGTCTGAACATCCCCGTTGGATTGTCACATGCAACTTCGCTGAGTTTCTGATTTATGACATGGAACAGCCCAATGGCGAGCCCGAACATATTTTGCTGGAGAACTTGGGTAAGGAGTATTACCGTTTGATGTTCCTTGTAGATGCCAAGAATGAGCACATCACAAAGGAGATGGAGGTCTCGATGCAAGCTGGTGAGATTGTTGGCAAGATATACGAGGCTCTTTTGAAGCAATACGATGACAACTCGCCAGAGGCGTTGCGCTGGCTGAACATCCTTTGTGTCCGCATTGTGTTCTGCCTGTATGCTGAGGATGCTGGCGTTTTTACACACGACCAGTTCCATGATTTCTTGGTGACCTACGAAGCAAAGGACTTACGAAGGGCATTGCGTGACCTTTTCGAAGTCCTGAAGACCCCACAGGAGAAGCGAAGCAAATATCTACAGCCAGAACTCCAAGCTTTTCCCTATACGAACGGAGGACTGTTTGAAGAGGAAATCGAAATACCACAGTTCACGGAAGAACTGAAACAAACACTCTTACAAAATGCCAGCCTCGACTTCGACTGGAGCGAGATTTCGCCAACAATCTTCGGTGCAGTATTTGAATCGACGCTGAATCCTGAAACGCGCCGTAGCGGTGGTATGCACTATACAAGCATCGAGAATATTCACAAGGTGATAGACCCGCTGTTCCTTAACGACTTGCGCCGTGAGTTGGATGAAATTCTTGAAGAGAAAGTTGAGAAACAGCGCAAGCGAAAACTGAGTGATTATCAGATGAAACTGTCATCGCTGACCTTTCTCGATCCTGCATGTGGTAGCGGCAATTTCTTGACCGAAACATATCTCTCTTTACGTCGTCTGGAGAACGAAGCCATTCGCGAGATGTATCATGGTCAGACGATGATGGGAGCGTTCGTCAATCCAATCAAGGTCAGCATTCAGCAATTCTACGGCATCGAAATCAACGACTTCGCAGTTACTGTTGCCACTACTGCACTATGGATTAGCGAGGCCCAAATGTTGGCTGAGACAGAGCGCATCGTACATCAAGACATCGACTTCCTACCATTGAAGCCTTATCATAATATACGCGAAGGTAATGCACTCAGAATGGACTGGGATGTGATAGAAGTTCCGTCTGATATTCCTACTATCTATGCTAAGAATGTCCACCTTATAATTGAGCCGGAACCCATGATTGCCAGTGAGCCTATTGGATACGATGAAGTGAATGTTATCGCCAATCGTTTTGATGGTAACGCAAAACTAGAGGTCCAGCGCTATCAAGTTAACTATGACTATATCATTGGCAATCCTCCATTTGTGGGGGCAAGACTCATGAGCGAAAGTCAGAAACAAGATGTATTAGACATCTTCGGCAAGGATTGGAAGAACGTTGGAAATCTGGACTATGTCAGTTGTTGGTATAAAAAAGCTGCAAACGTAATGAAGATGAATTCTACGTGCAGAACAGCCCTCGTATCCACAAACAGTATTTGCCAAGGTGAGCAGGTTGCCAATCTATGGGAGAAACTATTCGAACAAGGTATCCGAATCAACTTTGCCCATCGCACTTTCCGTTGGGATAGCGAGGCTACATTAAAAGCACACGTCCATTGCATTATCGTGGGATTTTCCTATGTACGAACAACAGAAAACACCATCTTTGATGGAGAGCGCATCATCAAAGCCAATAATATCAACGCATATCTCTTCGATGCACCTAACGTCTTTATAGAAAGCCGTTCAGTGCCTCTCTGTCATGTACCCCAGATTGGCATTGGCAATAAACCAATTGATGGAGGCTTCTATCTGTTTAATGAAGAAGAAAGGGATGCGTTCATTGAGAAAGAACCGATGGCTGCAAGCTATTTCCGTCCTTTCCTTGGTGCAACTGAATTCTTGCATAATACGCCCCGATATTGTTTATGGCTTGGCCTATGTTCACCAGCAGATCTACACAAAATGCCATATTGCTTGGAACGTGTTGCATCAGTAAGGAAATTCCGCCTGTCAAGCAGTAGTACCGGTACAAGAAAACTGGCAGATACCCCCACCAGATTTCATGTTGAGAACATGCCAGAAACAACATATATTCTTGTACCCAGGCATTCTTCCGAGAATAGAAGATATATTCCTATGGGGTTCCTGACGCCTGATATCTTAACGAGTGATGCAGTACAAATTATCCCTGATGCTTCTCTCTTCCATTTCGGAGTGTTAGAAAGCAACGTTCACATGGCATGGATGCGTGCTGTTTGTGGAAGATTGAAGAGTGACTATCGCTATTCCAAGGATGTGGTTTACAACAACTTCCCTTGGCCCAACCCCACTGACGAACAGAAGGCCAAAATAGAGCAGACAGCACAAGCTATTCTTGATGCTAGAAATCTTTATCCAGACTCATCTTTGGCTGACCTCTACGACGAACTGACTATGCCTGTAGAACTTCGCAAGGCTCACCAAGAGAATGATAGAGCAGTCATGCAGGCTTATGGGTTCCTTGTTAAGTCTTCATTTACAGAGAGTCAGTGTGTGGCAGAACTATTCAAACTCTATCAAGAACTGACAAACAAATAACGATACGGTATATGGCAAAAGACAAATTCAGTAGGACTAAAGCCTGCGCAACCAAAACGCTATACGCAGTAATGAAGGAAATGAGCCGTCGTGGCGGCAGTATGCCTGCGAAGGAGCTCTATCCATATGTAAATGAAAATGTAGAATTGACGGACTGGGAAAAGGAACCAGCAGGAAAGATGAAGTACATCCGCTGGACTAATAGTTTCCAGTTCTATTCCATTGACTATCAAAAGGCTGGCTTCATTGTGAAGAAGAGTGGCAATTGGTACTTGACACCCGAAGGCGAGGCTGTGTTAAAAAAGACACCTGAGGAGGTAATGACAATTGCCAATGATGCCTATCATGAATGGCGGCGACTGAACCCCAAGGTGGAAACTTCTGATGAAGGTCCCAACGATGAGACGGCTGAAAAAGACAACGGTGTGAACCTCGACCTACTGGAGTCGGATGCTCGTGAAGGAATTAGGAAGTTTATCGTCTCGAAGAGCCCGTATGAATTTCAGGACATGGTAGCGGCTTTGCTACGAGCCATGGGCTATCACACACCGTTCATTGCACCCAAAGGCAAGGATGGTGGTATCGACATCACAGCTTACTTAGATCCGTTGGGTGCTCAGACTCCACGCATTAAAGTACAGGTGAAGCATAAGCCTGAAACAGCTGTCGGTGCTTCAGACATTCGTGCCTTGTTGGGTGTGCTTCGTGCAGGAGACATTGCCTTGTTCGTCACTAGCGGCACGTTTTCGCCTGATGCCAAAACTACAGGAACCAGTTCGCGTGAGTTCATCCGCCTGATAGATGGTGACGAGTTCATCGACATGTGGCTGGAGTTCTACGACAAGATGACCGATGATGACAAGAATATGCTTCCACTGAAACGGATATCGTTCTTGGGTAGTAACGATTAATATTGCGCAGAAATCCCTAAAACAACAAGTCTATGAAGTCGGAAAAGGAAAATGAGAAGGTCAACATTAATGAGATGGGAGTCGCTATTGGAGTGGATAGCGAAGTGATTCAGAAGGTACGTTCGGGCGAGATAACACATATCCTTGTAGACATCGATGAGGACAACCAAAACATGTTTCTTGAGAATATCAACGGGAATCTGGTGTTGGTGACCGAAGAGCTGCCCAATACATTCCACGGCTGCTATTTCTATAATGACGGCGAGTTTCCGTATGCCATCAAGAGTGTGCTGGAGTTCTTGGAGCTCAGCAACGATGATGACCATTGTTTGGCACGAATCATTGACGTGACCGCAGAGCCCGGCACACGATTCAATTATCAGGGTGCAGGCAAGCCTATCGTCGAAGACCCTGACGGCGACAGTTGCGTGTGGGAAGTAAGTTTTGAGGTCGTGCCAATGCTGATGGAGGCGAGGACTTACCTGATGCGTTGGAATCCTGCTATCAGTTCGTTTACGGAAAAGGATTATGAAGAATGTGTTGCAAACATGGAACACGGTATGTTCCGCTTGAACTGGAGCATCTATGAGTGGCAGGAGGCACGCAGGGGCGACTTCTTCTATATGTTGCGCACAGGCGACGATAAGGCTGGAATCGTGTTCAGCGGTCAGTTCCTCTCTGACCCTTACCCTGCTGATGACTGGGCAGGCAGCACCAAGCGCAGAATGTATGTGGATATGGTATGCTACAATGCGAAATCAGGAGCTACACCACTCATATCGCTGGAGAAACTACAAACGGCCATCCCCTCCATAAACTGGCAGAGAGGCCACTCTGGAGAGTTGTTGTCGGAAGAGATAGCCACGCAATTGGACGAATTTGTGTAACAAAAAAACAACCCGCACCTCCGACACCTCCGACACTTAATCTGGGTGTCGTGGGTGTGGGAGGTGTAGGATAAAAATTTGTTTAGCTATCATAGCGTGCGCGCACGCGAACTCACAATCAACCCCACCTAACCTCCCCTTTCCAAGGGGAGGAATTAGTCACACCTTCCAGTTGATGCTTGTTTCTGGAATTTTAATGCTCAGAAAAAAAATTCTAATGGTCAGAATTTTCCTGATGAGCATCAGAATATGAAACTGAGATAGGAAAAATGCTAAACGTTGAATCCCAGCTCGCGAGCCAACTGACGGACGATTCTCACGTCAACAGTAGCATGGTCGGCTTTGTCGTAGATGGTGAGAAGTGAGATACGCCTATACAAGGAAAGTCTTGGAGGGTTTAATCTCGTAACTCATCTAAAAAATCATCTAAAGAACGCATTCTACTTTCATCACCATCCAAATATGCGCGAAAATCTCTCAATCCCTGGCAGACTTCGGCAGTCACGTCGCGCTTAGCTTCCTCAACATCTGTCATTTTCAATACATATTAGTTCTACGGTGCAAAGATAATGCTTTTTTCTGAATCAAGGCAAAAAGAAGATGAAAATATATTGCACAAAAGGCACGGTTTGTGCACATAGAGGCGGTTTTTGTGCATTTTATTTGGCTGTGTGCGCAAAAAGTAGTACCTTTGCAGCGCTTTTTGAGAAAGCACTGCGAGAACAGGCTTTTCAGGAGAGAATACACATTATATATTTTAAATAGTAAATATGGCATTAAAAATTGTAGTACTTGCTAAGCAGGTACCCGACACAAGAAATGTGGGTAAGGACGCCATGACCGCCGAGGGCACCGTCAACCGTGCAGCCCTACCCGCAATCTTCAATCCAGAAGATTTGAACGCCTTGGAGCAGGCCCTTCGTCTGAAGGAGCAGAATCCGGGCTCTACAGTAGGAATCCTCACGATGGGTCCTCCAC
>CAMHLV010000038.1 GCA_946186115.1 uncultured Prevotella sp. | reverse complement strand
CCGAGAAGACGCGCTGGGACATCATCATGCGACTGTCGAATGCCGGCGACGTCAACAAGGCCGTCCTCAAGGGACATGCCTCCCAACTGATTCAGGTGTCGGAAGCACTGCAGGAGAAGAAGATCGTGCAGATAGCCGAAGAGATAGACCGCCGCTTCCATGCCGAGGAGAACCCCGTGCGCATCGTGCTCATCACCGGACCGTCGTCGTCGGGAAAGACCACGTTCTGCAAGCGTCTCAGCATCCAGCTGCTGGCCTGCGGCCTCAGGCCCCTGTCGTTTTCCACCGACGACTATTTCGTGAACCGCGTCGATACACCCAAGCTGCCCAACGGCGACTACGACTTCGACAACATCGAGGCCGTGGACTACGACCTGCTGGAGGAGCATCTGACGCGCCTGATGGATGGCGAGCGCGTAGAGATTCCTGAATACAACTTCTCTACCGGCAAGCGCGAGTGGAACGGCAAGAAAATAAAACTGGCCGGCGACACAGTGCTCATTATCGAGGGCATCCACGCGCTGAACCCGCTGCTCACGCAGAAAATTGACGACTCGCTGAAATACAAGATCTACATCTCAGCACTCACCAGCATCTCGCTCGACGACCACAACTGGATTCCCGTGCGCGACAACCGACTGCTGCGCCGCATCATCCGCGACTACAACAAGGGTGCCTTCACGGCTCAGCAAACCATCGCACAGTGGAAGAACGTCTGCGAGGCGGAAGACAAATGGATATTCCCCTATCAGGAGACCGCCGACGCCATGTTCAACTCTGCCCTGAACATCGAGTTTGCCGTACTGCGCACACACGCCGAGATCATCCTCGCCTCGGTGCCCCGCAACTGCCCTGAGTATGCCGAGGCCCACCGCCTGCTGAAGTTCATTCACTTCTTCCTGCCTGTCAGCGACAAGGAGATTCCCCCCACCAGCATCATGCGCGAATTCGTCGGCGGCAGCAGTTTTAAGTATTGAAGAATTGAAGAATTGAAGTTTTTTCTTACTATAGCTATTATGCTGTGCTTCGCAGCGACGCATGCCGTGGCACAAGACTCTGAGGCAGCAACAGCCTCGAAGACTTATCGGGAACTCATCAAGCAGCATGTCTATGCCGACTATAAAAAGATGTATAAGCAACCCGAGGGCGGGGCACTGCTGTATCCCTACCTCACCCCCGGCAGCAACTCGTATGCCGCCGTATTGTGGGACTGGGACTCGTGGCTGAGCAATGTGGCACTCCGACAGATACTGGCCGACAAAGGCACGGCGCAGGACAAACAGGAAGCGCTCGCCTATGAACAGGGCTGCGTGTTGAATTAC
Organism: uncultured Prevotella sp.; assembly: GCA_946186115.1. GTDB lineage: Bacteria > Bacteroidota > Bacteroidia > Bacteroidales > Bacteroidaceae > Prevotella. The sequence continues at coordinate 31,053 of CAMHLV010000038.1, read as the reverse complement.
CTCGCCTACACCTCAGCGACCGACGGCTATATGCCCATGGTGGTCGATGCACAGAGCGACCCCAACAAGATAAAGCCCCGCGACATCTATGCCACCAACATGCACAAACCCGTCATCGCGCAGCATGCCGCATTCATCGTTCAGCAGAACGGAGGGAATGTAGAATGGCTCCGCGACGGATTCCCTCGCATGCAGGCCTTCATCCGCAACTATCAGGAGCATCACCGCCACCAGGCCACCGGACTCTACTATTGGCAAGACGACCTCGCCATAGGCGTTGACAACGACCCGTCAACATTCTTCCGACCCAAAGGCAGTTCCGCCAGCATCTATCTCAACTGTCTCATGTATAAGGAACTGCGGGCCATGGCTTTTCTGGCCGAGCGCATGGGCATGTCTGCCGAGGCCAAGCGCTACGAGCACGATGCCGACCAGCTGTGCAATGCCGTGAGAGAGCACTGCTGGGACCAGAAAGACGGCATGTACTACAGCGTCGATATCAATCTGCTGCCCTATACCGGCGAGCCGCAGGTAATCTTCGGCAAGCCCTTCGTCCTGCACCAGGGGGCACCACGCTCCTACCCCTGTCTCATCCAGCGACTGGGAGCATGGTCGGGCTTCATGGCACTGTGGGCAGGCATCGCCACACCCGAGCAGGCACGGCGCATGGTCAGCGAGAACCTGATGGACGAGCGCACCTTCTGCGCACCTTACGGCGTGCGCACCCTCTCGAAACTGGAGAAGATGTACAACCTGCGTGCCACACACAACCCCTCCAACTGGCAAGGGCCCATCTGGGGCATCTCCAACTACATGGTGTTCCGCGGTCTGGCCGACTATGGCTTTCTCACGGAGGCACGGCAGATGGCAGAGAAGACTATCAGCCTCTTCGGCGAAGACCTGCTCAAGAACGGCACACTCCACGAGTACTACGATCCCGACACGGCAGCACCCATTATCAATCCAGGATTCCAAAACTGGAACTACCTCGTGCTCAACATGCTGGCATGGGTAGAAGGCCGCAACGTGGTCAGGGAGTTCTAAGAAAAAAAAGGGACACAAGAGGGGGAGTTCACCCTTTGTGTTAGACCCTATTGTGTTACCGACTGGTAATAGGCCTGCAAGGCACTCTGGTCGTCGGCTGGGCGGGTGAAGACCTCAAGGAGTACGGGGCGCTGGCTATCGGTATTTAGCAGGGTGTCGATGCCCTGTTGCATTTCCTCGATGTTCGTTGCTTTCAGATAGCAGATGGCATTCTGCATGCAGATGCCCTCTGCAGAGGCATGGTGGTCGGCAGCGACGAAGCTGTCGCGGGCGGGACTCTGTTCCAACCCGGGAAGCATGTTGAAGATGCCGCCGCAGCCGTTGTTCAGCAGCAGGATGCGGAGATTGCCCTTGAGGTTCTGGTTCCACAGGGCATTGCTGTCGTAGAAGAAGCTCAGGTCGCCAACGACGCAGAACACGGGTTCGCCGGTCACGCAGGAGAAGCCTGCCGCAGTGCTCAGCGAGCCCTCAATGCCGTTGACGCCACGGTTGCAGAATACGGGATGTTGCGCATAGATATTGGCCAGGCGAATAGCCATGCTGTTGGCATAGTGGACGGAGGCCTTGGGGTGCCGACCATCATACAGCGACTGCTCAAAATAGCGCACGGCAGCCATCTGTGAATAGGGAGGCAGGAAGCTTGACACCTGGCGACGGATGCGCTCAAGCAAGGCTTGCCACTGCTGAACAAAGGGATGGGGCTGCTGTTCCGTCATGAAGCGCACCTGGTCGGCAACGACGGATGCGTCGCCAACAATGACTCTCGTGACATTCATAAAGGTATCCGTCACCTCGCCCGTCGCGTTGACCACCCACGTTTCCTTGGCCTTGCGCAGGAAGCGCTTCAGGCGCTTGCTGACGATGCTGCCTCCTGTATAGAGCACGAAGTCGGGAACAAAACTGTCGTCGTCGCCAACCAGCATCACGGCCTCATCCATCAGCGGATTCATGGGTTGGCCGCTGATGAGCATGGGTCGCCGGGCCTGCATGAACATGCGGCAGACGTGGCTCAGCACATGCGGCTGGATATCGGCTGGTGTCAGTGCGATTGTACGCTCTGCCGGCAACTGCTCAACAGAGAAATGGAACAGCGGTTCGCTGATGGGGACATTGATATGAACAGGGCCATTGGGCGTGATGAGGGCTTCGTTGACGAGGCGGTTGCAATACCAGCGCTCTTCGTCGTCATGGGGTTCGGGCAGCGTGACGGCCTTACGGACGAATCGTCCCAAGGCATCGGGCTGCGGCAGCGTCTGGCCATCCAACTGGTCGATCCACTGCTGCGGACGGTCGGCACTGACTACAACGAGCGGCCTATGCTGGTAATACGCCTCGGCAACAGCGGGAGCGAGATTGAGCAGGGCTGTGCCACTGGTGACACAAACCAGCACGGGTTCTCCAAGAGCTATCGTCATGCCTAAGGCGTAGAATCCCGCAGAACGCTCGTCGGTGACGGGGTAACACTGAATGTCGGGACATTGGCTGAGGTTATGGACGATGGGTGCATTCCTCGATCCCGGACATACCACGGCATGACGTATGCCATGGGCCACCAACAGACTGGTAAGTATATTGACGTTTTCCTTGTTGCTATACATGGTTCCCGCTACTCGTTTTCGTTATCGTATTTCGTTTTCGTATTTCGTTTTCGTATTTCGTTTTCGTATTTCGTTTTCGTTACAAATAATACGCCTCATGGTATCGAGCTTCGTCTCTGTCTCCTGCCACTCCAGTTCCTCAACGCTGTCAGTCAGCAGTCCGCCGCCGGCATAAAGGTGGTAGCCATTGCGGAAGATATGCATACAGCGCAGAGTGACATACAGGCTTGTATTCTGCTCCACGTCGAGCGGCCCCATGAAACCGCTATAGTACGAGCGTCCATGCGACTCGTTAGCCATAATAAACCGGAATGCCTCATGCTTGGGCAGACCGCAAACAGCAGGTGTGGGATGCAGCGACTGCAGCAGATCTCCCACGCGCGTACTATTATATAATGTGAAGCAGAAGTCGCTACGGAGATGTGCCAGATGTCCGGCACGGGCAGTATAGGGTCCTTGCTCGCTGACATGGTCGGTGAATGGCTTCAACTGCTCGGTGATATAGGTGGCGACATAGCGCTGCTCCTGGATATTCTTGTCGCTCCAACGCACATCTTCGCTAAAAGGCACCGTTCCTGCCAGAGCTATGGTCTTCCATTCGTCGCCACTGTTCTCAAGAAGAACCTCTGGCGTTGCCGTAAGCCACAAGCCGCTCTGAGAGGTATAGGTCAGCGAGACGAACAAACGCGGATAGCGCTCACAGGCTCTGACGAACAAGTCGGCAGGTGCTGCTGCGCCCTCAGACACGACGTCAAGACGGCGTGCGAGAACCAGTTTCTGGAACTCGCCTTGGATAATATGCTGATGGAATGTTGCAAAATCGTTGTGATAGCTTGAGCGTGGATTGCATGAGCATGCTGACTCGCAGGGAAGGACAGAGAGCTCTGACTGGCTGCAGATTGGGATGGCCGGCAGATGGCAGATTCCCTCAGAGACAGAGACGCGATGCACCCTGTCGGGCTGAATCAGCAGCACCGGTTCTTCACGCGACGGTGCAAAGGGCGCTATGACAAAGCCCGACCGCCCGCTGAGTTCCGAGCATGCTGCCAGGGACTGCACCTCGCCGCAAAGCAAAGTATAGTCGCTACCATAAGGCTTACGAAAGAGTGCGAATCCCTCCATAGCCTACTGTTTCTGTTTGATGATATAATTGGTGACGCGCACTGTGGAGATCAGTTCACCGGCATTATTTCGGATGTCAACCTGCCAGACATGCAAGGTACCACCCTTGTGCTGAAGACGGGCAAAGGCCGTCACCGTGTCACCTTCAGACACTGCCTGAACATGGCTGCCGCTGACCTCTATGCCTACACAGGCACAGCCGGGGCACAAAGAGGAAGAGCCTACACCGGCCACATTCTCGGCCAAGGCCAGAGACGCTCCACCACTGAGGAAGCCAAAAGGCTGGCGGTTGCGCTCGTCAACCTTCATGCGAGCCATACACGTATCGTCCTCGGGAGTAGAGACAAACTCCATGCCGAGCGCTGTACTCAAATTCGGACTCCTGTTAATAATCTCACTTATCGCTGTTACGTCCATCCTCTATAAGAACAATGAATACTCCTTCACACTCCATGCCAGAATGCTTGCGCCTAAAACATCGCGCTCGCCGTCTTTCAGCATAGACACCAGAAGGCGCGTCTTACCCTTGACATTAGGGAACACATATTTATTAAATGCCTGTTCTGCCGGCTCCAGTAGCCAATGGCCGGCGTGCGGGATGCCTCCCGTGAGTATGAGGGCCTCAGGATTCACAACCGAAGCATAGTTAGCCAGTCCGAATCCAAGAACCTCGCCCGTTCGCCGATATACCTCAATAGCAAGCTGGTCGCCTTTCTCGCAGAATTCGCTTATTATCTTCGGAGAAAGTTTGTCCACCTGTCGCATTAGCGAAGGTTGCTCACTCTCTGCCAGTATCTCACGAGCAGTCTGCAGCACTCCGCGCTCGGAACAATATGTCTCCAGACAACCTTTATGACCACAGCTGCACTGACGACCGTTGTCCACAACGCAGCAGTGACCTATCTCGCCGGCAAAACCATCAGAGCCTAAATGCATCTTCTCACGCGAGAAGAAACAACTTCCCATTCCATGGCCTAAAGTGATAACGATGAAATTCTTCATGCCGTGAGCGGAACCGAAAGCAAGTTCGCCGAGACCTATACACTGGGAATTGTTGGCCAGAGCCACAGCCAGTCCCAGGCGGTCGCGCATCAGGGCTGCAAGTGGGATAACGCCCTTCCATGGCATATTGGGTGAGTTTTCGATACAACCCGAAAGATAGTTGCTGCTCGGACAGCACACCCCTACAGAGCGCACTTCCTCGTAGCCACCGTTGGCTTGAATCAAAGAAAAGATACTGTCGCACAAAACAGCCACAAATGAATCGATGTTCGGATAGTCACCCGTAGCAAACGATTCCTGTGCTATGATATTGCCACGGATATCAACAATGGCATAGGTCGTCGTGAGCAGTCCCACGTCAACTCCTACCACTCTGGTTTTGGCTTTTTTCCTTTCCATAATAATGTGCTGACTGCTATCTGTCCGACAACTACTTAAACAAAGAATACTCTTCTACCTCCCAAGCCAATGCTGCTGCTCCTACCACATCGCGCTCACTGTCTTTAATGATGGATACCATTACATCTACCTTGTCGCGTATGTTGTGGAACACATGCTTTTCAAAAGACTGCATGGTTGGTTCCTCCAACCATTTCCATGCCTGGGTAAGTTCGCCAGTAAGTATTATAGCCTGAGGATCAACTATCGAGGCATAGGCGGCGAGTCCTGTGCCGAGCATCTCGCCCGTACGGCGATACACCTCAATAGCCAACTGGTCGCCCCTGTCGCAGCATAATCCGATGCTTGCGGGAGTAAGCTCCTGAAGCGTGCGCATCATGCTGGGCTCACTACTGCCCTCCAGCACCTCGCGGGCGGTCTTAAGAATACCACGCTTTGAAGCGTATTCCTCCAGACAGCCCCTGCGACCGCAACCGCATAAGCGGCCGTTATCCTCAACGCAGATATGCCCAAACTCACCGGCTGACCCCGATGTGCCTAAATGAGGACTGCCGCTGGAGAAGAAGCAACTGCCGACACCTCCGTGGCCCAGGGATACTACTACGAAGTCATTCATGCCGTGGGCAGAACCATATACTCGCTCGCCGATGGCCGTCACATGGGCGTCATTAGCCAAAGCCACGGCTAGTCCCATGCGGTCGCGCAACATTGCTGCCAAGGGCACAATACCCTTCCAAGGCATGTTGCCGGCATTCTCTATACAGCCTGACAGGAAATTTCCACTGGGCACACTGATACCTACCGAGCGGACCAGTTCATATCCGCCATTCTCTTCAACAAGTGTGACAATCTTCTCGCTGAGCTCACTCACAAAATCATTTACGTCAGGGAAATCCTGAGTGCGGATACGATCCTCTGCGAGGATGAAGCCACGGATATCGACAAGGGCGTATGTCGTAAACTCCACACCGATATCAACGCCCACCACCCTACTCTTTATGGAATACTTCTCGTTCATGTCACACCTTATATTATTTAAACAGGGAATACTCCTTCACACTCCATGCCAGAACACTTGCTCCCAACAGGTTGGCTTCACTGTCTTCTATCTGCGACACAAAGAATTTCACCTTTCCCTGAATATTATGGAACACGTGGGCATTGAAAGACTCTTCCATAGGATCGAAGAGGTAATTGCCGGCATGGGCCACGCCACCAGTGAAAATAATAGCTTCGGGATTGACTATGGAAGCATAGTTTGCCAAACCTATACCAAGTATATACCCCGTTCTGCGCATAGTCTCAATAGCCAGAGCATCGCCCTGGTCGCAGAAAGAGGAAATGAGACTTGCCGACAGATTGTCAGCCTGGCGCATCAGGGATGGCTGGTCGCTCTCGGCCAACAGTTCTTTAGCTGTCATCACGACACCCTTGCCAGAGGTGTACATCTCTAAGCAACCTTTATTGCCACATCCGCACTGACGGCCGTCGCGCTGAGCACAACTATGACCAATTTCGCCAGCGAAGCCATCGCGCCCCAGATGGGCTGTACCATTGGAGAATATACAACTTCCGACACCATTACCTAGTGTGACGACAATAAAGTCTCTCATGCCGTGAGCCATACCATAAGCATGTTCGCCTAAGGCACGCACATGGGCGTTGTTTCCCAAAGCCACAGCCAGTCCCATACGGTCGCGCACCATAGCAGCCAATGGCACCACTCCCTTCCAGGGCAGGTTGGGAGCATTCTCTACACAGCCTGTCTGGAAATTGGCACTCGGACAGCAGATACCCACAGAGCGTATGCTCTCATATCCGCCGTTGGCCTCAACAAGATTAATGATATTCTCGCTAAGTACTGATGTAAAATCACTCACATTCGGGCTGTCTCCAGTAGGGAATTCATCCTTCGCGATAATGTTGCCTCGCACATCTATAATGGCAGTGGTAGTACGTTCCAAACGTATATCGACACCCACCACCCGAGTCTTCATACTTTCGTGTGTCATAGTTCAAATTTAAAACTGCTACAAATATAGTCATTATTCTACAAACTTCCAAACATATGTCAACTTTTTTAGTAAATATTTAACCTACGGACTAATAATTCTTAAATCATCATACATATTTCATATTTATTTCGTATCTTTGCAAGCGATAAGACGAAAACGGAAAACGAAAAACGAAACGATAACAATGAACGTTTTAGAACTTAGTGAACAAGAGATTGGCAGACGCGAAAGTCTGCAACAGTTGCGCCAGATGGGCATAAACCCCTATCCTGCAGCAGAATACCCTGTAACAGCATGGAGCACCGACATCATCAACGATTTTGAGGATTTGCCCGTCATTGGTAAAGACGAAGAAGGCAACGATGTGCGCGAGACAGCAACACCTGAGAACAGTCGCATGGTGAGCATCGCCGGTCGTATCATGAGCAAGAGTATCATGGGAAAAGCCGCCTTTGCCAAATTACAGGACTCCAAGGGGCGCATTCAGGTTTATGTACAGCGTGACGCTATCTGCCCGAACGAGAACAAAGACCTTTATAATATAGTTTTCAAGAAGCTGCTCGACCTTGGCGACTTCATCGGTGTCAAGGGATATGTATTCCGCACAAAAACCGGTGAGATCAGCGTGCATGTGTTGGAGCTGACAGTGCTTAGCAAGAGTCTGAAGCCACTGCCTGTCGTGAAGACCGATGCCGACGGCAAGGTTTACGATGCCTTTGACGATCCCGAGCTGCGCTATCGCCAGCGCTATGTTGACCTGATTGTAAATGCTGGCGTGAAGGAGACTTTCCTCAAGCGTGCCACCATTATTCGCACTATACGCCGCATCTTGGACAATGCCGGATACACTGAGGTTGACACCCCGATACTCCAGAACATTGCCGGCGGTGCCTCAGCACGTCCGTTCATCACACACTTCAATGCGCTGAACCAGGACATGTATATGCGCATTGCCACAGAGCTGTATCTGAAGCGCCTGATTGTCGGCGGTTTCGAGGGCGTCTATGAGATGGGCAAGAATTTCCGCAATGAGGGCATGGACAAGACTCACAACCCCGAGTTCACCTGCATGGAGCTGTATGTCAGCTATAAGGACTTGCTGTGGGGTATGACATTTACGGAAAACATGCTGGAGGAGATCTGTACCGCTGTCAACGGCAAGCCTGAAGTGGAAATTGACGGCAATATCATTTCGTTTAAAGCACCTTATCGCAGACTGCCCATACTCGATGCCATCAAGGAGAAGACCGGTTTTGACTGCGACGGCAAGACAGAGGACGAGATTCGTCAGTTCTGCCTCTCAAAGGGCATGGACGTTGATGAAACCATGGGTAAGGGCAAGCTGATTGACGAGCTCTTTGGCGAGTTCTGCGAAGGCACATTCATACAGCCTACTTTCATTACCGACTATCCCGTTGAGATGTCGCCCCTTACCAAGATGCACCGCTCCAAGCCCGGTCTCACCGAGCGTTTCGAGCTGATGGTGAACGGTAAAGAGCTGGCCAACGCATACTCAGAGCTCAACGACCCCATCGACCAGGAAGAGCGCTTCGTAGAGCAGATGCGCCTTGCCGACAAGGGCGACGACGAAGCTATGATCATCGATCACGACTTCCTCCGCGCCTTGCAATATGGTATGCCCCCCACGTTTGGCATCGGTATCGGTATCGACCGTCTGGTGATGCTCCTCACGGGTAAGTTTGCCATTGGCGAGGTCATGCTGTTCCCGCAGATGAAGCCCGAGAAGAAGATTCCTCAGTCAACACCGGCTGAATGGGCAGAAATAGGAGTCGGCGAAGAGTGGGTGCCTGTATTGCGCAAGGCTGGTTTCAACCTCGTGCAGAACATCTCCGGCGAGAAGGCCCAGGGCCTGCAGCAGAAGATTGGCGACATCGTGAAGAAGTACAAGCTCGACATGCAGAAGCCTTCTGTTGACGACATCGCACAATGGATTGAAAAGGCGCAAGCCTAACGTTTATTGGCTAACGTTTATTGTTTATTGGTTATTGGCTAACGTTTATTGTTAATGTACGACTGCGGACGAATAGCGATTATTGGTGGAGGCTCGTGGGCTACGGCTATAGCCAAGATTGTAGTGGGAAAGACTCACCACATAGGTTGGTATATGCGTCGCGACGATCGTATAGAAGACTTCCAGCGACTTGGCCACAACCCGGCCTACCTGATGAGTGTCCACTTCAACATCGACGAGATATCCTTCTCGAGCGACCTTAACAAGATAGTGCAGCAGTACGACACGCTGGTGTTCGTCACTCCGTCGCCCTATCTGAAGAGTCACCTGAAAAAGCTCAAGACGCGCATTCGCGACAAATACATCGTGACGGCCATCAAGGGTATCGTGCCCGACGAGAATCTGGTATGCTCGGAATTCTTCCATCAAGTGTATGACGTACCTTACGAAAACCTGGCATGCATCGGCGGACCTTCGCATGCAGAGGAAGTGGCTCTTGAGCGCCTCTCCTACCTCACCGTAGGATGCTCCGACATGGAGAAAGCAGAGGCTTTTGCCGATATCCTGTCCAGCAACTACATCAAGACCAAGACGTCAACCGACGTCATAGGAATAGAATACTCCAGCGTGCTGAAGAATGTCTATGCCATAGCAGCAGGCATCTGCAACGGACTGAAGTTCGGCGACAACTTCCAGGCCGTGCTGATGTCGAATGCCGTACAGGAGATGGCACGCTTCCTCAAGGTGGTACACCCCATAGAGCGCAATATTGTTGACAGCGTATATCTGGGAGACCTGCTGGTGACAGGCTACTCCAACTTTTCGCGCAACCGCACCTTCGGCACCATGATAGGAAAAGGCTACTCGGTAAAGTCAGCCCAGATAGAAATGGAGATGATAGCAGAAGGATATTTCGGCACGAAATGCATGAAGGAGATCAACCGCCACTGCCACGTCAACATGCCCATACTCGACGCCGTCTATAACATCCTTTATGAGCGCATAAGCCCGCAGATTGAAATAAAGTTATTGACCGACTCTTTCAGATAGTTAAAATAAACATTACTAAAACAGTTATGAACAACATCAAACTTGACATCACAAAGGCAGCATGCTTCCTGGAAGCAGGTGCTGTGAAGGCTTTCGAGCCAAAGGTGAAAGCCGCTCAGCAGGCTTTGGAAGATGGGACATGCCCTGGCAACGACTTCTTGGGATGGTTACATCTGCCGTCATCCATCACCCCTGCATTCCTCGACGAGGTACAGGCTGTAGCAAATACGCTGCGCGAGAAGTGCGAGGTGGTAGTAGTAGCCGGAATCGGCGGCTCTTATTTGGGAGCACGCGCCGTGATCGAGGCTTTGGGCAATTCGTTCACATGGCTCATCCAGGACAAGAAGAACCCCGTCATCCTCTTTGCCGGCAACAATATCGGTGAGGATTACCTCTCGGAGATGACCGAGTATCTCAAAGGAAAGAAATTCGGTGTCATCAACATCTCCAAGTCAGGCACAACGACCGAGACAGCACTGACCTTCCGCCTGTTGAAGAAACAGTGCGAGGCCCAGATGGGTAAGGAGGCTGCCAAGGATGTTATCGTAGCCGTTACCGATGCCAAGCGTGGTGCTGCACGCACCTGTGCCGACAAGGAAGGCTACAAGTCATTCATCATCCCTGACAATGTCGGCGGACGCTTCTCGGTTCTCACACCAGTAGGTCTGCTCCCAATAGCCTGCGCCGGTTTCGATATCAAGGCCCTCGTTCAGGGCGCTGCCGATATGGAGAAGGCTTGCGGCAAGGATGTTCCTTTCGAAGAGAACCTCGCTGCCCAGTATGCTGCAGTGCGCAACGGACTCTATGGCGCTGGCAAGAAGATTGAGATCATGGTGAACTACCAGCCCAAGCTGCATTTCATCTCTGAGTGGTGGAAGCAACTGTACGGAGAATCAGAAGGTAAGGACAAGAAGGGTATTTTCCCTGCATCCTGCGACTTCACTACCGACCTGCACTCTATGGGTCAGTGGATTCAGGACGGCGAGCGCACCATCTTCGAGACCGTTATCTCGATCGAGAAGCCTAACCGCAGCCTGCTGTTCCCCAGCGACGACGAGAACCTTGACGGACTGAACTTCCTGGCAGGCAAGCGTGTCGATGAAGTGAACAAGATGGCTGAGTTAGGAACACGTCTGGCTCACGTTGACGGCGGAGTGCCCAACATCCGCATCAGCGTTCCCGAACTCAACGAGTACTATATTGGTCAGCTTATCTATTTCTTCGAGATTGGCTGCGGCATCAGCGGCAACGTACTCGGTGTCAACCCGTTCAATCAGCCTGGAGTAGAAGCATACAAGAAGAATATGTTTGCCCTGCTCGACAAGCCTGGCTACGAGGCTGACTCAAAAGCAATAAAGGAGCGCATTGCAAATGAGTAAGGCTATCACGCATTTCATAAATAAGCACGGCTTCGGGCAGTTTAGCCCGAAAGCCGTGCTTTTCGATATGGATGGCGTCATCTACGACTCGATGTCGAACCACTCCGTCAGCTGGCACGAATCGATGTCAACCTACGGCTTGGACATGCCCTACGAGGGAGCCTACCAATATGAGGGCATGCGCGGCGTAGAGACCATCAAGCAACTGGCACGCGAGCAGTGGCACCGCGAACTCTCTGACGACGAAGCCCAGGAGATGTATGACCATAAGGCAAAGGTGTTTGCATACCACTGCCAGCAGACTCCAGCCAGAATCATGCCCGGCATCAAACCCCTGATGCAGCAGATAAAAGACGGCGGACTGAAGATCTGCGTGGTGACCGGCAGCGCACAGCACGCTCTGCTGGATAAGTTGCTGACAGACTTCGACGGTCTGCTCCGTAAGGAACTCATCGTGACGGCCTTCGACGTGACACACGGAAAGCCCAACCCAGAGCCTTACCTGATGGGGATGAAGAAATGCGGAGTGGAACCATGGGAGACCATCGTCGTAGAGAATGCGCCGCTGGGTGTGCGTGCTGCCGTTGCAGCCCGCTGTTTCACCATTGCCGTCAACACCGGTCCGCTGCCCGACGCTATTCTGGCAGCAGAAGGAGCCGACCTCATATTTCCCGCTATGACAGCACTATGCGAGCAGTGGAAAGGCATAGTAGCCGAGACGGTTTAGGTATTTAGATATCGTCGTCGTTGCTGTCTGACTGCGAATCGTTGCCAGTGTCGCCGTTGGTATCCATCTGTGTATCCTGCTTGATAACCAACTGTCCCATTCGCGACAGTCTGACTATCATAGGAATATACTCGTCCGTCTGTGGCAGTCCTACGCTGGCAGCAAATTCCAACCAGTCGCCATCGGCCTTGTCAAACACAAGACCTTCCAGGATTCCCGCCTTACGGAACTCATTGGTGATATAGTCATTGAAAGCCGGTTTCGTGAATGTGCGGCTGAAGAATACCGAGCCGTCAGCACGTGAGACAACCAGCGAAAAGACATTGTCAACAAACTTCTGCCCTGTATCATCCTTCACCATAGGCAGCGAGTCGGAAGGCTGGCGATGAATAGCCACATGATATGTCTTCCCTATCCATTCCACATCACGCTCGTCATTATACTCCTGCATCCTCACCGGAGCCTGAGGCTTGGCCTTGACCACCCGTGGGGCTATGATGTCGTCACTCTTTTTCTTCTCACTGCACGCTGCCAGAACAAAGGCGGCACATACTGCTGCAGTTACAACAAATACTTTTTTCATCTGCAATATTTGATAAATACTGTGCAAAGATACAAAATAAATTGGTAACAAGCGAGAAATTATACACTTTTCACTTAATTTTCAGTTTTCAATTTTCAATTTCCAATTTAAATTCGTACCTTTGCAGGCTGTAACAACATTAAATAAGAAAGAACATGAATTATCTTGATAGAAACGAATTCAATTTCGAGCCAAGTCAGAAGGTGGTTGAAGCCATCAAGAATTTCGACCCCAAGACACTGTGTTTCTATACTCGCATCTACGATGAGGGCAAGAAGAGTGTCATCAGTGTCCGACTGAGCGAAATCTACAATGTCCCCGAGGAGCAGGTGCTGCTGACCTATGGTGGCGAGGATATGCTGAAGAATGCCATCCACTACTTCCTGTCTATCAACAGCCAGGGAGACGCCCAGACACCCAACACCAAGATTCTCATCCCCGAGTTCTCATGGTGGTACTACAACCGCGTAGCCTCTGAGTGCGGCGGCACCTTCGAGATGTATCCCCTGCACGAGCAGGAAGACACCTTTGCCTACGATGTCGATGAGGTCATAGAATACGCCAACCGCGTGCATCCCCGCATGCTGCTGCTGGCTTCGCCCAACAACCCCACCGGCAACGGTCTGACACCTGAAGAGACGGGCCGCATCATGGAGAATATCCCCTCCGACACGATTGTGCTCATCGACGAGGCTTATGCCAGCTTCATTTCGAGCGATACCGACTATATTGCTCCCCTGGTAAACAAATACTCAAACCTGATTATCTCCCGCACGCTGTCGAAGTTCTACGGACTGCCCGGTCTCCGCTGCGGATTCGGATTCATCGGCAAGGGCCACGATCAGTTCCTGAGCTACGTCAACAAGTATTTGGGCTACAACCGCTTCTCTGAAGCTGTGGCACTGGCCGCCCTCGAAAGCGACGAGCACTACCGCCGCGTTGCCGACGACATGGAATGGGGCCGCCAGCTGTATAAGAAGGAACTGGGACAGCTTCCCGGCTTCAAGGTTTACAAGTCAGTAGCCAACTTCATCCTCATCAAGTATCCTCTTGAGATCAAGGATGCCCTGATGGAAGCCCTCAAGATTCAAGACTACAAGATTAAGTTTATGGGCGACAAGGGCCTCGAGTCGTGCCTGCGCATTACACTTGGTCGCAAGGAACAGACACAGTTTGTCTGCGACACCATCAAGGCAGTGTATGAAAAATTGAAGAGTTGAAGAATTGAAGGATTGAAGAATTGAAGGATTGAAGAATTGAAGGATTGAAGAGTTGAAGAATTGAAGAATTGAAGTAAGAAGTGGACGAGAATTTTAAAGCGACACTAAAATCATCAGAGACGGAAGACTGGCTTGACCTCCATGTCATCCGTCCTTTCTGTTATTATTGCGCACTGGCTTTCGCAAAGTTCGATGTGCACCCCAATACCGTCACCATCTGGTCTATGGTAATAGGCGCAGCAAGCGCTATCTTCTTTGGTTGCGGCAGTTTCTATTATAGCGGAACGTGGGGATTTGTGATGAACCTCATTGCCATACTGCTACTCATGATAGCAGACATCTTCGACTGTACCGACGGCCAGTTGGCACGCATGACGGGCAAGAAGAGCCGCCTGGGACGCATCCTCGACGGTGTGGCAGGCTTTGCCTGGTTTATCCCCATCTACCACGCGCTGGTATATCGTTTCTATTTGCACCACGACTTAGAATTCTCGTGGTTAGGGATAGCCGACACACAAGAGAATGCGCTCATAGCCACTGCAGTAGTTTACGTGCTTGGTATTATCTCGGGCGTCTGCGGGTTGGCCGGACAGCAACGCCTGGCCGACTACTACATTCAGGTACACCTGTTCTTCCTTAAAGGAGAGAAGGGCAGCGAGCTCGACAACTCTGTCCGCCAGCAGGAAATCTACGACCAGATGGGCAGTGAAACCAGTTGGGGCGAGCGATACTTCCAGAAGTCATATATCGACTATACCAAGAAACAGGAGAAAGTCACTCCTCAGTTCCAGCGCCTCATGCAGACGCTGCGCCAGAAGTTCGGTTCTACCGACAACATTCCGGCGTCTGTGCGCCAGGAATTCCACGACGCCTCTCTTCCTGTTATCTTTTGGAACGGCCTGCTCACGTTCAATTTCCGTTCGTTCTGGCTTTTCCTGTTCTGTCTGCTCGACATTCCAGTCATGAATTTCGTATGGGAAATCGTTGGCATGGGACTGCTGTACTTGTACGTCAATCGCCGTCACGAAGCATTCTGCCGCCGCATTGCAGACTCAATCGAGAAACAATGACTTGGACTAAGCAGCGACTGAACAACCTCTTTTTCTTCCTCGGCTGTGTAGCAGTGGTTGTCATGCTGTTCACATTCGACGTCAGTTTCGTCGAGTTGTGGCAGCATATCACCCATGCCGGCTATTGGCTAATCCCGATAGTTGGAATATGGGTTGTTGTCTATGCTTTGAATGCCCTTGCCTGGCGTGCTATCATCCTCGGAAATGTGGGCAAAGACGAAATCGCCAGTCGCAGACTGTCAAGCAGGAAATTCTTCTGGCGCATCTACCGGCTGACCATCACGGGCTATGCCCTCAACTATGCCACGCCCGTAGGCGGACTGGGTGGCGAGCCATATCGTATCATGGAACTATCCAAGGATATCGACAAGCAGCACGCCACGTCGAGTGTCATCCTCTATGCCATGATGCATTTCTTTGCCCACTTCTGGTTCTGGTTCATCTCTATATTCATCTACCTCGCCTTGGTATTGGTAGGCGACATGCCTATCACGGTGGCTATAGGCACCATACTCGGCACTATCGTCGTATTCTGCCTGGTGGCGTTCTGGATATTCTCACGAGGCTACCGCAACGGACTCGTAGTATATGTGCTCAATCTGATAGGCAAGATACCAGGGCTCAGAGGCTGGAGCAGCCGCTTCCAGCAGCGCCATGCCGAGGCACTTCACAATATCGACGAACAGATAGCCGCCCTCTATCACCAAGACACGCGGGCTTTCTACACCAGTCTCGTGCTGGAATATTCGTCGCGCGTAGTCCAGAGCATGGAGGTTATGTTCATGCTACTGCTTTTCGGCATAGACTGCGGCGGCGGTTTGGGCGGACTCACGCTCACCTTCCTGCATAGCATCCTCATTGTGGCCTTCACCACGCTCTTTGCCAACCTCATCGGCTTCCTGCCCATGCAGTTGGGTGTTCAGGAAGGCGGTTTCGTGCTATCCATTGCCGCCCTCGGTCTCTCCGCAGCCTTAGGAATTTTCGTCAGCATCATCTGCCGCGTCCGCGAAATCATCTGGATACTTATCGGCATGCTTCTGATGAAGCTGAAATAGGCGACAAGCCTCTCAGGAACACCCTTCTGATGATAGGCTGTGTGTAAGCATAGGGAATGTAATCCAGCGACGGGATAGGCTTTGTGATGAAGAAGTTTGCCAGTTTTCCACGCGTGATGGAACCACACAGTTCACTCACTCCCATGGCGCAGGCGCTGTTCACCGTGGCAGCATTCAGAGCCTCCTCGGGCAGCAGCCTCATCTTGATGCAAGCCAGAGCCACCACAAATTTCATGTCGCCCGACGGTGTTGATCCAGGATTGTAGTCGCTGGCAATGGCAAGTGGCAGTCCGGCAGCAATCATCTTGCGGGCAGGGGCAAAGGGCATATTCAGGAAGAACGACGTGCCCGGCAGAGCCGTAGGAACCGTCGTCTGTGCGTCTTCACCATCCGCTATCACCTTTTCCTTCAGCAGTTGGATATCTCGCTCTGTCATGCTTTCCAGGTGATCCACCGAGAGGGCATTGTGGGCAACGGCCACTTCCACGCCTCCGCTGTCGGCCAACTCCTGACCGTGAATCTTCGGGCGCATGCCGTACTGCGCACCAGCCTCCAGAATGCGGGCCGTCTCGGCGGGAGTGAAGAATCCCTCGTCGCAGAACACATCGATATAGTCTGCCAAGCCCTGGCGACCTACCTCAGGAATCATTTCGCTGATGAGCATATCCACATATTCGGCCTGCCGCCCCGTATATTCGCGCCCCACAGCATGCGCTCCGAGGAACGTACTCCTTACCACCATCGGGCAACTCTCTTTGATGCGCCTGACGACACGCAGCATTTTCAGCTCGTCGGCAGTGTTCAGACCGTATCCGCTCTTTATTTCCACTGCTCCCGTTCCTTTTTTCACTATCTCGTCAATACGCGCCATCGATGATTCATAAAGCTCATCTTCCGACATTTCATGCAGGCGGTCGGCAGTATTCAGTATTCCACCGCCGCGACGGGCTATCTCGGCATAGCTCAGTCCGCGGATCTTATCCACGAACTCCCCTTCGCGGCTGGCAGCAAACACCAGATGAGTATGACTGTCGCAAAAGGATGGCAACAATGCCCCACCCTCGGCATCCACCGTTTCATCGGCAGAGATGTCGGGAGCGCTGCCCTGTCCGAAGTCTTTGATATATCCATCCTCCGCCAGCAGCCAAGCGTCGCGCATCACTTCCATGCCGGCCATCCTGTCGCCACAGAGACAGGATATGCCGGCAGGCTGGATGCCCGCCAGCAATCCTATATTCTTTACTATCAGCGTCATTTGTAGCTTAGCGGTTGGTGTCCACGCAGAAATTCCACAGCATTGGCAATATGAGGATACATGAGTTCATCATTCAGTATGAATGGAACCACCTTGCGGAAGTCGTCATACAGGCGGCACAGCGGTACCGACGACCTCAGCGGCAGACGGAAGTCAAGTGCCTGCGCAGCATTGAAGAGTTCGATAGCCAGCACGCGCTCGGTGTTCAGAATCACCTTATATAATTTTATGGCAGCGTTGGCACCCATCGATACGAGGTCTTCCTGGTCCTGACATGATGGTATGCTATCTACCGATGACGGCATGGCCAGCGACTTGTTGAGGCTGACCACCGATGCCGCTGTGTACTGTGTTATCATGAATCCGCTGTTTACTCCCGGATTGGCCACCAGGAAACTTGGCAGGCCTCGCGTGCCCGACACCAGGCGGTATATGCGGCGCTCTGCAATGTTTGCCAGTTCGCTCATGGCTATCGACAGGAAGTCGATGGGCAGGGCGATAGGTTCACCGTGGAAGTTGCCGGCCGAAATGATGAGGTCTTCGTCAGGACATACCACGGGATTGTCGGTAGCCGAGTTTATCTCCTTGTCGATGACAGACTTTACGTAGCGTATGGTGTCCTTCACCGCACCGTGAACCTGAGGCACGCAGCGGAAAGAGTACGGGTCTTGCACGTGGGCTTTGATGGAGTTTACTATCTGGCTACCCTCCAGCAGTTCGCGCATACGCTGAGCCGTCTCTATCTGTCCCTGGTGCGGACGTATGGCATGGACGATGGGGTTGAACGGTTCAACACGGCCGTCGAAGGCGTCGAGCGACAGCGCCGCTATCGTGTCGGCCCAGTCACTCAGGTGCTGCGCCTGCAACAGAGACCACACGGCGAAGGCACTCATATTCTGCGTACCATTGAGCAATGCCAGTCCCTCCTTCGATGCCAGTTCAATAGGTTTCCAGCGCTTCTTCCGCAACATTTCCTCTCCGGCCATCACCTTGCCCTGATATTCCACCTCGCCGAGGCCTACCAGCGGCAGACACATGTGAGCCAGGGGCACCAAGTCACCAGAAGCCCCCAGTGAGCCCTGCTTATATACAATGGGATAGATGTCGTTATTGAAGAATTGCACCAGTCGCTGTACGGTATCCAGCTTACAACCAGAATATCCGTAGCTCAGCGACTGTATCTTCAGCAGCATCATGATTTTCACGATGTCGTTGGGCACCCTCTCGCCCGTACCACAGGCATGCGACTTGATGAGGTTTATCTGCAGCTGTGCAAGATGGTCTTTGCCGATGCTGACATTACACAGCGAGCCAAAGCCTGTGGTGACACCGTAAACCGGTTCGCCGTTGCGGTCAATTTTCTTGTCCAGATAGTTGCGGCAGCGGCGGATGCGAACCTTGGCATCTTCGCTGAGTTCCAACTTGTAGTTGTTGTAAATGATTTCGCCGATGCGCTCAATAGTCAGATGCTCGGCACTGATATAATGTATGTTTGCCATAATATAATTAAGGTAGTAAGTTCTCTATGATTTCATCGTCAACCAGGTTGGGCAGCGTCACCTTCAACTCGGGCGTGCGCTCCATCTCACGGCGTATAGCATCCATTGAACCGCTGTTGCGGGCCCACGAGCGGCGTGCTATGCCGTTGTTGACATCCCAGAACAGCATCTCGCGGATATGGCGTTCACTCTCTTCGCTACCGTCAATCACCATTCCGAAGCCACCGTTGATGACCTCGCCCCAGCCTACTCCGCCTCCATTGTGTATGCTCACCCATGTAGCGCCGCGGAAAGCATCGCCTATCACATTCTGCACGGCCATATCGGCGCAGAACTGCGAACCGTCGTAGATATTGCTGGTCTCGCGGTATGGAGAGTCGGTACCGCTCACGTCGTGGTGGTCGCGACCTAGTACAACAGGCCCGCTCAGTCGGCCTTCGGCAATGGCCTTGTTGAAGGCGGCAGCAATCTTTGTACGTCCCTCGCAGTCGGCATAGAGTATGCGTGCCTGAGAGCCCACCACGAGGTGATTTGCCTGGGCGCCGCGAATCCACTGGATGTTATCGTGCATCTGCTGGCGAATCTCAGCAGGAGCCGTAGCGGCAATCTCTTCCAGCACATGGCATGCTATATCGTCGGTAACAGCGAGGTCGGCAGGCTTGCCCGAGGCACACACCCAGCGGAACGGTCCGAAGCCATAGTCGAAGCACATTGGTCCCATGATATCCTGGACATACGAGGGATATTTGAAGCGCCTCTCCGCCTGTTGCTGTTTGTCGGCCTGTTGCGGCGCTGCGGCATCAGGCTCAAAGACATCCGCTCCCGCACGTCCGGCCTGCAACAGGAAGGCATTGCCATAGTCGAAAAAGTACATGCCGCGAGCCGTGAGCTTGTTGATAGCCGCAACATGTCGGCGCAGCGATGCCTGCACCTTCTCCTTGAACAGTTCAGGATTATCGGCCATCATCGCTTTCGACTCCTCCAGCGACAGTCCCACAGGATAGTATCCTCCAGCCCAGGGATTATGAAGTGACGTCTGGTCAGAACCGAGGTCAACATGGATATCATGTTCGGCAGCATACTCCCAGAGATCTACCACATTTCCCTGATATGCATAGCTGCGTGCCTCCTTTTTGGCTATACTGTCGTTGACATGTCCGAACAGCTCTTCTATGTCGTCATACACTTCATCCACCCACCCCTGTTCGTAGCGCTTCTGGGTGGCAGCAGGATTTATCTCGGCAGTGATGCTCACCACTCCGGCTATGTTTCCGGCCTTAGGCTGGGCACCGCTCATTCCTCCCAGTCCTGCCGTGACGAAGAGTTTTCCCGCCGTACCGCCGCCCTGTTTGCGGGCAGCATTGAGCACGGTGATGGTAGTGCCATGCACTATACCCTGCGGACCGATATACATATAGCTGCCTGCCGTCATCTGTCCATACTGGCTCACTCCGAGGGCATTCAGCCGCTCCCAGTCGTCAGGCTTGGAATAGTTAGGTATCACCATTCCGTTGGTGACAACCACACGTGGGGCATTCCTGTGCGAGGGGAACAGTCCCAGCGGGTGTCCGCTATACATTACCAGCGTTTGTTCGTCAGTCATCTCGCTCAGATAGCGCATCACCAGCCGGTATTGCGCCCAGTTCTGGAAGATAGCACCATTGCCACCATATATAATAAGTTCATGAGGATGCTGTGCCACGCGCGGGTCCAGATTGTTCTGTATCATGAGCATGATGGCGGCAGCCTGGCGACTGCGGGCAGGATACTCGTCGATGGGACGTGCATACATCTCATACTGCGGGCGGTATCGGTACATGTAGATGCGCCCATACCTTTGCAGCTCATCGGCAAACTCAGGAGCCAGCTGTCTGTGCAGATGCTCGGGAAAGTAGCGCAGGGCATTGCGCAGTGCCAGCTTTTTCTGCTCCTGCGTAAGGATATCCTTACGTTTCGGGGCGTGGTTAACAGTGGTATCATAGACAGGCTTCTCAGGCAGCGTGTCGGGAATGCCCATCCTAATCTCTTTTTGAAAATCTTCAGTAGTCATATTACGGTTTTTAGTTATTAGGTTTTTCTCAGGTTAGAGTTTCGATTCAACGATAGCGAGCACCTCCTGCTCAGCCTTGTTGGCGTCGCCAATAAGCCTGTCGGCCTCGGCTATGAGAGCATCGGCACTGCTGCGGTCTTTCAGCGAACCGGCATTGATCTTCACATTCAGTCCCGCTCCCAGCACAGCAGCACGAGCTGCCAGGGCTCCCACTCCGGCATCGCTGACGCTGGCCGGATTACCCTCGGCAGCCATTGCGCGACAGAGGTCGAAAACCTCCATACTGGCCTTCATCGTCTGCAGGGGCACCTCTGCGGCATGCAGCGTGGCATTCTGTATGGCCTGACTGCGCAGAGCCTTGTCCTGTTCAGTCAGTTTAGGCATGGCAAAAGCAGCCATTATCTCGTTGAATGCCTCGGTGTCCTCATCTACAAGATGCAGCAGATTATCCTTCAATATCTGTCCGCGCTCTGCCCACTGCGAAAACTCCGGGCAGCGCTCGTCCCACCCGGCCTTATGCGACGACAGGTTAGCCACCATCGCACCCAATGCAGCCCCTAAAGCCCCCATATAGGCAGCGATTGTTCCCCCGCCGGGCGCAGGACTCTCGCGTGATGTCTCATTGGCGAAAGCCTCAACGCTGAGATTCACCAGCTTCTTGCTGTCAGCATCCTCCATTCTGTATTCTATCACCTTCTCGCTGACGTTGAAAGGCCGCAAGTCGTCAAGTCCCATCGACTTCACCGCTATTCTTATGATGTCCTCCTCGGGAATACCCGTCGAGCGGTTCTGCTTTCTCAGGAAATACTTGCCTGCATCTATCAGCGCACGCTTGGGCACCAGTCCCACTATCTCTGTTCCTGTAACACGTATGCCTCGGTTCTGCGCACAGCGGCACACCTCGTCGAAGGCCACGTGCAGCGGCGTGACATTGATATTAGTCATATTCATCGACACCTGGGCAATGCCATACTCCTCTATATACCAGCCTATGGCCTTGGTACACTTCAGCGTGCCGGGCTGCATCACGATGTTACCATCAGCATCGCGCTTGGGCTTACCCGTGATGGGATGTCCCTCGCGCACCGGCCGCCCTTTCTCGCGTACGTCAAAGGCTATGGCATTGGCACGTCGAGTCGATGTAGTGTTCAGGTTCCAGTTGACGGCTATCAGGAAGTCGCGTGCTCCTACTGCCGTACAACCAGAGCGCAGTATATTCTCCGGTATTGAGTCGGGCGTCAGGCCACCGGCAGGTATCGTCGGCATCATGTCGGGCATCTTATCAGCCTCCGTCAACTTCTTGTACAAAGCCTCATACTCACCTTCACGGCATACAGCCAGGTTTTTGTGTTCCGGCTTCAGGGCAGAAGCCTCGTAACAGTAGCATGGAATGCTGAGTTCACGGGCCATGCGCTCTGCCAGTTTCCTTGCCAGTGCAGCACACTCCTCAAGCGAGATGCCAGCAACAGGAATCAGCGGCAGCACGTCGGTAGCACCCATTCTCGGATGAGCCCCATGATGCTGGCGCATATCAATAACCTGTGCAGCTTTGGCAGCGCCACGGAATGCAGCTTCTACTACATCATCAGGACTGCCCACAAAAGTCACCACTGTGCGGTTTGTTGCTTCACCGGGGTCAACATCCAGCAGCCTTACTCCTTTCACTGACTCTATGGCATCGGTTATCTGTTTCACCACAGCCATATCCCGTCCTTCGCTATAATTAGGGACACATTCAATGATTTGTTTTGTCATGTTTCTAAACAATATATCTTTTCATAGTCATTTCTATGGCAAAGATACGGCAAGTCGAGAGAAATACAGAAACAAACGATTTTGTTTTTTATTTCCGAGACGGAGTATCTTCGCGATTTTAATCGCAAAGATACGAATAAAGGTTGAAACTTACAAATTATTTATTCATTTTTTATGCAGGCCCAAGTTTAATTCTATCACACAGGTCACAGTTCCCGTGTATTGGCAAAAAGTTGTCCCAGTTGTCTGGGTTGTCGTAAATAATAATCTCCTCGTTGTCGTAATATATAGATTTTTTCCAGCTTTTCCTTTGCAGAATACTTGGAAAGTAGTATTTTTGCAACGTAAAGCTTGTCCTGTTATTGCAACGACCAGCGAACTGCTGACTACTGGTATTGATTGCAAGACATGTTGACTGATAGTGATAGACAAGGAGGTGAACAACCCCACTACCTTCAAACAAATGATAGGCCGCGGCACCCGTATCTTTGAGAAGAAGGAGATTGAAAGTTTACTCGGCATTGCCCGATAGAAATAAAAAAACAAGATAATCGTTCTTTGACATCGTGGCACAGATTTTTAGGAAAAAGTTTGGAACTTTCATGTGTATTTCATATCTTTGCAGCATCAAAAGTGCGATGGTATGATGAATGAAGAAGAAAGACTGGTAAAAATCCTTCAGCTAAGCCACAGCCAAGTGCGTGCAGGTAAAAGCTACTCACAGGAAGAAGCAGAGCGCTATTTGGACGACAGACTATATGAGTTTAGAAACAAGATGGTCGGAACCTGCGTTGCTGAGTCTTGCTGAGGTGCTACAATACACGCTGGAAGAGCACGGCGAAGAGCAGTATAACAAAATGCGCAGTCAAGTGATGGATGCTGTGCATAAGATAGCACAATCGCCGCTATCTGCTGCTGTTGAACCCATTTCTGAGAAAGTAGGCTTCGAACTCCGTGGATATAAAGTCATACCTCGAATTAAGATTATTTACTCTATTATAGACGATGTTGTCTATATAGAATACATCAAGAATACATGGCTTTCTGAAGAAACCATGCTGAAGCGTATGGGTTATTGCTGGGAGTAATTTCTGAATAATTTGTGCCTCGTTGTCCTAAGAGCATAAACAAAATATTTAATTTCTCGGCTGCACGGATACGATTAATTTCTGAATAATCAAATTTTAGAACCGCAAAAATAGAAATGTCGAGTACACAACGGCTACGAGCTTAGCTCGATTTGACCTTCAAGTCAAATAAGCGTCCCCGGTGTGTAAGACAAATGTGTTACTGCTAATGGACCAGATGCAAAGACTCAGAGAACGCCCGCTGGCGCACTTGCTACGTAAATGCTTTAAATTCAGTTATTTATGGGTTAAACCAGTAAAGGAGTTGTCGCCTTGTGAGATAGTCGTATGAGATTGATGAGGACTTCTTTAACTCGCTGGAAAAAGAGGCGGCCTGACCGACGAAGTGCGCCAGCAGCTGCGCACACAGCTGGAACAAGCCCTGAAGGGATAAAAATTGTCAACCCCGCATTACAATTCTTTCCATTTTTCCACACACTTGAAAGAAAAATAACCAAAGGGCAGGGAAAAGGTTCCTTTTATGTTCCGTTTATTTTGCCCTTTCACGAAAAATCACTATATTTGCAGTAGAAACAAGGAACTATAACAAACAGAACGATGATTACGCTTTTCGTCATAATAGCATTCTGCATCCGCAAGCACTTCGTAAGAGAGGACGCCTGCTGGAGCGACAAGCTGCTGTACTACGGATTCAGCGTAGCTTTAACGCCGCTCATTGGACCTTGGGTCTTTAAGATGTTATACGATTCAAAACCCTGCACCGAAGAAGAACACCGTCCCGGTGTTTTTCCTTATATCGGATAATACCAGGATATTCAGAATTCAGCAAAAACACCAAAGGGCTATTCTTCTGTCCTTTGGTGACGAAATGCAATTATCTATCTTTGCAGAAAAGTAAAGATAGATATGGCAGACCATTTTTCCAATGACGAAATCAGAGCCTCCATCTTGTTTGAGACAGATAAGGGGCAGCAGAAAATCCATGAATTAGGTAAAGCTATTGATGAGCTGGAGGCGAAAAGAAAGATTCATCTCCAGACCATGGCAAAGGAAGAACGGGAAGGACGTAAAAGTTCTGACCTATGGAAAGCTGCAAAGAAGCAGTATGACAAACTTGGCAAGCAAATCAAACATAACAGGGAAGAGATAGACAAGGAAACCAAAGCCCTGGATATAAACAACATGACTATGGCGCAACTGCGCAAACAGTCAAAAGCATTGCGCAGGGAACTTGAAAACCTGCAAGAATACACAAAACAAACGAAACGACAAAATAAAAACTGAAAAACAATATTTATGGGTTCAGCGATTAAACAGAGAACCCAGCCCTGTTGTGTGATTTTATGCCGCAAGAACGATTTTGTGGCTTTTTTTCTTTGCAGAGTTCCGGGAAAGTTGTATTTTTGCAGGCATAATATAGAATTCATTCAATCCCAGCGTTATGTCAGACGATACAAAAGAGAGATATATTAATCCATACACCGACTTCGGCTTCAAGAAGCTGTTCGGTACTGAGATGAACAAGGACTTGCTCATCAGTTTCCTGAATGCCCTGTTGAACGGCAAGGAGAATGAGATAGAAGACGTGCAATACCTCAATGGTGAGAATCTTGGCGACGGCTATGCCGACCGCCGTTCCGTGTTCGATGTCTATTGCATGGCGAAAGACGGCAGTCGCTTTATCGTCGAGATGCAGAAGGCAGAACAGGCATTCTTCAAAGACCGCAGCGTCTATTATGCCACAACACCCATCCGCCAGCAGGCTCCTAAGGGTGAATGGGACTACCATCTTGACTACGTATATACCGTGGGCATCCTGAATTTTGAGTTCCCTCATGGTGAATATCCTGCCGACAGCTACCGTCACGAGGTCAAGCTGGAAGACACGGAAGACCACCATGTGTTTTACGACAAATTGACCTTCATCTATCTTGAGATGCCTAAGTTCACCAAGACTGAGGACGAGTTGGAGACAATGTTCGACAAGTGGATGTTTGTGCTTCACAATCTCTACCGCCTGCTGGAACGTCCCAAGGCTTTACAGGACCGCGTGTTCCAAAAACTCTTTGAGCAGGCTGAAATTGCCAAGTATTCCGACTTGGAACGCCGTCAGTATGAAGAGAGCAAAAAAGTGTTCTGGGACAATTACAGTGTAATGAAGACGGCAAGGGACAAAGGCATTCAAGAAGGCATTCAGCGAGGTCTTCAGCAGGGCATTCATCAGGAGAAGGCCGAAACCGTTCAAAGAATGAAGGCCAAAGGGTTTTCAGTAGAAGACATTTCTGAGATAGCCGGGCTGACAATTGAAGAAGTAAAGAAATTATTGCAATAGATATATCATGGCAAGGGCTGATGCTTGGACACATGAGGAGATGATATTGGTGCTTAACTTGTATCTGAAACTTCCATTTGGAAAGATGGATAGGCGTAACCCTGATGTCATTCACCTTGCCAATATTATAGGAAGAACGCCTAATGCCGTAGCCCTTCGGCTTGTAAACTTTGCCTCCTATGACCCACAACTACAACAGCGTGGAATTGCAGGTATGGCACATGGTGGAAAGAAGTGTGGAGTGTATTGGCAAAAAGTTGTCCCAGTTGTCTGGGTTGTCGTAAATAAAACCCTCCTCGTTGTCGTAAATATATAGATTTTTTCCAGCTTTTCCTTTGCAGAATACAAAGAATGTTGTATTTTTGCAGCAACAAAAGAGTTCTGTGTTTTGAGGTGCAGATATTTCACCTTATACCAATGGACCTCTATGGTGCCAAATATGCACCTTTAACATCACAAAATATGATCTTAAAGAAAATATTTTTATCGACCAACCTGGTAACACAGGCTGACTAAATCAAAAAAAACAATGAACGCATTATCAAAAGAAGCGAAAGAGAAGTTAGAAAAGTACCTGAAAGAAAACGAGTGTGCAATCAGCGTAGAATGGGGCGAAGATTCCTATACTACTTTTGATGCTGAAGGCAAAGCTTTCGAGGACTTTATGATTGACATAGAGAACGATGGTGAAATCTATTACACTCCAGTTTCTAACCCATCAGTAACACTAAACTTCGCATAATCATGGCAAAAGCAAAACCTTTTATCAAGTGGGTTGGCGGCAAGGGACAACTCATAGAACAACTGGATGCGCAGTTGCCTGTAAACTTTGAAACTTGGGAAGATGTGACGTACATTGAACCCTTTGTGGGTGGTGGTGCCATGCTTTTTTACATGTTGCAGCAATACCCTAATATCCGTCATGCTGTCATAAACGATGTAAACTCAGACCTGACGACTTGTTATCGTACCGTGAGAGACACACCGGAGGATTTGATAACATCCTTGATGGATATACAAAATGCCTACAATGCTCTTTCAACAGAAGAAGCACGCAAAGATTTTTTTCTAGTTACTCGCGAGCGCTACAACGAGAAGAATCTTGACCCATTAGAAAATACCACGAAGTTCTTTTTCCTGAATCGAACCTGTTTTAATGGCCTTTACCGCGTAAATAAGCAAGGATTGTTCAATGTACCGTTTGGCAAATACACCAATCCGATGATTTGTGACCCAGCGACAATCCGAAAGGACAGCGAAATCCTTCAACGAGTAGAGATTATGACAGATGACTTTGAAGCAACCTTTGAGCATGCTCATGGTAACACGCTATTTTATTTCGATCCACCATATCGCCCGCTGAGTGATACGTCTAGTTTTAATGATTATGTAAAGGACGCATTTAACGATGATGCTCAAATTCGATTGAAAGAATATTGTGACCGCATTAATGAGGCAGGTTTCAGTTTTATGTTAAGCAATTCAGATTGCAAGGGAAATAAAGAGGAGGATAACTTCTTTGATGTGCTTTATGGAGAATACCATATAGAAAGAGTTTGGGCTTCACGGAGTATTAATTCTAACCCTAAAAAGCGTGGTAAACTAACAGAAATACTTGTACATAACTATTCAGCTACTAAGGAGCATCCTAATGGGGAATACCTGCAAATTGGAATTGAGCCTTTGTATGCTGCAGAAGAAGTTGAACCATATAAATATGTAGTCTTATGATTAGTAGTAAAGTGATAGAGTATATGCGCCCCTTGTTTGACATCATCAGCAAATCTAAGGGCAAAACCATAGGAGAGATTAAAGACGAACTGAATATTGAACGTTCTAAGATGGTCAAAGGAGCGTCTGGCCTAATAGTCGAAAATCTTCTTGGTATTGAGAACAACAATCGCGATGAAGCAGATATCCCAGAGATTGGCTGTGAGATTAAAATACTTCCGTTGCAGAAGAATCGCGATGGTTCTATCAAAGCCAAAGAGCCTACAGCTATTCAGATGATAAACTATATGGAGGTTGCCAAAGAGACATGGGAAACCGCTAAGCTTAGAGGCAAAATAGCTTTGACGTTCTGGGTTGTTTACTTGGCAAAGAAAAATGGTAAGGCACTTAACCAAAATGATTATGTCATTGTGGACTATTTCTTGGACCATCCAACAGATGTTCAGAATGGCGTGTTCAAGAAAGACTGGGAAGAAATACAAAGCTACATAAAGACTGGTCGTGCTGATAGTTTGTCTTGCAGTATGGGTGTGTATTTGGAACCAAAGACGAAAGGTGCAAACAATCAAGACAAGACTGATGCACCTGATGGCAAGGGAGGTATTACGAGAGCAAGAAGGCGAGCCTTTTATTATAAGAAGAATTACACTAATACCGCAATCATACCCAATCTGGATTTATCATCGATAAAGAAAAAGTGATGTTGCTATGGATAAGCTATCTAACTTTTGTTCGAAAATAAAGACTGCTATAGGTGAGGCTGATACCTTGTCAGTGGCTGATGCGAGGAAAGTAGTCAAAAGTATCAACGACTTCCTCTATACCAACTATCCAGGCATTGGCACTACTTTAGAACTGGGTGAATACAGAGAGTATTTCTCTGATTTCCATAAGTTCTGGGAGGCACACCATAAAGAGATACTTGATTGCAAGATAGCCGATGAGAAGTGCGAACAAGTGGCAGATGCCTTACGTGCCATATATGTAAAAACTGATGGTGACGCATTTAGTGAGTTGTATGATACCTGCGGCTTAAGTAATGAGGATGTTTGTCGTGTCAGGTTCCTAACTGCTAATCAGGATTTTCGTGGTTCACTTGAGTTCGCAAAACTTGCAAAGATATTCAAGACTGACCCATCTATCTTTGATGAAGAATTGATTGCTGATGACTCTGCTTCGTTTATAGGCAAGATAGGAATAGCAGACAAATCTCAAAACGACAAGAGAAATGGATATGCAGAAACCATTTCAAAATTCCTTCTTGATAAAGGATGTGCCCCTTATGGTTTGATAGACAAATATAATAGGGATATCTTCAAACTCAGAGAAGCTATTATTGCGTGCGATGGTTCTGGATATGGCAACAAGAAAACAGACATGTTCCTTCGCGACATGGTAGTCTTGGGTGTTTGGGAGGATGTGACTGGATTTGATAAAATTGATGTAGCCAGCGATGTAAACACCATAAAAGTTGCATTAAGAACGGGTATAATTAAGACGGAGATTCCTTTGGTATCCAGTTTCCTCGATATTTTCTGCCATCAGTACAGTTACATTGAAACAATGAATGCTAACGCTTGGCGCAGAGTATGGGAAATCTGGAACGAGAAGTATCCAGCTGAATGTATTGAAAGTCCTTGTCTCATAGATTACTTTGTCTATAACGTCATAGGAAAACAATTCTGCAAAGAAATACTCTATCAGTTTGAATGCGAAACACATGCGCACACGTTCATGTGGCACTCTGGTAGAAACAAAACTTGCCAAGTCTGTTTGAAGAATGGAATAAAAAAAGTAAAGGCTCAACCCATAGCAAGAATGATGCCTTGTTCCATCGAAGAAGGATATATTGCTATACAAGAGACTCCTTACGTATTATCATTACCTGATGAACAGAAAATCAGCGAATGTCCCTTCAAAGAGATTTGTCAAGAGAATCGATACTTGCAACCGCCAAAATCCATCAGTATTTTAGGGCAAACGGGATGGACTACAGCATACGCAAGAAAGGACGAAGGTGGTGGAGGATTAATGGCATAGCTTATGAAACCTTTTTATAAATCCCCCAACCACGACTTCAATCTGCTTCATGGCGATACGTTTGAGTTGCTGCCGCAGTTCAACTTCAAGTTCGACATGATATTCGCTGACCCGCCTTATTTCCTGTCGAGCGGCGGCATCAGCGTGCAGAGCGGCAAGGTGGTGTGCGTAGATAAAGGCGACTGGGACAAGAGCATGTCACAAGAAGAAATCGATGCCTTCAACCTGAAATGGCTGTCACTCTGTCGTGAAAAGCTGAAGGACAACGGCACGATATGGATTTCTGGCACATACCACAACATCTTCTCGGTGGCCAACAGCCTGACGCAGCTTGGATACAAGATTCTGAACGTTATCACATGGGCCAAGACAAATCCACCGCCCAATATTTCGTGTCGCTATTTCACCTATTCGACGGAGTTCGTTATCTGGGCAAGGAAGAAAGCGAAGGTGCCACACTACTACAACTACGAGCTGATGAAGCACATCAATGACGACAAACAGATGACCGATGTATGGCGACTGCCTGCCATTGCTCCATGGGAAAAGACATGCACAAAGCATCCTACGCAGAAACCACTGGGTCTGCTGAGCCGTATCATTATGGCATCGACTAAGCCTGGTGCCTGGATTCTGGACCCTTTTGCAGGAAGCAGCACCACCGGCATTGCTGCAAACCTCTTAGGCCGCAGATTCCTCGGTATTGAGCGTGAAGAGAAGTTTGCCCAAATCAGCAAGGCGCGTCGCGAAGAAATCGAAAACCTAAGGACGTTTATTACTTTCAAAAATAAGATTCCTGACATCGTCAAGGCTGAAGATACGCAGACCGATTGCTTCATGATTCAAGAGTCTATAGAGGAAAGGCTTCCCTTCTTGGAAGACTAAATGATTTCCACCTCACAGGGGGCCTATCCGGACAGTCCCTCTGTGAGGTGACTGTGAAGAAGGCTGTGCAGGTTGTCTGAGTTGTCGTAAATAATAATCTCCTCGTTGTCGTAAATATATAGATTTCTTCCAGCTTTTCCTTTGCAGAATACAAAGAATGTTGTATTTTTGCAACTTAAAAT
>CAMHLV010000037.1 GCA_946186115.1 uncultured Prevotella sp. | reverse complement strand
CCATTACAGGTTCTTCTGCGGATTTTTCTTTTTTTGCAGACCCTCAAAACTCTATTTCTCTCTGTTCTCCCATTTTAGTGTCTTCACTTGAAGGTGAGCCCTCACAGCCTTTCACCTGGAGCAGTATGCCTTGGTTTGTTGGCGGTAAAGCATCAGATTGGCAAGAAGACAGCGATCCTCCTTATACTTTCACCAAGGGTAGTCCAAATGGACAATTGTCAACATTAGCAGATCCTACCAAATACAAATCAACAATCCACTATCAGGGAAAGCCTGCCAAGCCATTGTATTTTACTGGTATAAGCTTGATGTTATATAACTACAAAAGAAGTGTTCTGCAACTTACTAAGACACCCAAACTGACTTGTAAGATTCACAAAGCCTCGTTAAGTGAAGATGGACATTTTGTATTGGGCGATCTCATAGCTCAGGCAGACCTGAATACCGATGAGATTAATTCTGGAAGCCAGGCTACTAGACTTGCATGGACAAAGTTTTATGTTGAAGATGAGCTCGGTATGACCGAAGACCTTGAATATTTGATGTTAGACGAAGAGTTTGCAGTGGTTTTCGAGGGTTGGAATGAGTGCAATTTCAGTGGAACACTATTGGGAATGATGTCTCCTAACCCCGTAGGAAACTCTACAACATTCCTCATCAGAACGGATGAAGAAACTTATTCTGGTTATTATCTCACTTTCGTTGGAGACGCTCTCGTTGGATTTATTGATGCATGCTATGGCTACCTCCACACAGAGAGTGCTACCGACCTGACAATTCCCGCTGAAGGAGGAAGTGTTGCTATTAATGACATTCAACCGATGCTTGTTTACCAAACTGAATCTGGAGAATTAACACCAAACTTGTGGTTAGATTATGGTTCTGATGAGCAACCCGAATGGCTGACAATTAATATTGACCCCCATTTCACAGTTGAAAACAATTCTTTGAAGGAGGCTTATTTCCACTTAATATTCCAGGCAGATGCACTTCCTTCCGGAACCTCTAGCCGTCAGGCTAATCTGATTTTCTGTCAGGAGGGCGCTCGCTTGGCCGTTACTGTCAAACAGGGTGAGGGATCGGGCATCAACGTTGCCGTGAACAAGCTCGACAGTAAGTCACCTGCATACAACCTCGCTGGTCAGCGTGTAAACAACGACTACAAGGGTATGATTATCAAGGATGGTAAAAAGTTTGTGAATAAGTAAGAACCACACTTATAATCATAATTACATCGGGAGTGCTTCATGCGCTCCCGATTTTTTCTTATACCGGGATTTTTTCAGAAAAAGGTTGCAAAGTTGTCAAAACCCCGATGTACACAGGGTTTGCAACCTGTCGAAGGTTGTCAGAGGTTGTCAAAAGGTTGACAGACTTTTCGAGGCGTTTGCGCGCACAACACACTTTTGCTACTTTTTAAGTCGTTTCCATCACGTCATTAAGAACATTTTACGATAGTTGTTGGGGTTAAATTCTCTAGAGAATTCAACGCTTTGCTCCATCATAAATTCTGCGAAATGCCTTACAACAAAGCACTTTGGCCTATCCTCGACAGCTATCATTCAGAGGACTGTAACCCCTGCCTTTTTTGACAACCTTTTGACAACCTCTGACAACCTTCGACAGGTTGCAGACCCTTTGCACATCGGCGTTTTGACAACCTTGCAACCTTTTTCTGAAAAATCTCTAGTATAGACAACTATTTTCGAGTTCATTTGTTACCGTTTCATTATAAAAGATTGTCAGTGCAGTCCTGTGTTGTCGTTATTATATATCCTTGTTCCACAGGCTATATTTCGGAAAAAAAGAAAAAAAATGTTTATTTCCTTTGTGTTTAGCAGGATAAGCATTACCTTTGCAAGGTTAAAAATGTGTTATCTTTTAACTAAAGAATATGAAAAGACTTTCTATATTAATGACAACCTTGCTGCTTTGCGCAATCAGCATGATGGCAAGACCAGCACACAAGGCTGCAAATAAGGTACAGCAGCCTGACGGAACCTATGTTACTATTCGCCTGCATGGCGACGAATGGAGAAGTTTCAACACCACTGACGACGGATATTCGGTGGTGAAAGACGATCGTGGATACTATGTGTATGCAGAACTCAAGGACGGCCAGCTTAAGGCTACGGCACAGGTGGCGCACGATTTGGCAGAGCGCTCTGCTTCAGAGCAGGCATTCCTGGCTGACGTCAAGAAATACCAGGTTCCCGAGATGACGGCTCAGATGGCCGAGATGAAGGCACTGGTAAAGCAGGAGCAGCAAAAAGCGCTACGTTCGCACAGAGCCGCAAGCTACAACAACTTTAAGGGACTGCTTATCCTGGTGGAGTTCAACGACAGGTCATTCTCTCGCGAAGACTATAAGAACATACTCTCCGAAATGGTAAACAAAGAGGGTTATACAGGATATGACGACCAGAGTTATACAGGTAGTGTACGTGACTACTTTAGCGACAACTCATTGGGTAAGTTCTCGCCTCAGTTTGACGTGGTAGGTCCTTATAAGATTAATTACAGCCAGTATGATTCCAATGGCACGAGCAATTCGAGGACTATTCTTAACGCAGCTGTCAATGCAGCTGACGCAGATGTCAACTTTGCTGATTATGACTGCGACAAGGACGGATATGTGGACTTGGTGTTTTTTATGGTTGCAGGCTACAGCTCCAGCTATTCTGGCAATGACAGTCGTCTGTGGTGGCCCCACCGCTCGATAATGACCTCCGGATGGTCGTATCCGAAGAAAGATGGTGTATATCTTAGAGACTATGCCAGCTCTACTGAGATGTATGGTTGGGAAAGCCGACCTTCCGGCTTCAATAATTGTATCGATGGTATTGGCACCATCTGCCATGAGTTCAGCCATGTGTTAGGCTTGCCTGACTTTTATGATACTGATTACGGAGAGAGTGGCGGTGAGAGCAAACATCCAGGCGGATGGTCTGTGATGGCTAGCGGTGCAGACAACAACCGCGGACGCACTCCCGTAGGCTATTCACTTTATGAACGATACGCTGTTGGATTTGCTGATGAACCGGAAAAGATTAATGCAGAAGGCAGCTATCAGTTGGATGCACTTTACAAAGAGGGCAAGGGCTACCGCATCGACACTCCTGTCAACGACGAGTTCTTCTTGTTGGAGAACCGTCAGAAAAATGATTTCAAGTGGGATGCCTATCTGCCTGGCAGTGGCATGCTGGTACACCGTGTGGAGAAACCAGGCTCCAATGTCTGGACTAGCAACACTATAAACTGCAATCCCTCGCACAACTATTACGAGGTGGTACGTGCCAATGGTACAAGTAGCAGCAATGCCTCCTCACGCGACCTGTTCCCGTCAAACGGCAAAACGTCTCTGCATAATAGCACGTCGCCAGCCAACCTGAAGACATGGGATGGTACGAATACCAAGTGGGGGCTGACAAATATCAAGTTGTCCAACAAGAAAATCTCATTTGATGTAACCAACACCTTTGAGTTGAAATCGCTCAACCTGCCTGCAACGCTCTCTGTCGGTGTAGGACTTGTGTCGAAAATTGAAGCTACAGTTACTCCTGACTATGCTGAATATTCGCTGACGTGGTCGTCAAATAACAAAAAGGTTGCAACCGTTGATCAGGAAGGTAATGTCAAGGGTATTGCAGTTGGCAAGGCAGTGATTACCGCAACAAGTAACAATGGGTTGGAATCTTCATGTACGGTAACTGTTGAGAAAGTGGAGGCTATAGACGTTGCTGCATTCAAGCAGCTAGACGTGGATGAACAATGCCTTGTACAACTGCAGGATGCCGAGGTGCTTTATGTCTATGGTGATGATGCATACATTCGTGATACTAAAGGAAATATCATGTTCTCTAACACAGGACTTAACTTGAAGAAAAACGACCGCATTAATGGCACATTAGTAGCCAAATTAGGTAAGGTGAACGACATGCTCCAGGCAGTAGGCGTAGAAGGTTCTACCAATGATAGCGGTCTGACCATAACTGCTGGTGACGAGGTTAAGCCCCGAGAAGTAAAGCTTGAGGAATTAACAGAGTCTGATTACTCCGATTATGTAATTGTGAAAGCTGTCCAGCTGGAACGAAGCAGCGGTGTTTGGGCTGTTGTAGGAGACAAGCGCGCCCGTCTATACAATGCTTTCAAGATTAGCGGAATTAGTGTCCCCAGCGACATAACAGGCAAATATTATGACATCAAGGCCATATATGGCACCAATGTTGCAAACAATTCTACTATTAATGAGCTGAAATTGCTTGAGAGTCCCTTAGAGGTTGATGCACCCACAGCCATCAGTGTGCTCAGCACAGACTCCAAAGAGGCTAATGGTATGCTTTACAACATTCATGGCCAGCGCGTCAGCAATAACTACAGAGGTCTGATTATCAGGAATGGCAAAAAAATGATTAACAAATAGTATGAAGAGAGCATTTCTTTTGCTGACAGCCATTGCTCTCAATGTTTGCTGCGTGATGGCTATCCCGGCTCATAAAGCTGCTGTCAAGGTACAACAGCCCGATGGAACCAACATTACCATCCGCCTCCATGGCGACGAATGGAGAAGTTTCAATACTACCGATGATGGATATTCGGTGGTGCAGGATAGTCGCGGATATTATGTATATGCAGATCTGAAGGATGGAATATTAGTGCCGACTGCACAGATAGCTCACGATTTGGCAGAGCGCTCTGCTTCAGAGCAGGCATTCCTGTCAGGAGTGAAAAAGATGCTGGTTCCAGAGATGACAGCAGAGATGACTGAAATGAATGCTCTGGTTCAGCAGAGACAGAAAGAGACGCTTAAGAGCCGACGAGCTGCAAACTACGACTATAATAATTTCCGCGGACTCCTTATTCTAATAGAGTACAACGACAAGTCGTTCTCTCGCAGCGACTATAAGGAGCTGCTTACCAATATGGTAAACAAAGAGGGATATACTGGCTACGACAACCAGAGTTATACAGGCAGCGTTCGCGACTACTTCAGCGACAACTCGCTGGGCAAGTTCAAGCCAGAGTTCGATGTCTATGGGCCATATAAGGTTGACTATAGCCAGACAGACCCCAAAGGAACTTCAGGCTGTAGAAAAATCATAAATGCCGTACTTGATGCCGCAGATGCTGACATCAACTATGCCGACTACGACCGCGACGGCGATGGTGTGGTTGACATGGTGTTCTTTATTGTTCCTGGTTGCGGTGCCAACTATTCCGGCAACAATTCCAGATATTGGTGGCCTCACCGCTCCATCATTCGCTCCACGAGTGGAGAGGTAGTGACAAAAGACGGTGTCGCTTTTGAGGATTATGCCAGTTCTGTAGAAATGTACGGATGGGAAAGGCTATTATTAGGAGGTCATACCATAGCAGGTATAGGCACCATCTGCCATGAGTTCAGTCATGTGTTAGGCCTGCCCGACTTCTACGATTCAGACTACAGTGCCGGTGGAGGCCAAAGCAACGACCCTGGCGACTGGTCGGTTATGGCCGAAGGCTCCGACGGAGACAAAGGGCGCACTCCTATTGGATACTCACTCTACGAAAGGTGGTTGGTAGGATTCATTGACCAGCCGGAAAAGATTGAAGCTGAGGGAAGCTACTCGCTTGAAGACGTGAGCAAAGAAGGTAAGGGATATATGATTGAGACTCCTGTTGCCGATGAATTCTTCCTATTGGAAAACCGCCAGAAAGGCAAAGACTATAAATGGAATGAATACGTTCCCGGCAGCGGACTGTTGGTTCACAGAGTGGACAGGACAGACCTGACAGTATGGAGCAAGAACAAAGTCAATAGCAATCCCAATCACAACTACTACGAAATAGTACGTGCCGGAGGGACAAGTCCGAGCAGCCGTATGGGTACAGCATATGATGTTTTTCCTGGAACGGCAAATGTCACAAAGCTCAACAATGAGACGACACCAGCTAATCTTAAGACCTGGGGAGGCGAGGAATGTCCATGGGGACTGTCTGACATCAAGATGAATACAAGCAGCAGGCTCATTACATTTAATATCAGTTCTACTTCCACTCCATCTGCCGTTAAGCTGCCAACAGCCAATACGACTGGCAATTTGCTTCATCCCAGTTACAACATGCAGGGACAGCGCGTCGGCAACGACTACAAGGGACTGGTTGTTCGCGAAGGAAAGAAACTAATTCAGAAATAGCATATCCTTATATATTATATATAGGTAAGGCGAAAGATAAATTCACATAAGGAAAGCAACGGATACTACAAACGTAGAAATTCCGTTGCTTTTCTTGCTTTATGTTACCAAGACACGTCACTTTTAAAAAAAATTATTGAAATTTTTGGTAATTTCATATCATTTTATTACTTTTGCAGCCCTAATTGACAGGAAACATATAAGATTTTGACACAAGCAAAAGCGAATAATAAGCATTATATTTAAACTATTATTAAAAAAACGAGAGAGATTTATGAAAGAAAGATTAACAATGATTCTGGCATGCCTGTTCCTCATGGTAGGAGTAGTCATGGCCCAGACAAAGGTTAACGGTACTGTGACCTCTCAGGAAGACGGTGAGCCCGTTATCGGTGCTACCGTAATCGTCGTGGGAACTCAGGTTGGTACTGTTACAGATGCTAACGGTAGGTTCTCATTGACTTGTCCTGAAGGCAAGAACATGCTTCGTATTACCTATGTAGGTATGGAACCCATCGAGGTGAGTGCCCGTCCCAACATGCGTATTGTATTGACCAGCGACCAGACAGCACTCGACGAAGTGGTCGTCGTTGCCTATGGTACTGCCAAACGTCAGTCAATTACTGGTGCTGTGTCAAGTATCGATTCCAAAGAAATTGAAAAGCGTATCGGTACAACGGTGACAGGTGCCCTGGAAGGTTCTGCACCTGGTGTGCAGGTGAACAATACTTATGGTGAGCCTGGCGCTGAGCCTACAATCCGTATTCGTGGTATTGGATCGCTCAACGGTAGTAATACGCCGTTGTATGTTGTTGACGGTATTATCTATAATGGTAACATTGCTGACCTGAACCCGGATGATATCCAGAGTATGTCAGTCCTGAAGGATGCTGCTTCTGCTGCTCTTTATGGTAACCGTGCTTCTGCTGGTGTAGTCATTATCACTACCAAGAGCGGTAGTTCTTCCAACAAGGCTCAGATCAACCTCAAGATTAATCATGGTTTCTATAATCGTGGTATTCCCGAGTATGACCGCATGGGTGTAAAGGACTTCATGGAAACATCATGGAAAGCCCTGAAGAACTGGGCAATGACCGGTTCTCTCGGACTTGACGAGGCTGCAGCCAAAGCATACGCTAGCGAGAAGCTGATTACCAGCGTCAACCTGCGCAACATCTTCGACCGCCCGAACGATCAGCTGTTTGATGGCGAAGGCAATCTGGTTGCCAACCAACTGGCTGGCTATACCGACCTTGACTGGGAGGATAGGATTGAGCGTACTGGTCAGCGTCAGGAATATGTACTCTCCGGTACTTATAGCAATGAGAAGGTGAATGTTTATTCTTCACTCGGCTATCTGAAAGAAAGAGGTTATGTTATTGGTAGTGATTATGAGCGTTACACAGCTCGTGTAAACACTTCTTATACTCCGAACAAATGGATTACCGCTGGTGTCAACGTGAACGGCGCTATCTCTACTCAGCATTTCAATAACAATGCTAAGGGCAGCTACTATGCCAATCCGTTCTATACTGCCCGTTACATGGCTCCTATCTATCCTTATTATATGCACAATGAAGACGGTAGCATCATGCTGGATCAGAATGGTGAGCCCGTATGGGATACCACGTCTGATTACCTTGACAACCGTAATATTGCCTACGAGCTGACTAAGGACAAGGATACCCGTAAGCGCAATGTACTGAACGGTACTGCATTCCTGACCTTGAATTTGCCATACGATTTCTCTTTCACTGTGAAGGGAAACATGTCGCATCGTTCTCAGCCTCGTCAGCGTTACAACAATGCTGAAATTGGTGACGGTGCCACAAATGGCGGTCGTCTGACTCAGTATAACTATGATTATGAGGACTACACCATGCAGGAACTGCTGAACTGGGGTCATGACTATGGCAAGCACCATGTAGATGCTTTGGTAGGTCACGAGAATACCCATTATGGTGCAGACTATATATATGGTATGAACACCGGTATGGCTGTTGATGGTGTCTTTGTGCTGAACAACTTCCTGACCAACTCTTATTATCAGGGTTATAGCGATGAGTATAATACAGAGTCTTATTTGGCTCGTGCACGCTACAATTATGATCAGAAGTACTTTGTAGATGCTTCTTGGCGTCGTGACGGTAGCTCTCGCTTCCACAAAGACAATCGTTGGGGTAACTTCTTCTCGTTCGGTGCAAGCTGGAATATCAAGAAGGAAAACTTCATGAACGATGTTCATTGGGTCAATCAGTTGCGTCTGCGTGCGTCATACGGTGAGACAGGTAACGACGCTGGTGTAGGCTACTATGGCTATCAGGCTCTTTACTACATTGATAAGAATGGTAGCAATCCTGCCCTTATGAAGCAGAGCCTGTCAGCAGAGGATATCAAGTGGGAGACCGCACAAACTATTGACTTAGCTGTTGAGGGACGCCTGTTCAACCGCCTGAACTTCTCTATCGGTTATTTTGACAGACGTAACAAGGACCTGCTCTTCGCCGTCCGCCTGCCGTTGTCTGCCGGTTCTTACTCATACAACGAGGATAACTACAATATGACCGTCAACAAGAATATCGGAACCATTGCCAACCGTGGCTGGGAAATCTCATTGGATGGAGACATCGTCAAGAAGGGTGACTGGTACTGGAACTTGGGTGTTGATGCAACATTCTTGAAGAATAAGATTATCAAACTGCCTAATGGCGACAATATCCTCTCTGGTATGCACAATTACACAGAGGGACGTTCACTCTATGATTTCTATACCTATCATTTTGAGGGTGTAGACCAGATGACTGGTAATTCGCTCTATACACTTGATCCGGAAAAGAAGGAAGCCGCTGAGAAGGCAGGCGAACTGGTGACCATCAATGGCGTTGACTATACCACAGACACGGCTCATGGCTTGCGTGACTTCCACGGAACCGCTGCCCCCACAATGTATGGCTCCGTTCACACTAACGTTGGTTGGAAGGACTTGGCTCTGACTGTGCTGATGACCTATAGCCTGGGTGGTAAGGTCTTTGACGGCTCTTATCAGGATTTGATGTCAACCAGCGCTATGTCGAGTGGTTCTGCTATCCATGTGGATGCTAAGAATGCTTGGAATGGTGTTCCTGAAGGCATGACAGAAACCTCTACCAATCGTATTGATGCAGGTGGTATACCTTTGATGAGTTATGATCGCAGCCAATACAACAACGCTACGAGTGACCGCTGGCTTACCAGTGCTTCATATCTCGTCATGAAGAATATCAACCTCTCATACAGCTTGCCTAAAAAGTTGTTGGCTCCGCTGAATGGAGCTATTTCAAGCCTGACCCTGACAGTAGGCGTTGAGAACCTGTTTACAGTAACAGGTCGCAAAGGATTGAACCCGCAATATAACTTCCTTGGTGGCTCTGACGATACATACGTAACTGCCCGTGTATGGAATTTGGGCCTTGCCCTTAGTTTCTAAAAAGTAATAGTAAGGTATTATGAAAATGAAAAGATATATAAACAATGTCATTGTGAGCCTGACACTGATTAGTGCTCCATTATTGGTATCTTGTAGCTCTGACTACTTGGATACTGCTCCTACAGAGTCTGTTTCCACGGGAGATGCTGTTGGCAATGCAGATAACGCCTATAAAGCCCTCAACGGTATTGCTAAAACCATGTCAACCCAGCAATATGCTTGGGGTGGAGGTGTTGCCGGTGAAAACCGCATTATTGTCGTCTACGAGAATTACCCCAGCCAGGACTATTTTTACAATTATTATGCTCAGGGCTGGGCTCCCATTATGAACCTGAAGTATTCTCTGCGTAACAATACTTCATACGATGCTTATCCTTGGTATTACTATTATACCATTATCGGACAGGCAAATACGATTATTGCTCATATCGACGATGCTACTGGTGATGACGAGCAGAAAACGTATGTGAAGGCTTCTGCTTTGACCTTCCGAGCTTATGCTTTCGAGAAGTTGATGCACTACTATGCCCCCCGTTGGCAGGATTCTAACAATGGTTCGGCAAAGGGTGTCATCCTCAGACTTGATGAGTCTGTTGACGGCTTGGCCCAGTCTACTGTAGCAGAGTGTTACAATCAGATTTACAAAGACTGCGAAGATGCTATTACTTTGTTTGGTCAGACCAGCTTCGAGCGTTCTTCTAATGAGGTGTGGATTGCTAATGAAAATACAGCTCATGCGGTATATGCTCGTGCAGCACTTTCTAAGCAGGACTACACTACTGCGTTGGCACAGGCCAAGCTTGCAAAGCAGGGATTCCCCTTGATGAGCAATACTGATTATTATGCTGGATTCTGCCGTCCTACCAGTGAGTGGATTTTCGGTAGCTTTGGTGATGCTACTGAGAATATGTGGTACTGGAGCTATGGTACGCAGTATGCTTGCAATGGTTATTATGCCAGTGAAACAGCAAACGGAGCTGGAAGTATCGACATTACGCTGACAGACCAGATTCCTGACAACGATATCCGTAAGGGCTTGTTCCTCACAGCTGACAAGTTCCCCAGCTTCGACCTCAGCGATCCCACACAGAACGATGCCTATTATCAGACATATGGCATCTTGGGAGTACATAATGATGACTTGTGGAATGAAGTGGATGCATATGTTGATGCTCGCCACGCTATTGGTGCAAGTAGTATGGAGCGTCCCTATTCACCGGGTTATTACTACATTGGTGGACAGCTGAAATTCTACGTGTTCGACACCCCGGGTGTAGGTTATCTGCCTTTTATCCGTACTTCGGAAATGATACTTATCGAGGCTGAGGCTAACTACTTCTTAAAGAATGAAGCTGCTGCGCAAGCTGCTTTGGTTGAGCTGAATGCCACCTCTGGCCGTGATAAGGGTTACTCCTGCACCAAGACTGGCGACGACCTTTGGAAGGAGATTCGCAACTATCGCGCTCTCGAACTCTGGGGCGAAGGTTTCGGATTCAGCGACTACAAGCGCTGGAACATGGACATCAACCGCACAGGACTTGACAAGGGTGGTAGCGCTGCAGCAGCAATTGCTGTTTCCGTAAAGGCTAACGATCCTAACTGGACTTGGGTAATCCCACAGTGGGAGTCTGACTACAACGATGCCTTTAAGGACACTACAGACAGTAACGAATAAACCGTAGTTTGCAGAAAACCATCTGGTTTATATATTAAGAATTCGGGAATCCCGCCTGCGGTGCTTCCCGAATTCTTTTTTTGATGTACCAAATGGCTCACAACACCACCTTGCGGCCTTTATGTATAAACAGGCCATGGCGAGTTGGGACACCATTTATCTTACGCCCATCCAATCCATACCAACAATCGTCATCGGCCTCATCATCGGGAACAGCCCAAATGCTAGAGATGCCATTACCCCACTGCTGGCGCAGGTAGTTTACCTTCTGCGATATCTTATTCTTGAAATTGTTCTTGCGGTCATTGATATTACTCTGACTATATTCCGGCCAACGTCTGCCATCATCAGTCTCTTCGTCACTCTGTTCTACGATATTAACACGGTTCTTTTCTACACGTATCTTATCTGTCAACATGTAGAGGCCAATATAGTCACCGTTGAGCACTACTTCTACAGGACGCTGCTCGGGAGTATAGGCCAATTTCAGCAAACGGCTTAACTGAAAACCTACGGTATTGTTCAAGAAAGCATTGTGGTCATCAGCATTTGCCAGCAAGTTGAAGTGCTTATTGCTTTTCATACCAAGTGGCGAAGCTTTCGAGTCAAATTTCAAGCGGTATGGTTTCTTATTAAACCCCGTCCATGTCCAGTTGCCGCGCCCCTTAATCTGAAGAGGCAATGGGTTTTCCTTGGTGCCTAATGACTGGTAGCCCTCCAGTCCTAATGCATCAATATAGTATTTCCCTTTTACATAGACTTCCTTGGAATTGACTTCCGACTCAGTATCAATGAAGAGCACCGGCAATGTCCCCGACCAAGGGTCGCCAACATTCGGCACTCCTACATAATAATATGCACTCTCACCGGCTTTGATGTTGAGGACTGTCAGCAGAAAACAAAGAGCGGCTAGAATAATTCTTTGTCGCATCGCATCCCTTCTATTATCCTATTGTAATAGTATATCTTGACATAAACGATGCTCCAGGCTGCAGATGGTTCATCAGCGGCTTGTCCTTGAATTCGCCAACAAAGCCACGCGGGTCGCCGATGCCGTACCACGGTTCTATGCAGACAAAGGGGGCATGCTTGTCGAACGGGCTCCAGAAAGCACAGACAGGCGTCTTATAACTGACTGTGACGGCAGGTTCTCCGTTGGTGTCCATCAGCATGGCTCGACGGGTCTGGCTCTTATGAATCTTCACGCTGTCGTTGCGGAAGAAATTATTGTTTATCTCCATGATACCCATATCGGCCTCTAATGGCACCTCCACCATATCGTGACTGCCGTCGGCATAGCTTTTCAGGGCATCCATAGGCTCTTCATTGTCCAGCTTGATCATGCCCTCAAGCTTTCCACTGGGGACGTTGAAGGCCGGATGGCCGCCAATCTGGAAGTGAATCTCGCGAGTGTCCGTATTCTCTACGTGCCAGATAACATGAATCTGGTTATCCTCCAGACGATAGGTGATGGCAAGATTGAAATGATAGGGATATACCTTCAGCGTCTCCTCTGTGTCGTGCAGGGCAAAGGTTGCCTTCACGTCTGTCTTACTTATCAGCGTAAACTCCTTGTCGCGGGCAAAGCCATGACGAGGCAGATGATACTCAGCGCCATCAACGCGGTAAGTCTCGTCGTTGACACTACACACGATGGGAAACAGTATCGGCGAATGGCGCGGCCATTCCGGCCCTGCCTGCCACATATACTCCCTACCCTCGTTGTCTTTCACACTCTGGAGCTCTGCTCCCTTTTCTGCGACAAGAATTGTCAGTTGTTCGTTTTTTAGTTCTATCATAATATCATTAATATAGTTGTTGTGTCCATTCCACTATGTAATTCAGAACTTCTTCTGAAAATGTTTCCTCTATCTGCCCGTATTCTGTGGGCATCCCAGTCTGACAGTGCTGGAAGAGATGGTTCAAGTCGGGATATTCCTTGATGACGTTCTGGCCGTTTTTCGTCAACAAGCGGCGTAATGCCGGAATATTCTGAGAAGCCACAACTTGAAGGTCCTTACTGCCGTTAACGGCCATCACAGGACAGGCTATTCGTGCTAAATCAGGCTGGGGATCGTAATCAATATAGAAATTATACCATGATTTCTGAAGAGCCGAGACATTATTTCGCACTGATTCAATGGTCAGACCTTTGGCCTTGTCACCCAGCAAAGCTTTATTCTGCTCCAGCAACAGACTGTCACCCCTGACGGCTGGACCTGCTAAACTCACGATGAAGTCAACTTTATCCAGTGCCCCCAGCATAAAGGCAATCAAGCCACCTTCACTATGACCGATAATACCAACTTTCTTGAATCGCTTGTTCTGACGTAACCACTCAATGCCAGCCAAGGCGTCATCAGCAAAGTCTTTTGTCGTGGCATCTTTAACGT
The DNA here is from genome assembly GCA_946186115.1 of uncultured Prevotella sp. Taxonomy (GTDB): domain Bacteria; phylum Bacteroidota; class Bacteroidia; order Bacteroidales; family Bacteroidaceae; genus Prevotella. The sequence goes on along the minus strand of CAMHLV010000037.1, from coordinate 18,863 downwards.
CACCACCTACTGACTTGCCTGTGGCACGGTCGTCATAGCGCAGCGTGGCTATGCCATGACGAGCCAAATAATCGGCAATAACAGCAAAAGGTTTATGCTCAAACAGTTCTTCGTCACGGTTCTGCTGGCCGCTACCTGTCACCATCAGCATTACGGTGTTGGCACCCTTGGGCAATGTCAGCGTCCCACAGAATGTGGCTCCTGCATTCTCATTAGTAAAGGCTACCTCCTCAGTCTGGTAAGGGAAAGGGGGCTGTGGAGTCTGTGGGCGTTTCCGCACCAATTCGCCATTCTTCAAGGTCAGCGGCAGAGCATTCAGTCCCTGTACGAAAGTACCACGCAACTCACCATCTGCCAGCCGTGCTCCATACAGCACCACCAGTTGTGGTAGTCTGACCAGTATAGAGTCGGCAGAGATATATTCCACCTGTCCTTTAAGGTCTTTAGCTGCCTGATCAGGACTGTCCAACCGACATGTGCTGTCATTATCGACATGCAGTACTATAGCCAGCTTCATCATACCCGTATCCAGCTCACCACTCCACGTTCCGCGAATATTCTGAGCCGAGGTCTGCAGTGTAAATGCTGTAAGCAATAGGATGATTATTCTATTCATATCCTTGATTAACAATTAGTTGCTCAGTTTGATACTCTCCCTGCCTACCTTTAATATATATAGACCATGATCTTTAACCGGCAGAGAAATGCTCTCACCGTCAGAAACGACCTGATTCAGCATAATGCCTCGTGTATCGTAGAGGCTAACTGCTGTACCAGATTTAATATTACTCAAAATCAACTGATTGCCCTGCCACGAATAAGAATAATGAGCTGTATCCATCAAGTCGCTGATTCCTGTTGGTTCAATAACAGCATTGACTATCATGGCAGAACACTGAGGCATAACAAATGAATACAAAGGGCCATTTATATGACTGTTCTGTATAGAACCATTATCACCCACCTGAACAATATTCCAACCTGTGACCTGCTTACCTTCGATTGTTTCTCCACGCAGGGTAACCTGGCGACCGACGAAGAACTTGCCGATAAAGAAGCCTTCACTCAAGGGTATGTCGTTGATGTTAACGCGGATACCAGCCAGAGATGCTGCGTCGAACTGTGTATTGACAGTCAAAGTCACAGGATTTCCAAGTTTATAGAAATCGGCCAACTGCTGATAGAAACTATTTGTGCGCTTTGGCAACCAGGCGCGAACATTATTGCACTCCTCAGCGAAATCCACCCAACGGTCGTTTACAGCTTTGTGATACTCCATCTCGCTGCTTATCTGTTGTATCATAGGCTCCAAGAAAGCCCGCGTTCCGCGTTCGTTCATGAAGTCGCCCATATATACAGCAGCCCTATCGATGAACATACGCTTGAAGTCAGCATCCTCCATCAACTGTCGGAAAAGCAGCGTGTGCTCCGGTCTGTTAGCCCATGCACAACTGGAGTCATAGTTGGGGTTATACAGCCACTCTATCGTCTTATATTCAGGAGACTTGCCATAGAGACCCATTCCGAAATCAGTGTCTTTCAGTATGAAGCGCCAACGGCCCTCGGCAGTTCGCGGACGCCACATCACAATATTGTTGCCGGGAAAGTCCTGATTATTGTAGTATGTGTGGGTGAGCATCAGATTGACAAACTCTGTGCAGTCCATCCATTTCTCATACTCTGCCAAAGTGTGACCCGCCTGACTATAGAACGACTTGAACTGGTTGTAGTTCGTCCAGTCGCCCTCCTTGAGTTCACCCCAGTTTTCTATCATGTCAATATCCTCCAATCCGTCATAGTTGGTATAGATATTGTCTTCATTTGATCTCTCGCGGATATTAAGCATACCCTTATAGACGCCATTCTTGAAAACTATAGCCGGACGCCAAGCCTGCCAGTCAAGATCGACATGACTTGACATGGTGCGCTGCATGATGGCATCACGCAAATAGAGGTAAGGATAGTCATTGCCGCCATTGCGCAACGAAACCGACTTGAAGTCTTTGATACCAGGACGCTGATCGGGGAAGAACTGATATTCCAGTCGTTTCGTGCCGAAACGCTTATTGGCATATACAGCAAGCGACTTCAGCTTGTTATCTCGTGAGCCACCACCCTGCACACGTGTCTCGCAAAGCTGGTTGAGTTTGCTCTTTGTGCCAACACCCTCAAAGTATTCAATATTAACAGGACGTCTCCAATCGTTTCTATTGCTCGACGAGTTATTAACAATAATACCTATTTTCTGATCATACCAATAATGGTCGTCAGTCACCAGCGAGATGACAGGAAGCGATGGTGTGCGCTGCATGAAGAGATAGGAATGTGTGGTAGAACGAGGAGACAAATATCCATCACAGAAAAGCTTGGCCCTGACAGTTCTAGTGGTATTTACGGTGATTGGGGAAACATATTGTGGGCTTTGGGCAGTAGGCTCGCTACCGTCAATAGTGTAACGGATTACGGTTCCGTCAGGAGTCCCAGCAGGCAGCGACAGCGTCAGGCTGAAAGACTGAGCATCAGCCACCACCCTACCAGTCTGGCTGAACATAGGTTCACCCAGTATCTCACTGCACAGTTGTCCACAGTTAGCACTGCCCGGCGTTGGCTTATACTGGTATCCCCACTCAGTACTGCCATCCGTAATGCGCCCATAAGCAATGTTTGGTGCGGGTTGCTTCTTTAGTCCCGTCACCTTGTCGTCAACCTCGCCCTCGAAGAAGAGGTATGCGGCAGCTCCCTTACCAGAGTCTAATCGGAAAGAAGTATGCAGGCCCTTTCCCACCTTATCGCAGCATATCAACACATATTCTCCCGCATTCAGAGTCCTCACTGGCAACTGCCATGCTGAGGCAACATCTGCCGTAAGTCCTATCTTATACTTGGCAAGATTTACTGGATTGGTACCACTATTGTAGAGTTCCACCCATGAATCAGGAAAATCGTTGAGATCATCCATAACGCAATCTATATTCGATTGCATCAGCTCGTTGATTATGAGTTGTCCTCTCTGCTCACCATAATCAGGCAGTTGTTCTTTAAGCAGATAGACTCGTCTGATCACAAGTGTTGCAGGAGCATTAGTCTGCAAAGCCACTTGAAAAATATTATTCCTACGGGCATAGTCAAGTTCTATGAAAGCCTTCTGAGTACCTGCATTCATATAGTGATGATCCCACTGACTATCAGAATACTGCACCATCGGTTGTACGACGCATGGCGACGGGCTGTCCAATTCGAACACTAACTGACTGTATTCCGACCAGTCTTCTCCTCCGAGCCACAGGCTTAGTCCACCCCATTTGCTGGATATATACGTCAGGCTGCCATCGGCATTATGTGTGACGCTCTCACTCTCACCCCAGCAGCCGTGAAAGCGTGAGGTAATGTCAACTATGTCATTCTGATTCTGAGCCTGAAGGCTGAGAGTAAGCAGCAGAAGCGAAAAAATACATGAAATGCGCTGTAAGCTCATTGATAGTTATTGGTTAGTTAATTGAATTGACGATGCAAAGTTACTCTAAGTTTGCGACAAAAACGAATATAGCGAATTAAAATTGCAAAAAAAAGGTTTTTCTGAAGATTTTGTCCGCTTAAGGACAAAATCGTGTATTGTTCTCGCTTATTCGTACCTCTGGCTTCGCCGAAGGCACTTTCGCTCGACAATAAAAATGAAAAAAAGGTTTTTCATTTTGTATTGTTCTCGCTTATTCGTACCTTTGCACCCATGAATCTACAAGACAAGAAGATTGCCGTACTGCTGTCTGGAGGCGTTGACTCCTCCGTGGTGCTCTATGAACTGGTGCGCCAGGGACTACAGCCCGACTGTTTCTACATCAAGATAGGACCTGAGGAAGAAGAAGAGTGGGACTGCTCGTCTGAAGAGGACCTGGAAATGGCTACCGCCGTCAGCCACAAATACGGCTGCAAGCTAGAGGTTGTTGACTGCCATCGCGAATACTGGGATCAGGTAACTAAGTACACAATGGACAAGGTACGCTCTGGCATGACTCCCAACCCCGACGTCATGTGCAACCGACTCATCAAGTTCGGAGCCTTCCACGAGAAGCGCGGCCACGACTACGACCTCATCGCCACCGGCCACTATGCGACAACAGAGGAGGAGGAAATTGTAAATTGTAAATTGTCAAATAGTAAATTGAAATGGCTTTGCACCAGTCCCGACCCCGTAAAGGACCAGACCGACTTCTTGGCACAGATATACGACTGGCAACTCCAGAAAGCGCTCTTCCCGATAGGCCACATGATGAAAGAAGAGGTGCGCGAGATTGCTGAGCGCGAACATCTGGCTCCTGCCCATCGCCGTGACTCACAGGGGATTTGCTTCTTAGGAAAAATAAACTATAACGACTATATCCGCCGCTACTTAGGCGAACTGCCTGGCGATGTCGTTGAACTGGAGACGGGCAAACTGATAGGCAAGCACCGTGGCCACTGGTTCCACACCATCGGTCAGCGCAAGGGCATGGGCTTCGGAGGCGGACCATGGTTTGTGGTGAAGAAAGACGTAGAACAGAATATTATCTATGTTTCCCACGGCTACGACCCGCAGACGGCCTACAAGCAGGAATTCCCCATACGCGACTTCCACAGCATCAACGGGCAGTTGCCGCCGCATGACGTAACACTGAAAATCAGACACACACCAGAATTTCTGCCTGCCACATTAGAGGCTACCGGCAACGGCATTTATACCGTTCGGGCTGCAGCTCCCATTCACGGAGTGGCACCAGGCCAGTTCTGCGTCATATACGACAATCGCCACCACCGATGCTACGGCAGTGGCGAGATAACAGTCTAATTCCTAATTTAATTTTCGCCCATGAGCGAGTTCAGATACACCTCAAGGGCCGTATAGCCAGCCTTGGAGATGATATTGTTGCGGTCTGCTGGATCCGAGGGATTCAGCCCATGTTTCAATTCCCAGTCATCGGCCATTCCGTCGTGGTCATTATCTACGACGGGATTAGCAGCAATATACTCTGGCCAACCATCAGCGTCGGCAGGAGAATCGATGATGCCTTGCTTGCCAGCCCCTTGCCCACAATATCGTGGACGTCCGCTCTTGACATCCTGCACGATACGGAGTTCAACAGCATCACGATGGATGGTACCCGCCTTCTGAAGTACGTGTTTATAGGCTTTCCTTGCAGACTCTGCAGGTGTCAGGTAAGACTCATATTCCGCCTTTGTGACGAGATTCTCAGATTTCATCTGTCCCTGGGAGAAGTCTGTACGATTGCTGATATACTGCCAGTTATCCTTGGTTTTCTGTCCTTCCATCACGTTGTCTGAGAAATACCAGACAGACGGGCCGGTAAGTGTCTTACCCTTGCGGGCGGAAGATATTTCTATAAAGACATTATCATCAGGATGTGCAGGACCTGGCTTATAGTAATTACCAACGAAGTTGCATTCATGGGTGCTACCCTCCCCTGCCTCGTTCTCACCGCCATAGCACGAGTTGCCGCGGCCCCAGTTGAAGTTGACATTATTCTGGTATTCCAGAAACACATTCTTGTCGGCTTTCGGGTTGGTGGCCCCATTGATGCGGGCTGAGCGGCTGTCATTGTTAGCCAACAGATTATGATGGAAAGTTGCCGGTGAACCACCCCACTGAGCACCATAGCCACGAACCCCTTTCTTATGACCTGCATCGTAGAGTCCTTCATGGACGATACACCACTGCACTGTCGTGAAATGGTTGTCGTACATGGTCATATTCTCTTCGCCGCTCCATCCGAAGCAGCAGTGATCGATGATGATATTGGTAGCATTTTCAATACCTATGGCACCACCATCTATGAAGCAACGTTTCTTATACTGATCATCACTCTCGCCCTCATTGCGCTCAAGAGTCTTGACACCCAAGCGGGAGCGGATGTTTCGAATAATGACATTATCCGATCCGCCCAAATTAAGTTTTCCGCCCCTCAACAGGATGCCCTCGCCAGGTGCCGTCTGTCCGGCAATGGTGACGTTCTTCAGTTTGGCACGGATGGAGCATTCGCCCTTGCGCTGCGGATTGGGTCCTATATCGATGATACCACTGACGCGGAAAACGATGGTAGCATTCTCGCGACCAGCCTCAGTCAGGGCCCAACGCAACGAGCCCTCGCCGCTATCAGCAAGAGTAGTCACCTCGACCACCTTGCCACCACGGCCACCAGAGGCATACTTGCCAAAGCCTTCAGCAGTGGGGAAAGCCTGTATGCGCTGCTGCGCCTGACTGCCCACGGCAGCCAGCGCGACAGTCAACAGAGTGAGTATCTTCTTCACAATTATCATTTTGCGACTACCGTGATTGTACGTGTCGTACCATTAGCCAATGTCTCGCGGATGATGTTCACGCCATGCTGCAGACGATTGACACGGCGACCGTCAGCAGTATAATACTGCCGTCCCACCACCTCGGCTCCCGAGGTCAGGCTACTGATACCAGTAGGAGTGCCCGAAGCTGCCAGCTCGCTCAGCACACCATAGGCGCTGACCGACTGCACTGTCACATACTGTGCGCCACCGGTGTTGATGCTATTGGACATGGTAATGGTGGCCTTGCCGTCGAGGGTAACCATATAGCACTGGGCATAGCCAGTACGGTCAGTCCACGTGGCAGTGTTGCCACTGACCGTCAACTGGGGAGCAGGCAGGATGAATGCCTGCCAGTCGGCATCCCACTCATCCGTGCCGCGCAACATATAGTCGAGCTTGTAGCTGTCGGCCTCCAGCTTGCTGAGCACGGCCTTGCTAGACGAGGTCTTGCCATCGGCAGTAAACGACGTCTTGCGCTGGCTCAGGTCGATGGCATTGCCGTTGGCATCCATGGTGTTATACTCTGCCATCCGTATGGGTAGTCCGCCCATGTCCTGCCAACCTTCAGCGGGAATACTGACACCGCTGGTAAGACGGGTATTGAGGTAGGAGACCTTTGGCGTATTGCCCCAAGGACGGCCCAAATGGGTCTGGCTGCCTGACTGAGCAGCGGTGATGGTAGCATTGCGGAACACATAGCCATAGCTTGCACTGCTATGGTCAGGTGCCACAATGACATTGGAGGTTCGAAGCACATGCAGCGTCACATCGTCGAAAAGCACCTCGCCAGCACCATAGATGAAGTCGGTAGTTCCCGTAACCTTACTGTTGCGGACGATATGACGCTGGCCATCCTTACCCGTACGATAAGTATCCTGCCAGCCCTCCAGATTGCAACTGGTGATGCTGACACGGTCGGCCTTGGTATAGAGAGCCAATGCCTGCCCCTCGTTGATACGAGTATTGCGGATGGTGAGGTTGTCAAACGAAACATCGTTGGCAGTTACATTGATTGTCGAAGCCTTGTCCACACCGCCACCGTCAGCATTGGTCTTGTTCCAAGAGATGATGGTGTTCTCACGCGACTGCCCCGTCAGGTGTACGTTGGCCTTGTCAATCTGCACGTGTCCCTCGTACGTACCTGCCTTGATAAATATGTAATAAGGAGAATTGCCAGGAGCGGCATTGACGGCATCCTGGATGTTGGTGTAGTCGCCGCTGCCGTCCTGTGCTACAACGGCATTGAAACGGTTGGCCATTGCCGCGGGCTGATGCACGGTGTACTGGCTCATGTCAATCGTCCGGTCGGCCACACCGTTGAGGAACACTTCCAGGTTGGAGTAGCCGCTGGCAGTCAGCAACTGGCCGTCGCTGGCATCGTTGGGATTCAATCCTACACTGGTTTCGTAATCATCAGGCAAGCCGTCGCCATCAGTATCCATGACGCGGCAGTCGTAGTCGTCCATTTGCAGACGGGGATAGCAGGTGACGTCAATCTCAGCATTGTCCTCGGCTTTATCACCCTCATAGAGGGCTACGAAGTCGTCGTGCGACTGCAGGGTGATGTTGCTGGGTGAGTCGATAATGCCCAGCTTATTGCCGCGGTCACCACCAAACTGTGGGTCTAGTGTACCGGCAGCCTCAGCCAAGACACGGGCATCCACCTCGTCGTAGCGAGGCAGCGAAGCACCGGCCTGCGTCACCACCTTCTGGTAGGCAGCATCGGCCGTCTCGTAGTTGGTATAGGTGAGTTCACCGGCAACGGGCTCAGTGAGCAGTGCCTTGTCGGCTAAAGCCTGCGATGGCGAGAGTGACCAGAAATTCATAGCACGCGACGAGTTGTTCGACACGAATCCGTAGTAGTTGTCGCTGTTCACCTTCTGTAGTTCCTCGTCTTTCCAGATGTTACTGGAGGGCGCCCACTTGCTACTAAGCTCAAACTTATTACCCTTCAGATACCATTGTCCCACACCGTCCATTTCACCGCTGGCCGAGCACCAATAGCGGCGGCTGCTGGTAGCATCCTTGGTAGCAGGGCCTGGACGGTAGTAGTTGTTAATCATATAGACGCGGTTGTAGTCGGTGGCACCGCCGGCAGAGTTCTCACCGCCATAGATGGCATTCACACTGCCCCAGTTGTAGATGACATTGTTCGTGAATTCATTGATGGCCTGGCGGTCATGATTCTCCGGACGCACACCGTTGAAGCGCGGCGAGCGGCTGTTGTTGTTGGCAAACAGGCAGTGATGCATCGTGCTGCGCTTGCCGCCCCACTGGGCACCATAGGCACGGGCTCCCTTTTCGTTGCGTGAGTTGTAAAGACCCTCGGCGAAGATGCACCACTGCGTGGTGGTCTTGTTGTTGTCATACAACGTCAGGTTCTCTTCCATCGACCATCCAAAGCTACAATGGTCGAGTACGACGTTCTCCACATTCTCCACACCAAGAGGCGACATGCTCTTGTTGGGCAAGTCACCGGCACGGAAACGGATATGACGGATAATGATATTAGAGCCCAGCTTTACCCTGTAGCCTGCCAAGCAAATGCCACCGGCAGGCGCCGTTTGTCCGGCAATAGTGGTGTTCGATTTGACGTCAACATTTCTGGTCAGATAAATAGTACCAGCCACTTTGAACAGCACGGTACGGGGTGTATCGTCTCCTGTGTTCACAGCCCAACGGAAGGTTCCCTCCTCGTCAGAATCATCCAAACGGGTGACATAGTACACTTTCGAGCCACGGTCATCGAAGGCGCGTCCGCCGGTGGTAAAGCGGCCATATCCCTCAGCTCCGGGGAAGGCGACGAGGTCATCCTTGTAGTTCTCCTTAGCCTGGAAGACTGCCTGCAATGTGATGTCGTTTTGGATGGTAAAGGTGTAACGACGAGTAGTTGCCAGCACATTACCATTACTATCTTCCCATCGTACGAATTCATTACCTCTCACTGGGGTTGCCAATACGGTAACTTCCGAGCCTGTCGTGTATTTGCGAGAGCCTTCTGACACGACAGTACCTTCAGTGACGAAGCTCACAGAGCCCTTGCCTTCCTTCACCTTCAGCGTCAACGAACTGGCAGCCAAGACATTGAACTTGGCAACAACAGTCATGTCGCTCTCTGCCGTCATAAAAGTAAACGACGAGGCATTGGAACCTTTCTTCTCACCGTCAATATACCAGCCTTCAAAGCTGTAGCCTGGGTTGGACGTAGCAGAAATTGTCATCTCATGGTTTGAGAAAGCCATGGTACTGGTCTTCTTCTGACCACTCAACAAGACGTCGCCAGCACCTTCTGGGTCTACTTGGAAAGTCACAGTAATCACGGCATTTAAACCGTTCAATGAGGCTAGTGCAATGGCGGATACGCCTGTCAGTAGCACAGCCAGCAATAATAAGATCTGTTTCTTCATAAAATCTTCAAATATATATCTAATATTAAGACGAATAACAATGCATAATGTCACTACATACTTAAAAGTCAGCAAATTTGTTGTTCGTCCGATTTACTTGAAGTAAACCTCTGCTTTACTTCAAGTAAAACAGTACTTTGCTTGAAGTAAAATTAGCATCCTCTTACAGATGACAGATGACAGTTAAATTACAATGCCCCTCCCATCCCTATATGCAAACACTCATACCCTCTTTATATTTATATTCATATATACATATTCATTTATATTTATATAACAATGTATATAATAATAATATATATTTACAAGTATATAAATATAAAAATATACAATAATTATACGATTATATCACTATACAACGTATCCATAGCGTCGTATAGGGGAAGGGAGTGGGCTTAGTTAAACAACTGTCATCTGTCATCTGTCATCGCCCTGTACTCCCTGCGGATTTTAGGGATATAAGAAAAGCGGAGCACTCAAGGCGCTCCGCTTTTCATGGAATTTTGTCTCTTTCGAAATGACTTGATTATTTCATAATCATCTTCTTGCCGTTCAGAAGAACAATACCCTTGAAGTTCTTACCGACCTTCTGACCGGCAAGGTTGTGCATAGGACCTTTAGCATCCAGAGTCTCTGCATTAACCTTAACAATACCAGTAGCATCGAAATCAGCCTCAACAGACTCAGGTTCTGCACCACCTACAGCCTCCACATCCATATTGGCAGTTGAGAAATTTACAACTGAACCTCTATTATCAACGTTCGTAGCATTACCATTCTCGTCAATAATTTTTGAAAAATCTTCATTTAAGACAATGGTGCCACCCATATCAAGGCAAGAAACGTATTCGTCACTACCGAATGTGAAACCACCAAAGCCAAGCTGTGAGCTCTGCTGATAAATAACATAGCTCTCACCTGCTTCTACGTTCAGCGTAATCCATCCCCAAACAGCCTGGTTACCCTTCTCAATGACATACTTATTAATGGGGGCATCACCCTTTGCTGCACGAGTTGCATTCTCATCGTCTACACGAGCCTTAATTTGTTCAGCAGTAAAATAAGTAGGAACCTGAATCCATACAGGATTACCTTCATTATCAAGTTGCTGTTCACCTGTCTCAGGGTCTATTTTAGGCTGGTCGGTATTGGTATTCTGGCCATTAACATAACCATCGAACGTGTAATCCACATAGGGTTCCAAAGGCATACCAGTAGAAGCCTTGACGACAAAAGTCTTACGGTTTCCCTTATTGACCCAAGTTTTGAATTTTAACGTACCAGAGGTCTTCGGAGTGAACTTATAATACAGACCATAAGCGGGAATACCCGTCTCACCAGCCTCATAATTAATGTAGCTATAAGCGGGACGAGTAAAATAGTCTTTCTTATCTTCGCTGTAATAATACTCAGCCAGAAGGGTTGCATATCCGTTACCAGTCCCCATCAGGAAAAGCATGTCATTGTTGTCCTTGTCTTTCTTGTTGTTACCATTCTTCCAAGTAATAGATTTCCATACCACGCTCTTCACAGGATAGAATCCCGGCTCTTGCTCTGCAGCGTTAATACTCATAGCACAAAGTGCTACCGTAATTAGCGTAAAAATTTTCTTCATAACGTTATTAATTTGAATTAGTACTAATAGTTTCTGCCTGCAAATATATGGCTTTTCCTTGAAACCACCAAAATTATTTGGGCTTTTGTTTCTTTTTAGACGTTTATTCAGGGTCGTTTGTCATCATTTATGCATGAAAATGCAGAAAACCGCAAACTATTGTTACATTTCGTTACTTTTTTGGAAATAATCACGGAAAAACGTTGGCTATTTCAATTAATATTATTATATTTGCAACGAAAAGCTAACTCATCTCTAACTAAACCATCAAACGGGAGGGCGCAACTATGAAGATTCAGAAAATGTACAACGAAGAGGAGTTTGAACTGGAAAACCAGTACAACGAAGAACAAGAGCGCTATCTGAGTACCGACTCAAGCATTTGGTACAACTAAGAATTAAAAAAGGGAAAAGTGAAAAAAATCACTATTCCCTTTTTTAGTTTTCCTTTTTTTTGTACCTTTGCACGTATGATTGACATAAAATGGAAAGAGAACGTCATCCTTGTCGATGCAGACTATGTTGACAAGGTGGCTTTTGATTTGACCGTGAATTTCGAGCGTATGATTGGACGCCGCATTCCCAAAGCCGATATGGCCCGCTGGCTGGAATGTGTGGCCCTTGATGGCGGACTACGCCCTCAGTCGGATACCGACACCCCTCAACACGATGCCCAAAGCATTCAAGTTGTCCTGATACACAAGAAACCTCAGATGGACAATTTCAACCCAGGGACATACGACGAACTGGACGGCAAGGCTTTCGCAGGACAACTGGGAGAGTTTCTCATTAGCTGTGTCCAGGTTGAAGACCTGGTGACACCAGAAGAACTGTTTATCGACTCGCTACAGGTAATAAGCAATGCAGCAGAAGTAAACCGCCTCATTATCGTACCTGATGCTGAACAAATATATAATAAGGTACGCGATGGGCTGCGGCATGCTGACCCAGACAAGCACATCACGGTACTTTCGATGCAGCCAATGGAAGGCGGACAGTTCCGGCAGGAAATCCTCGGCTACTCGCTGATGGCAGCACTGGGTATCCGGTCTGAAGAGTTAAACGGAATGTCTTAATAACGAAATAACCAATTAACTAAATAAATTGTAAATAGTAAATCGTAAAATTGTAAATTGATAATATGAGTAGAGTATTAATGATTGGCGCCGGTGGCGTCGCTACGGTAGCAGCATTCAAGATAGCCCAGAATGCTGACGTGTTTACAGAGTTTATGATTGCCAGTCGCCGCAAGGCGAAGTGCGACAAGATAGTAGAGGACATCCACAAGGCTGGCTATACGCTGGACATCAAGACGGCACAGGTCGATGCCGACGATGTGGAGCAGCTGAAGGCGCTCTTCAACGACTACAAGCCCGAGCTGGTCATCAACCTCGCCCTGCCCTATCAGGACCTCACCATCATGGATGCCTGTCTGGCCTGCGGATGCTCGTATCTTGACACCGCCAACTATGAACCCAAGGACGAGGCACACTTCGAATACAGCTGGCAATGGGCCTATCGTGAGCGCTTCGAGAAGGCAGGGCTCACGGCCATCCTCGGCTGTGGCTTCGACCCAGGTGTGACCAGCATCTATACGGCATACGCCGCCAAGCACCACTTCAAGGAAATACAATACCTGGACATTGTCGACTGCAATGCCGGCGACCACCACAAGGCTTTCGCCACCAACTTCAACCCGGAGATCAATATCCGCGAGATAACCCAAAAGGGGCTCTACTGGGAGAACGGCCAGTGGGTGGAGACGGAGCCACTGGAGATTCACAAGGACCTCACCTATCCCAATATCGGTCCGCGCGACAGCTACCTGTTGCATCATGAAGAGATTGAGTCGTTGGTTATCAACTATCCCACAATAAAGCGCGCCCGCTTCTGGATGACCTTCGGCCAGCAGTATCTTAAGCACTTGGAGGTAATTCAGAACATCGGCATGAGCCGTATCGACGAAGTAGAATACGAGGCACCATTAGCCGACGGTACCGGCGTGGCAAAGGTGAAGATTGTACCCCTGCAGTTCCTCAAGGCAGTGCTGCCCAACCCACAAGACCTAGGTGAAAACTACGAAGGCGAGACCTCGATTGGCTGCCGCATCCGCGGTATCGGCAAGGACGGCAAGGAGCACACCTACTACGTCTATAACAACTGCTCACATCGTGCTGCCTACGAAGAAACCGGCATGCAAGGTGTATCTTACACCACCGGTGTACCAGCCATGATTGGTGCCATGATGTTCTGCAAGGGATTGTGGAAGAAGCCTGGTGTATATAACGTTGAGGAATTTGACCCAGATCCCTTCATGGAACAGCTGAACAAACAGGGACTTCCTTGGCACGAAATTCACGACGGAGATCTCGAATTATAGTCAGTAATTCTGTGAACAGCTACTGCCTGTTCCTGCTATGAATATCATGGAGCGAAATAACGAACTGCGCACGGCATGGGAGTTTGTGGAAAACACCGGACGAAGCATCTTCCTGACGGGCAAGGCTGGTACGGGCAAGACGACGTTTCTGAAAACAGTCGTTGAAAAATCACGCAAACGACCTATCGTTGTGGCTCCAACTGGTGTAGCCGCCATCAATGCTGGCGGCACCACCATTCATTCGTTCTTCCAACTGCCTCTCTCACCATACGTCCCAGGGGCTAAAGTTGAAAGCAAATTCGACTTTGGCCGTGAGAAACGTAAGATTATAGCATCTATCGACCTGTTGATTATCGATGAAATATCAATGGTGAGGGCAGACCTGTTGGATGCCATTGACAACGTATTGCGAAGATTTCGCAACCGCTATCAGCCGTTTGGTGGAGTACAGTTGATGATGATTGGCGATTTGGCCCAACTGACACCTGTGGTAACACCCGAAGACGAGCAGATACTGAAATCATATTACGACACTCCCTACTTCTTCGGTTCGAAAGCTTTGCAGCAAATAGACTATGTCACCATACAATTGGAACACGTCTATCGACAGCAGGACATGTCGTTTATTGAGATTCTTAACCAAATCCGCAACGGCCATCCTACCCAACAGGCACTTGCTCAGTTGAACACTCGCTATCAACCCTCGTTCTCCCCTAAGCCAGAAGAACAATATATCCGTCTGACAACACACAACCAACAAGCCAACTACTATAACGAGTCGGAACTGCAGAAACTTCCAACACGTTCGTATGTGTTTAATGCCGAGGTGAAGGGGACATTCCCTGAATATTCCTATCCCACTGCAGAGACGCTGGTTTTGAAACAGGGTGCCCAGGTGATGTTTGTCAAAAACGACCCGTCGGGCGAACACCTTTATTATAACGGACGAATAGGCAGAGTGACGTATGTTGACCAGAAAAGTATTCTCGTTCTCTGCGAGGGTGACGACGAGGCTATCGAGGTAGAACCATTAGAGTGGGAAAACGCCCGCTACACGCTGAATGAAGAGACACGCGAAATCGAAACTGAAGTGCAGGGAACATTCAAACAGTATCCCCTCCGACTGGCATGGGCAATCACCATCCACAAGAGCCAAGGACTGACTTTCGACCGCGCCATCATTGATGCCAACCAGTCGTTTGCCCCAGGACAGGTGTATGTGGCACTGAGTCGTTGCCGTACTCTGGAAGGACTGGTGCTTGCCGTTCCGCTGCAAGCCCGGGCCATCATCAACGACGAACGGGTTGACACATACATTTCGCAACAGGAAATTGAGGCACAACGCAGCATAGATCAGCTACCTAAGTTGAAACAGGAGTATGAACGCTACCTGTTAATGCAGTTATTTGACTTCCGTCCGTTACTATACCAACAAGAGACGATGGTACGCATCTTCTCGGAATATTTCTACCACAGCCATGCATCGTTGAAGCACATGCACGACCAATCGCTGGCAGACTTGCGACAAAATGTCATAACTGTGGCAGACAAGTGGCTGCAGATTATTCTATCTTCGCCTTACGAAACTTTGCATAATGAAGAATTCATGGAGAGGGTTAAACGTAGCGCCGATTACTTTTCTGACACCCTCAACAAAATCTTGGCCAAGCCACTGGAACTGTCTGCCAAAGTAGAGACAAACAACAAGCAGGCAGCCCGCCGACTTGGCAATGCACTGCCGGAAGAGCGTCAGACCTGGCTATCGCATCGCTATCTGCTCGGGAAAATAGCAGAACACGGATTCACGGTAAGCCGCTACCTCAAAGAGAAGCAGATTTCTATGCTTGATGCCATGGATGAAAGCGATATAAAGCCCAAGCGCAAACGGAAAAGGAATGATAAATCTGCCAAAAGACTACCCTGACCGCATGTCACCCGAACAGGCAAGGACTTTCCGCGACGATGTGCTGAACATTGTGGCCCAGATTCCCTGCGGCAGAGTTACCACCTATGGTCATATTGCAGCATTGGCAGGATGGCCAAGTCACTCACGTATGGTTGGACGGACTTTGCGATACACACCAGGAGCTGAATTGCTACCTTGCCACCGTGTGGTGAACATCGTAGGCCGGACAGCTCCCGGATGGAGCAGACAACGCACTCTGTTAGAGGCCGAGGGAGTATCATTCAAGGCCAATGGCAGGGTTGACATGGAACGTCATCTGTGGGAACCAGAGGACACAACAGTATAACACATAAAAAAAACGACGAAAAATAATCAAACATAATGAATGGTGAATTGATTATTTTTTTGTACCTTTGCAGACAGCATTAAACTACTATTAGTACACATAATTAAGAATATAAAAGAAATACCTATGGCAAAGAAAGCAACTGAAGGTGAAGCCCTGACTCCACAACAGGAGAAACTCAAGGCACTACAGGCCGCCATGTCGAAAATTGAAAAAGACTTCGGCAAAGGAAGCATTATGAAACTGGGTGAAGAAAAGGTAGAAAACGTAGAAGTGATACCTACTGGCAGCATCGGTCTGAATGCTGCACTCGGTGTAGGCGGATACCCACGCGGTCGTATCATCGAGATATTCGGTCCTGAGTCAAGCGGTAAGACCACGCTGGCAATTCATGCCATCGCTGAAGCACAAAAGGCCGGCGGAATCGCTGCTTTCATTGATGCCGAGCATGCCTTCGACCGTTTCTATGCTCAGAATCTGGGTGTTGACATTGACAATCTCTACATATCACAGCCTGACAATGGAGAGCAGGCTTTGGAAATTGCCGAACAGCTGATACGCTCCAGCGCTATCGACATTCTCGTTGTGGACTCTGTAGCAGCACTGACTCCCAAGAAGGAGATCGAAGGCGATATGGGCGATTCTTCAGTAGGCCTCCAGGCCCGTCTGATGTCGCAGGCACTGCGCAAGCTTACGGGAACTATTGCCAAGACTAACACTACATGCATATTCATCAACCAGCTCCGTGAGAAAATCGGTGTTATGTTCGGCAACCCAGAGACTACGACAGGTGGTAATGCACTCAAATTCTATTCAAGCGTTAGAATCGACGTTCGCAAGTCATCACCCGTAAAGGATGGTGACAACGTGCTGGGTAACCTGACGAAGGTAAAGGTTGTAAAGAACAAGGTGGCACCTCCCTTCCGTAAGGCTGAGTTCGAGATTATTTTTGGCGAAGGCATCTCAAAGGTTGGCGAGATTGTCGATCTGGCTACCGAGTACGAAATCATCAAGAAGAGCGGTTCTTGGTTCTCATACCAGGATTCAAAACTGGCACAGGGACGTGATGCCGTTAAGCAGCTGCTAAAAGACAATCCTGAACTGTGCGAAGAACTGGAAGCCAAGATAATGGAGGTTCTTAAAGAAAAAGGAGTATAAGTCAATTATATAAACAAAGGGAAAAGGTAAGAAAGTGCTCATTCAGCAAAACTTTCTTACCTTTTCTATTTGTATCTTTCCACACTTATTTATTCACAGGCAGGCCGTTGGCACCAAGCCGCTGGGCACCACTCAACATCGAAGCACTTCTGCGAGTCACAACTTTAGTTCCTCCAGCACTGTTTGGCTTACCTGCACGGCCACCGGCTTTCTTCACTATGCCATCAGAATCAAACTGCACAACAAGCAGTACACCATTAGAGCGGTTATATATCCACTCATCGTTACCATTGCTGTCTTTCATTGTAGTCACAGGCTCACCAACGGCAAGTTGAACCTCCTCCTGAGTCATACCAGGTATGACACGTCCCTCACGAATAGCGGCACGAGTCTCTTTTGTGGTACTGAGCATTTGGCCCTCACCTGTGCCAAAGAGCGTGCCGAAGTAGTCATCTTTGTTACCGTCAGCCATAGCAACAGACTCTGAGAATGTCACCTCTTTATAATATATACGGCGGGTCTCTGTCTCACGAAGTGTCAGAGTATAGTACTCGGAATTTCTTACAGGCTTGATTTCGTCGATAATAAAGCCTGTGAATCTGGGCACCTTAACGTTGCGCACCTTACCAGCACCCTTGCTGCTCATCGTTGTGGCCATCGTCGTGTGAACGGTCTGATTAAGATAGTCGTTGACATTCCTCGACACCACCATTTCAGCACCGGTAAAATCAAAAGCGTCTGTAAACAAGTAGCCTTCATTCTCCCAGATAAGATACTTATCACGCCTGCCACTGTTAGTACGACTCATAGCAACATTCTGGTAATACTGACGGCCATCCTCGTCTTCCACGATAATCTTCACAGGATAAGAGCGTGTGCCAACTCCTACTGCCACGACCTTTACTACCTTGTTTTTGGGCATTGTTACCTCGTAATAGCCGTTACTGTCGTAATCTATATCCACACGAAACTTTGTGATGCGAGTAAGCAGATACTGTCCCATCAACAATTCACGAGCCTTGTCAACATCACCGAGGTATGCCAACGTAGGAACACCAGCCTTACTATAGCAGTAACTGTCGAATGTAATTGAAGGCACATCATAGTAGTAGCTACGGCCGTCGGTCTCGCAGAAGAAATTGATATGTAACCTACCATAAGGCAAATCTTCATGCCCCTTATACACCATGATATGATTATTCAGAGATGCACTGCTTACCTCCTTACGCTTGACAGAATCTGTAAAAGTACTGACAAGCAAGTCGTACTTCTCTGGAATTACCATGAAACGCATTCCCTCATACCAGTCGCACAAACTGTAATAACGGAAATTCTTGCCCATAAAGTCGAGAGGCTCTGCGTCGTCAGCATCATCCTGAGCAGATGAGGCAACAACAGTCCTAGACTTCTTGGCACCCTTTGTCTTCACTATATAGGGATTGTCCTGTGCCATGACAAATGTAAAAGCCATAGCCATTCCAGCCAACAGAATCAGTCTTTTCACCATGGTGTTGCTCGTTTTTAGTCATTTTATTGCTGCAAAGATAGATATTTTTTTTCATACTTGTGCCAAAATGTCACCATATTATTGCTAAAAAATGTTTTTGGCACGTGCTTTGCTATAATATCAACGACACGTTTTGAATATTAACAATTAAAAAATAAGAATTATGGGAAAGATTATTGGAATCGACTTAGGAACAACTAACAGCTGCGTT
>CAMHLV010000036.1 GCA_946186115.1 uncultured Prevotella sp. | reverse complement strand
GAGCTCCGTGCTCGTTATTTCACGACAACAAGGACTGACTTTTCCTGATTTCACTAGACACTTTTTCTCTTCATTAGCTGATTCTGTAGACGGTTTTGTTGTTGTCGTACTGAATCGATAGACACAAGCGAAAAAGCTGTGCTGATTTTGTTGACACTTCGGTCATGCTGGACACGCAGAGCCCTGGGCTGTTCGTTCGGCAAAACTGGATGCCCCTCGATGGGACATTCAGTTTTACGTCAGGTGCGCTGGCATACGCCGTCGCCCGGACTGTTTGTTCGGCTCGGCAAAGATATGACATTATTTTCATTTGTGCTGTCTTTTTTAGGATAAATTTTGTTTTTCCACTTCCTTTCCTGCACTCCCTGCTCCAGATGTGCTACTACAGGTGTCTTGTAGCCTATGCTCATGTGCAGACGGTGGTAGTTGTAGAAATGGATGAAGTGCGTGATGATATTCTGCATGTGCTCATACGTATGCAACTGTTCCTGCCGATAAAGGCACTCCACCTTTATTATACCATTGGTACGCTCGGCAATCGCATTGTCCGTAGGCTTGTAGTCCTCGCACATGGAGATACTGATGTCGTGTGCGTTGAGCATGGCTACGTATGCATCGCAGCAGTACTGCACACCACGGTCGGAGTGGTGTATAAGGCCTTTGAGCGACTCGCTGCCGGACATCGCCACCGCCTGCCCAACGGCCATCTTCAGCGCCTCTATCGAAATGGCAGCCTTGAGTGTCTTTGCGAGTTTCCAGCCCACAATCTTGTGCGAGTAGGCATCCGTAATCAGGTGCAGGTAGCATACGTCACCGCCTGCAAGGGCGACGTAGGTAATGTCGGCCACCCACAGCTGGTTGGCTGCGGTGAGCACGATGTCCTTGATCAGGTTCCGGTACTTGTGGTAGCGGTGGTTGGAGTTCGTCGTATGGCGGGGCTTCGGCTTGGGAAGCATCAGCCCCTTACGGCGCAGAAGGACATAGAAACGGTCACGTCCAGGAACGAAGCCGCGTCCGAACATCGCTATTAGCATCAGCCACAGCTTGTAGCCGCCTATGCCAGGATCCTCCACGCGGATTTCCCTGACGGCTTCGATGACCTTACGCTCATGCTCCACCTCCTTCTCAATGTCAGCCTTCGACTGGTAGAAGGCCTGACGGCAATGGCCAAACAGCCTGCATACGAGTGCGACGGCAAGGCCGCACTCGAAGACCAGAATCATGGCTGCTTGGCCCCAGATTTTTTTCTTATCGAAATGTCGAAGTAATCCTCGGCCTTGTCGATCATCAGGTCACGGGCCAAGGTCTCAAGGCGGGAGAATTCCAATGCCTTCTCCAGCTCCTTAATGCGCTTCTTCAGCTGAGCATTCTCATCCTGGTAGCTGTCCTTACTGCGGTTTGCCATCTCGTCTTCTTCAGATTCCGACTGCAAAGGTACAACTTCTTTTTCGATCGAGTACTTTTTTTCCCAATATCTTAGCATTGAAGTACTCCTGATGCCGTGAAGCTTGCAAAAAGAACGCTTGCCCATGCCGGACATCTTAAACTCACGCAGAAGAGCAAGACGCTCCTCATCACTGTAAACAGTGTAATTGCTTTGACTTTTACTCATAATACACACATTTTATGGTTCATAAATGTGTCTACCTATATCAGTATAAGTCAGACAACAAAGACAACTTATATTTGTGTGATTCGTGAGATTGGTGTTCAAAGTCTAAGGCTTTGCATTTTCGAATGAAAGTACCTACAACTATTAATATCTGTGGAATTTGTGTGTGATTCTCGTTATCGTGCAACCTGCAAAGGTAGAAATTATTCACTTTTCATTATTACCTTTTATCTGTGTGACATAAAGAAAATGGGAACGCACATCACGTGCATCCCCATTTTGCAAGCTATTATCCTAATTATACAAAATACTTCATTCTATTGTTTTCTCGACTTAGAAGTCCTCGTCGTCCTCCTCGAAGCCTGCACCATCTTGGCGGGCACAAAATTCTCCACCTTGACCTGGTTCATAATGTGGGTCTTTTGATGCGGCTAAAAAACCTTGTGTCTCTGCGTCGAGTATCTCCATTTCTGGAGCAATATATGTCTTTTTCATAATTATCTTCCCTCCTTATTATTTAATAACAATTTTACGTCCATTGTGGATATATATGCCGCGCTGTGTCGGCCGGCTAGTTAACTTGACACCCTCCAAGGTGTAGAACACATTGTCAGTAGTATTGCGCAGTGTGTTTTCAACCTGTTTAATGCCTGTGGTGTTATTGTCGTCGTCATCCTCAAAGTCCAGGAAAACATCTGCTACACGTGCACCTGCTTCTGGGTCAACGGGCTTATCGACACCAGAACCACTACCACCATTTTCTGAACCGTCGTATTCGTTAGACCAGTGGAACATCTGGGGTGTCAGCTTAAGATAAGCCTTGTCTCTGGTAAGCCATGCATTTTGTGTACGGACAAACTTGTTCTTGGATGCTACGTAACCAAAGAGGCGGAACTCCAATTCCGATACGTTGTAATAAGGATATGGTATCGTAGAGTTGAGAGTTACAATAGAGACTCCACTCGCGTTAGTCGTTACTGCTGGTACGCCTGTTGTAGCGGTTTGATTTCCACCATTGCCGTTCATCGTTTGGTCGTCAATACAGGTAGGATAAAGATAATTCAGATTGCCTCCCGTAAGACTGTATGGATAGGTGGTTTCAGGGCGTGATTCATCGAAAGTGGCATCTGCGAAATACACCACATAGTCTGTATTAACTTTACCTACCATCAACAGACCGGTTTCCTTGGGGATATATTTTTTACTGTTTAAATCAGTGAGCTCTACCTTAGTGGCTGTAGCAACAGCACTTTTGCTGTGTTCTGCTCCAGATGCCCCGGTATCGTCGCCAGTCTGAAAACCGTCATAGAAGGCCGTAATGCGATAGACATCAAACATCGGAGTGGAACCGCCTTCAATTCCATAAGTTGCATCATCAGCAGCAAAAATAGGGATGATGTAGGCAGTATTTGAACTATAGGTGCGCATAAAGCTACCTTTAGGGATGTTTACGTCAATCTCTGTGCTAGTGCTTGCGAATTGCTGCCAACCGTTGGCGGGAGTGTATTGGGTTGGATTTTCTTCAACTGATTCGCTAACTGTTAGATACTTACCCTCCGTTGTGTCTATTTCCCCCGTTGATTTTCCTTGATATCCTTTGTCGGCATCATTATATCCATCCTTGAAGGCATTCAGGTTGTCCTGGCGGAAGGCGAGACCGCGCTTCCAGTCGCCCTGATAGTAGTCCCAATAATCCTTGTTGAAATGCAACTTGGCAAATTGAACGCTCTCGACACTCGTCTGACCCACCATCTGGGTATAGGTAAAGGCATCGTATTCACAGACGAGCTTACGGCTCTCGGGATTCACATCTACATAGACGTCAAGCACAGGTGAGCCCTCTTCACGGCCACCGGCAAAGGCACCAGTCTTGATGACCAGAGGATTTGTGTTCGTATTCTGGAAAGTAATTTTCTTCAAGGCGTTGGTCTGCTGGAAGGCTGCAGATTCTATGAGTGTTACGCTGGAAGGTACTTTAATCTCCGTCACACCTGAACCTGAGAATGCTTGGCTGGGAATAGTCTGCAAAGGATTATATGCAGCATTTCCATTAGTCATGTCATGAAGCTCATAATTCGATTCGTGTGGCTCGCGCATTGTCAATGATGTCAAGCTTGAGGTGTTGGCGAATGAACGTGTTCCGATAGATGTTACGCGTATAGGGAGCGTCAGAGCCGTTAAATTTGTACAGTCCTCAAAAGCGCCAGAACCAATGGTCAATGGGACATCAAAATTTTTGCCTGTTTTATCACCCTCGTCAGTATAGCGACGTTCAAAGCTAAGATTGGTAATACCGGAGTTCTTGAATGCTCCGTTGCTTATTTGGTTTACACGGTTGGGGATGAAGACACCAGTCAGACTGGTACAGTTCAGGAAGGCATTCTCATTGATAGTCAGAACCTTTGGGTAAGTTGCATTTTCTTGTAAATCAGTGTAATCCCTGTCAAACGTTAGCGTGGTCAGCACGTTGCAGTCTTTAAATGCCGAAGCGTCAATGCTGGTCACGTCCTTGCCCACTGTTACGCTCAACCCAGATGTATAGCCGTGTTCAGTGTCGTGGTCACTGAATCCAGTTAGGTTGCCTGAGCGGTAGTCGACACTTGTAAGCAGTTTGCAATCACTGAAAATTTCACTAGAAATAGACGTGTCGGCAGTATTTGACGTGATGGCAGTGGTCAGTTTTTCTTTCCAGTAAGTGAACTTCATCTGGCTGTAGTCGTCCTCTAGGGTGGCTGCAGCAGAGCTCACATTCCAAGATGTACCATTGTGTTCATATACAGTGCCGCCAACTTTAGCGTATTCGTTTGCTTCTGCTGTAGGCAGGTCGGCAGTAGAACTTACAACATAATGAACTTTTGAAGGTGTATCATCGCTAGTTTCCCAACTGTAAGATGTGCTGGTCTCGACATAATAATAGTTGTAGCCGACAGCTGTACCAACATATTCATGAGAATCATTTGCGTTTTGTGCTCTTCCCTCTTCTGTAGCTGCCCAGTTTGGATAATTACCAGAGTCGAAATTTACTCCTGATGGTATAGCTGAAGTTTCAATGGATTGATAGTACCAGTTAAAGACATGATAGGTATATACTGGAAACTTCACATATTCGCTTTCGCTATGATTCCCGAAACGTTCTGATTTAAACTGGTCATCGGTATTGTCATAAGTAAATGAACCTTCGTTTGCAGTTGGCTCTACCGGAGTCCAAACGTTGTCATCACCATCTTTAGTAAATTGATAATACTTATATTCGACAATTATCTTAATCTTATCGTTATTGTTGTATCCAGAAGATACATCAACTGTTCGTGTGTTTATTTGCTCTTGAGTAACCCCTTCTTTATATGAATAATTGTTTGCTTCTGATGATTCCGTAACTGTTTGTATTGTAAATTTTTGCTGCTTTTGGAAGTAATTTGCCAGCTTTACCTTAACATACTTATTAGAATAATCAGAAAGATGATTGCTACGTTCCCGCTCAGACCACCAAGGGGTTTCCATGTTTCCTGATTCTTCCGCTGTTGAAGCATTTGCGGGACTCCATGTATAGACAGTGTTTCCATTAGTCTTATATAACGTTCCACCAATAACACCTTTGTCACCTTTGTCACCAGCTTCACTGGTGCTTGACAGTACCTTGTACGTACTTGATTGTGCGGCCTTAAACTGTGCTTCCGACATGTCAACTGTAGTCACACCAGAAAAACCTGCCGAGTTACTAATTGCCTCAAGGTCGCTACCAGAGAACTGACCCTTGAGGATGATGGTGGTGATGGATGATTTATCGGACAGACCTGAAACAAATCCACTAACTTGTCCTGGATTTGTAGTCGTGATAGTCAACGTAGTGCCGTCAATCACGGCATCTGCCCACACACTTTTTGGCAGCATCGCTGCTACAGTAATAAACAATAATGATAATAGCTTTTTCATCTTTTTATGTAATGTTTTATGTTTATGGGTTTATAAAATCCTATTTAGCAATTCGGGTGCAAAAGTAAGTAATTCAATTAATACATCCAAGGGTTTTGTCCTAAATGAAACATTTAATGGGTGTATTTGTGACAAATAACAAAATGTTATGCATCAAATTCTAAAAAGACGGATACTTAGAATGCACTTGCCTTCAGTCGGAGACCGGCACGCTCGTCGATGCCGAACATCAGGTTCATGTTCTGCACGGCCTGGCCTACGGCACCCTTCAGCAGGTTGTCGATGGCTGCAGTGACCAGCAGTTTGTCGCCGAACTTCTCGCAGTGTACCACGGCTTTGTTGGTGTTCACCACCTGCTTCAGGTCGATGGCCTTGTCGCTGTAGTGGGTGAAGGCGGCATCCTTGTAGAAATCCTTGTATGTCTCGATGATGTCGGCCTCGGGGACTTTCGTCTTGATGACGGCGGTGCAGAATATGCCGCGGGCAAAATCGCCGCGATAGGGTATGAAGTCAATGTCAGCGTCGAGGTAGCCCTGCACCTGCTTGATGCTCTGCTTGATTTCGGCAAGATGCTGGTGGGTGAATGGCTTGTAGATGCTGAGGTTATTGTTACGCCACGAGAAATGAGTGGTGGCACCAGGCTTCTGTCCTGCACCGGTACTGCCTGTGATGGCATTCACGCTGACATCCTCCTTTAATATATTAAGGTGTGCTGCGGGCAGCAATGCCAGTTGGATACATGTGGCAAAGCATCCGGGATTAGCCACATGTTGTGCCTTCTGAATGTCTTCCTTGTTAATCTCGGGCAAACCATATACATAGTCGTGGTCGCCCTTGATACGGAAGTCTTGGGCCAGATCGATAATCTTCACGTTTGCGGGGATGGTATGTTCCTTAAGGAAAGCCTCGCTCTTGCCGTGGCCGAAGCAGAAGAACACTACATCTACCTGGTCGAATGGCATCTCGTCAGTAAACCGCAGATCAGTCTCGCCGATGAGGCCTTCGTGTACGTCGCTTACCAGGTTTCCTGCGTTACTCTCGCTATTGGCAAAGACAATCTCAGCCTCCGGGTGATTCAGCAGCACACGGATGAGTTCACCACCCGTATAGCCTGCTGCACCCAATATCCCAATTGAGAGCCTACCCCCAGCCCCTCCCAAAGGAAGGGGAGATGAAAAGTTAGTTGTGCTATGCTCGTTCATTTATTATATATTTTATATTGATAATACTATGTACATTCTTTGACTATGTATGTTTTTATTTTGTTAAGTACATATTCAGTATTATCTTTTTAGTTTGTCAAAATCACCCTCCAGACTATCTTATAAAATCCCCCTCCTTTTGGGAGGGGTTAGGGGTAGGCTCCAATTACCTCTTCTCGTCCTTATGTATTCCGTAATAGACGCGGAGGGGCGTGCTCGAAACCTTGATGAAGCCCTTGGCTTCGTCGGCAGTCCAGCCAGTCTGGGTCTCGCCGTATTCGCCGAGTTTCGACTTGGTGAGGTCGTTGATGGAATCTACGCCTACTGTCTCGAAGCCGTAGGGGCGGAGCTTGAGTATGGCGGTGCCAGATACGTTGCGCTGGCTGCTGGTGAGCATGGCCTCGATGTCGGGCATGACGGGCTCCAGATACTGGCTCTCGTGCAGGAACATGCCGTACCAGTTGGCAACCTGGTCTTTCCAGTACTGCTGCCACTTAGAGAGTGTGGATTTCTCCAACAGGCGGTGAGCCTCGATGATGAGCTTGGGCGCAGCAGCCTCGAAGCCTACGCGGCCCTTGATACCGATGATGGTGTCGCCTACGTTGGCGTCGCGGCCTATGGCGTACGATGCACCAATCTCCTCAATCTTCTGGATGGCCTTTATCTTGTCGGTGAACTGCTCGCCGTTGACGGCAACTATCTCACCCTTCTCAAACTGTATCTTCAGCAGCTGTTCGGGCTCCTTGGCAGTGACGTGCTTCAGATATGCCTCTTCGGGCAGGCCCTGTGTGGCGTCGAGCAGTTCGCCGCCGCAGATGCTGGTGCCCCAGATACCTACGTTATAAGAGTATTTCAGCTTGGTGAAGTCGGCAAAGAATCCGTTAGCATTCAGATAGTCCACCTCCTCTTTACGTGTCAGGTTTCGGTCGCGGGTCAGTGTGATAATCTCCACGCCGGGAGCCATCACGAGGAATGTCATGTCGAAGCGTATCTGGTCGTTGCCGGCACCTGTAGAGCCATGTGCGATGGCGTCGGCACCAATCTCCTTGGCATAGCGTGCGATGGCTATGGCCTGGAAGATGCGCTCGCTCGATACCGAGATGGGGTAGCAGTTGTTGCGCAGCACATTGCCGAAAACCATGTATTTCAGCGATTTCTCGTAATACTCCTGTGTCACGTCGAGTGTCACATACTTCACAGCGCCCAGCTTATAGGCATTCTCCTCGTTTCTTTTCAGCTGTTCTGCAGAGAATCCGCCGGTATTGGCGCATGCGGCATATACCTCATAACCTAACTCCTTGGTAAGATACATCACATTGTAGCTGGTGTCAAGTCCACCACTGAATGCTACTACTACTTTCTTTTTTGCCATATCGTTTTTTGTCTTTTTACTTTTTTACCTTTTTACTTTTTCCCTTCTCGCTTTTTCCCCTTTTTACTTTTCATCAAGCGCCTTGATACGCTCTATTACCTCCTCGGGTATCTTGGCGGGCAGATGCTCTTCGGGGTCGTAGAGCATAGCTGTGCAGATGCAGTATTTGCGACCGGTGCGGTGCAGCACGTCAACGTTGACGCATCCCTCGCAACCGCGCCAGAAGGCCTCGTCGTCTGTCAGGTCGGCAAATGTCACTGGCTGGTAGCCCAGTTCGGTGTTCATCTTCATCACGGCAGCGCCGCTGGTGAGTGAGAATATCTTGGCGTGCGGCCAGCGTGTGCGGGCCAGCGAGAATGTCATGTCCTTTATCTTCTTTGCCACGCCGCGTCCGCGGAAGTCGGGATGCACTATGAGTCCCGATGTCGTGACATATTGTTTGTTGCCCCACGTCTCGATGTAGCTGAAACCTGCAAAGCGGTTGCCGCAGAGAGCAATGACAGCCTTTGCCTCCTTCATCTTCGTAGCCAGATACTCATGTGTACGCTTGGCGATACCAGTGCCGCGCACCTTTGCTGCATCGGCAATAGTCTGCAGTATGGTGTCAACATATATTTCATGCTCTGGGCCTGCTACAAAGATCTGGAGCCTATCCCCATCCCCTTCCATAGGGAGTGTGGTGCTGGAGTTAGTATTGTCATTTGTCTTGTCTAATTCTTCCATTATGTATAATTATTTTGTTTTATTCATTATTACTCCCTCCCTTTGGGTGGGCTCCCCTTATCTCATATTCGGCACCACTTCGCTCAGGGCGTCAATAATCTCGTCTTTTGATACGCCTTGCTTGATGACGATGAATATGGTGTCGTCGCCGGCGATAGTTCCGAGTATCTCGTCGATGTGGTTGTTGTCGATATTATAAGCTATGCTGCTGGCATATCCCGGTCGGGTCTTGATGACACCCATGTTGCCTGAGAAGTTGATGCTCAGGAATCCCGGTACCTGCATCATCTCGCGGATGGAGTGGGGTGTTGACACTCTCTTGTAGAGTGTATCGTTGGGGAGCACATATACGTAGTTGCCTCTCATGGTGGCGGCCTTCGCCACTTTCAGCTGCTTGAGGTCACGGCTTAGTGTGGCCTGTGTCAGCTGGAAACCTTCCTTTTTCAGTGCGCCCAGCAGTTCGTCCTGACTGCCTAATTCCTGACTGGAAATAATCATCCGCAGCGCTTCTAATCGGTCTTTCTTAACTTTCATTGCTAGTATATTTATTCAAACTGGCTGCAAAATTATACAAAAAGACGCATATCTCCAAACAAATATGCGTCTTTTTTGCATTAATTTAATATTTTAGTATTCAAACGAACTACCGCCGAGGAATTCGCGGAGCAGTGATGTGGGTGGTATCTGGTCTTCGGGAATGGGTTTTATGTATCGCAGGAATTTGCGCAGCCTGTAAGCCTCGGCATATTCCACACAGTTTTCGGGCACCTGTTCCAGCAGCGGATCAGCCTGTTGCTTGATGGCAGCCAGTTCGAAGAGCATGGCCGAATTGAACATGGCGTCGGCATTCTCCTGATAAGGGAATATCCAGCGGTTTTCGCCTTTGCGCACGCTGGGCCACCGGCGGATAGTCTCTTGAGCCGTCACTCCGCGGTATTTATTGTCGCGTATGATGCGTCGGAGCAGTCGGTTGTCGGTAGTGGGGATGTAGTTGTGGTTGTCGAGCAGTATGGTAGTTAATGCCGAGGCATATACGCGGAAAATCTGCTCTTCGGGAATCTGTGCCGTCAGTTCGGGGTTGAGTGCGTGAATACCTTCCACCACCAGCACCTCATGACCCTTCAGTTGCAGCTTGCGCCCGCTCTTCTCGCTGGCACCTTTCTGGAAGTTGTATCGTGGCAGTTCCACCTCTTCGCCTCGGAACAGGGCGTTCATCTGTTCGTTGAGCAGAGGGATGTTGAGAGCATGCAGGTTTTCGAAGTCGAAGTCGCCGTTCTCGTCGCGTGGCGTATCCTCGCGGTTTAGGAAGTAGTCGTCGAGAGAGATGCCGATGGGTGTGAGGCCGTTGATGGCCAGCTGTACCGACAGTCGCTTGCAGGTAGTGGTCTTTCCGCTGCTCGACGGTCCTGCTATCAGCACCATCTTCACGCCGTGGCGGTTGGTTATCTCGTCGGCTATGCGTGCTATCTTCTTCTCCTGCAGCGCCTCGCTGAGCTGGATGAGCTTGTTGGCCTCGCCGCGCTGTATAGCTTCGTTCAGGTCGCCCACGGTGCGCATGCGGAGGATGTTCTGCCAGCGGTGGTGCTCCTTGAAGATCTCAAACATCTTCTCCTGGCGGATGAATTCTCCGAGTCGCGAGGGGTCGCTGCTGGTGGGTATGCGCAGCAGGATGCCGTCGTAGTAAGGCTCCAGTCCGAAGAGGTAGATTTGCGAGGTGTTGGTGAGCAGCGAGCCGTAGTAGTAGTCCAGGTATCCGTCGATGTCGTAGTATGTGGTGTAGAGAGAGCCCGTGCCTTGCAGCAGCTTGACTTTCGAGAACGAGCGGGTCTCGTTGAACATGCGTATGGCTTCTTCGGTGGTTGTCTCGTGGCGGTGTATGGGAATTGCAGCCTCGATAATCTGGTTCATGCGGTGTCGCAGTTCGTGAATGTCGTCGGGAGTTACCGGGCGGTCGAGTCTCAGATCCACGTAGTATCCGTTGGATACGGGGATGTCGATTACCACCGTGCAGTCGGGCCATAGGTCGTGAGCCGCCTTGTTGAGCACGAAGAACAGCGTGCGGGTGTAGGCACGCAGTGCCGATGGGTCGTGCATGTCGAGGAATTCCACATCCTTGGGTTTATATACCCTGAAGTGCATTCCTTCTACCTTATTATTAACGCGCGCGCTGATAGGTCCGAACTCCATTTGGAGTCCAGAGGCAGAAAAAATTTCAGAAAGTGTGCTTCCGATGCTGATATTTAGAGTTTTTTTATTATTTTTGCAACGGATTCTGATTTGCTGTTCCATAGACTTATTGTTTTTGGTGTCCGGCAAAGGTACGAAATAAAAATGATATTTTATAATTGATAATTGAAATTTTATGTCGATTTGGGTTATTTTTACGCTTCTGGGTTCGCTTGCGCTCCTGATGTTCGGTATGAAGACCATGAGTGAGGCACTACAGAAGATGGCGGGTCCGCAGTTGCGACACGTCTTGGGAGCCATGACTACCAATCGCTTTACTGGCATGCTGACAGGTACGCTGGTGACGGCTTCGGTACAATCCTCTACGGCTACGACGGTGATGACCGTCTCTTTTGTCAATGCCGGTCTTCTGACTCTGGCACAGGCAATCTCGGTCATCATGGGTGCCAACATCGGAACAACGCTTACGGCATGGATTATGTCGGCTGGTATGTCGTTCGACATCAGCAATCTGGCATATCCCGCCTTCTTCGTAGGCATTATTCTGATTT
Organism: uncultured Prevotella sp.; assembly: GCA_946186115.1. GTDB lineage: Bacteria > Bacteroidota > Bacteroidia > Bacteroidales > Bacteroidaceae > Prevotella. Next base: position 21,475 of record CAMHLV010000036.1, on the reverse strand, counting down.
ATCAGAAGAAGTACCGCTACATCGGTGACTTCCTCTTCGGTCTGGCCTTCCTCATCTTCGCCCTGGCCACGCTGCGCGTCACCGGCCAGAACATGAATCTGGGGCAGAATCAGGCCGTGCTCGACTTCTTCTCGTCGTTTGATCCCAATTCGTTCCTCACCACCATTATCTTCCTGCTGCTGGGCGGTGTGCTGACATTCTGCGTGCAGTCGTCGGCAGCCGTCATGGCTATCACGATGATACTGTGTTCCAGCGGAGCACTGCCCATCTATCAGGGTATTGCGCTGGTGATGGGTGAGAATATTGGTACCACGGTGACTTCAAACCTGGCAGCCATGTCGGCCAATACCCAGGCTCGCAGGGCAGCCCTGGCCCACATGTTCTTCAACGTGTTCGGCGTTATCTGGATTCTCTTTGTCTTCCGTCCCTTCATCGACATGGTGTGCGGATGGGTAGGCTACGACGTGACGATGAGCAAGGACAGCGTCAGTACAGCAGCCTTCCTGGCCAATTCGGCCAAGCTGAGTTTCGTGCTGGCAGCCTTCCACACCAGTTTCAACGTTGCCAACACCCTCATCCTCATCTGGTTCATTCCGCAGATAGAGCGCTTCGTCTGCTGGGTCATCAAGCCCAAGAAGGTGGACGAAGAAGAGGACTTCCGCCTGCACTTCATCACTGCTGGCTTCATGAAGACTCCCGAGCTCTCGGTGCTGGAGGCGCAGAAGGAGATACAGTCGTTCTCCGAGCGTATGCAGCGTATGTTCGGCATGGTGCGCGAGCTGCTCACCCTCTCGGCCAGCAAGACCAGCAAGAAGGACTCGCAGGCTGGCGACTTCAACAAGCTCTATACCCGCATCGAGAAGTATGAAGGTATCAGCGACAACATGGAACTGGAGATTGCCAAGTATCTGGACAGCGTCAGCGATGCCCACCTGTCGGACGACACCAAGGCTAAGATACGCGCCATGCTGCGTGAGATTTCGGAACTGGAGTCGATTGGCGATGCCTGCTTTAACATGGCGCGTACCATCTCGCGCAAGTATAACGGCAAGGAGGACCACTTCATCGACAAGCAGTACGACCACTTGCACCAGATGATGGAGCTGACCGACCAGTCGCTGACGCAGATGAATCGCCTGATGACAGGTCGCAAGGACTCGTTCGACGTCAACCGCTCGTTCAACATCGAGAACGAAATCAACAACTACCGCAACCAGCTGAAGTCGCAGAACATCACCGACGTCAACAACCACGAGTATACGTATGCCGTGGGTACTATCTATATGGACCTCATCAACGAGTGCGAGAAGTTGGCCGACTATGTTGTCAATGTTGTTGAGGCTCGCATGGGAATTAGGTAAAAGTTATACAATCAGCATACTTTTTGCATAATATTAATCTTCGTTTCAAAAAAAATAAGTATATTTGCAGTCAGAAACTAACTATTATTGTAAGTTATGAAAAGACTATTGACTTTAATGGCCATGATGTTGGCACTCGTGTCAACCATGATGGCTCAGATTACCACCTCGGCACTGAGCGGAAAGGTTATCATGCAAGACACCAAGGAAGAGGTTATCGGTGCCTCTGTACAGGTGGTTCACGACCAGTCTGGAATGAAGTATGCTACCGTTACCAACATCGACGGACGCTTCAGCATCCAGGGTATGCGTAACGGCGGACCGTACACCGTGACAGTCAGCTATATCGGCTATGAGACCAAGACATTCAAGGAGATTTACCTTGACCTTGGTGAAACCTACAACCTGCAGGTGTGGCTGTCGGAGAACAGCAATGAACTCACCGAGGTCGTAGTCAGCGGAAAGGCTTCGAAGTTTACGGCAGAGAAGACCGGTGCCAGCACCAATGTCAACAATGCCACAATCCGTGAGCTGCCTACCATCAACCGCTCAATCACCGATATTGCACGCCTCTCGCCCTATGCCAACGGCATGGGATTCTCTGGAGGCGACGGCCGTAGCACCAACTTCACCCTCGATGGTGCCAACATGAACAACAACTTCGGACTGTCGTCCAACCTGCCCGGTGGCGGTACTCCAATCTCTATGGAGGCCCTCGACGAGGTGCAGATGGTTGTGGCTCCCTACGACGTGCGTCAGAGCAACTTCATCGGTGGTGGCATCAATGCCGTCACAAAGTCGGGTACCAATACCTTCAGGGGTACGGCATACATGTACTACAATAATGAGAACATGCGAGGCAACCGTATCGACAACAAGGAGCTGGCTGCCCGCGAGCAGGACCGCCTGACAACTTACGGCTTCACGCTGGGCGGACCAATCCTGAAGGACAAGCTCTTCTTCTTCGTCAACTATGAAGGTTCGAAGAAACCTACGACGGTCAACCGCTGGCGCGGTTCTGAAGACGGCGTAGGCGACCGCCAGCAGTACATCTCGCGCACCAAGCTCTCCGACCTGGAGCGCACACGCCAGTTCCTGCTGAAGAACTACAACTACGATCCGGGTTCTTACACCGACTTCCCTGCCGATATCACCAACAACAAGTTCCTGGCACGTATCGACTGGAATATTGCCCGCAACCATCGTCTGGCAGTAAGATTCAATCATACCATCAATAAGACGTGGAACAATCCTAACGGCTCGTCGGCCGACGTAGGCTACCGTCTCAACGGTACCTACCGTATGGGCGAGCAGTCGATGGCATTCTCCAACTCACTCTATTCGATGGATAACAAGATTACCACTGTATCGGCCGACCTTAACAGCCGCTTCAGCGATAAGCTGTCCAACCAGTTCCTCTTCACATATTCTGATATTCAGGATGTGAGAGGCTCCGACTCTTCTCTCTTCCCCTTCGTAGATATCATGTACGACTACGATGCACAGACGAAGACCCAGACGCTGGAGCCCTATATGTCGTTCGGCTATGAGCTGTTCACATATAATAATAAGGTGCAGAACAAGGTTACTACCGTCACCGACAACGTGACATACCATGCCGGAGCACACAAGCTGATGGCAGGTATCAGCTTTGAGCACCAACTGGCACTCAACAACTATCAGCGCGGCGGCACGGGTTACTACCGCTATCGCACACTCGACGACTTCCTCAGTGGAGCAGCTCCCGAGTCGGTAGCACTGCAGTATGGATACAATGGCAACACCAATCCCGGTTCAAGCATCACATTCAACCAGCTGGGACTCTACCTGCAAGACGAGTGGGATGTGCTGAACAACCTCAAGGTGCAGGCTGGTATCCGCTTCGACGACCTGGTGTTCGACAATTCTGACATCATGCGTAACAACGCCATCTATGGCCTCGACTTTGGCGGACGCCATGTCGACACAGGCGCATGGCCTAAGAACAATATCCAGATTTCGCCGCGTATCGGATTCTCTTGGGATGTATTCGGCGACAAGTCTCTGAAGGTTCGTGGAGGTTCCGGCTTCTTTGCAGGACGTATCCCCTTGGTGTTCTTCACCAATATGCCGCAGAACTCTGGTATGATTCAGAACCTGATTACCGCCACCACCACATATAAGAACGGCGTGGTGAATACTGTTGACCCGCGTCTGGCAAACTTTGCCGGTGGTCTGGTGACCGATGTCGATAAGATTCGCGAGCTGCTGGGTGGTCCCGTCAACTTCACATCTGAAGACGGCGTGGTATCTGGCGACTTCGCCGGCGTTGACAACAAGTTCAAGATGCCACAGGACTGGAAGTCGAGCATCGCCATCGACTATCAGGTTCCCGTTAGCTTCCCGCTGACCGTAACGGGTGAGTTTACATACTCAAAGAGAATCAACGATATCATGCTTGACAACTATAATATCAAGCCTATCGACGAGAGTTGGCAGCGCCTGTCGGGAGCCGACAACCGCTACGTCTATCCCTCCGACTACAAGTACAACCCCACCTATACCACTGCCGACGGCACTACCAAGCAGTTTACCGGCATGGCAGCAGTGCTGACAAATACCAGCCGTGGCTACGGATGGACTGCCAATATCACGGTGAATGCCGAGCCCGTCAAGAATCTGCGACTGATGGCAGCCTACACCCACACAGTCAACAAGCGAGTGAGCGGCATGCCAGGCTCTAACGCCTCGTCGGCATGGACCAGCCTCTATACCATCAATGGTCCTAACTTCCCGTCAGTACAGACTGTAAGCACCGTAATCCCCGACCGCTTCGTGGCCAATGCCAGCTATAAATATGGCAAGGAGCACTTCTCGGTATTCTACGAGGGCTACCGTTCGGGCGGCTACAGCTTCTACTATGGTTCCGATATCAATGGCGACAATGTGGGTTACGACCTGATGTATATCCCTCGTGACGACAGCGAAATCAAGTTTGCCAGCGACGACGACCGCATTGCCTTCTGGGACTTCGTCGAGCAGGACGACTATCTGAAGAACCACAAGGGCGAGTATGCCGAGGCTTTCAGCGCTCACGGACCTTGGGTTCATAAGATTGACTTCCGCTGGGCTCACGACTTCGACCTGAAGGTGGGCAGCACCCAGCATAAGCTCCAGCTGTCGCTCGATATCCAGAACATCGGCAACCTCTTCAACTCTAAGTTCGGTGTGGAGAAGGTGATGACTGTCAATTCTTGCAACAGCGGTAAGATTCTTAGCGTCAAGGAAATCAAGGACGGTGTGCCTGTATTCAAGTGCAATGTGCCTCAGGGCGCAAGCACCTATGAGTTCAGCAACTCTAACGGACAGTGCTGGCGCATGCAGGTTGGCGTGAAGTATTTCTTCAACTAACAGCCTCGCGCGCGTATATATAATAAGGTGGCGCTTCATGGGGTGCCACCTTACTGCCGAAAGAAACCAATCATAATTAATTATCATAAACATATGAATTTTAGAAAACTTTTTGTTGCCGTCCTGTTCTTCTGTGGCACGGCAAGCATGGTGGCTCAGGAGATGCAGATGCCGCCAATCCCAGTTGACCCCGCAGTACGTATCGGCAAACTGGACAACGGATTGACCTACTATATCCGTCACAACGAATACCCCGAGCATGTGGCAAACTTCTACATTGCTCAGCGCGTGGGCTCTATCCAGGAGGATGACTCCCAGCGCGGACTGGCACACTTCCTTGAGCACATGGCCTTCAACGGCTCTGAGCATTTCAAGGGCAACGGCCTTATTGAATTCTGCCGCTCGCTGGGCGTAGAGTTCGGTAGCGACCTCAATGCCTATACCAGCATCGACCAGACGGTATATCGCGTCTGCGACGTGCCCACCAAGCGTGCAACAGCCATCGACTCCTGTCTGCTCATTCTGAAAGACTGGTCGAACGGCCTGCTGCTCGAGCCCGCCGAGATTGACAAGGAGCGCGACGTGGTTCACAACGAGTGGCGTTTGGGCGAGGGTCCTGAGATGCGCATGTTCCAGCGTGCTCTGCCCAAGATGTACCCCGGTTCAAAGTATGGCGAGCGTCTGCCCATCGGCTTGATGTCGGTCATCGACAGCTTCCGTCCCGAGACTCTGCGTGCATACTATCACAAGTGGTACCGTCCTGACAATCAGGCCATCATCGTCGTTGGCGACATCGACGTTGACCATATTGAGGCAAAGGTGAAGGAACTCTTCGGCGGCATCAAGGTTGACGCCAATGCTCCAAAGGTTGTTGGCGAGCTCGTGCCCGACAACAAGGAAGCCATCTATGTCTTCGATAAGGACAAGGAGATGCAGGTGAGCCAGGTGGCTATCATGATGAAGCACGATGCCACCCCCGATGAGGAGAAGACCAATCTGGGCTATCTCATCCAGGACTATGCCATCAGCGTTATCTCTCAGATGATAGGTCAGCGCCTGTCGGAAATGACACAGGAGGAGTCGTGCCCCTTCTATCAGGGTTCGGCACTCGACGGCCAGTATCTGCTGTCGAAGACCAAGGACTGCTTCGAACTCGCCGGCTATCCCAAGGAGGGCAAGGATCTGGAGACCCTGCAGACTCTCTATCGCGAGGCACGCCGCGTTCGTGAGTTCGGATTCACCGCCACTGAGTATGCCCGTGCCCAGGCCGACTATCTGAGCGGACTGGAGAAGCGCTATACCAACCGCGACAAGCGTAAGAATGCCGAGTTTGGCAATGCCTACCGCGACCACTTCCTCACCAACGAGCCCATCCCGCCATTGGACAACCTGTATCAGACCATGCAGATGATAGTGCCCAACATCCCCGTTCAGGCTATCAATCAGATGCTGCCCGAGCTCATCAGCGTCACCGACAGCAATCTCGTAGTGATGATTCTGGCTCAGGAGAAGGAGGGCAAGGTATATCCCACAGAGCAGCAGATGGCCCAGGCCGTGGCTGCTGCCCGTGCAGAGAAGATAGAGGCATACGTTGACAATGTCAAGGACGAGCCTCTGGTTGACGTCGCCACCGTCAAGGCAGGCAAGATTGTCAGCGAGACAGAGAACAAGGTGTTCGGCTATAAGGAACTCAAGCTCTCTAACGGTGCTACCGTCATCCTGAAGAAGACTGACTTCAAGGACGACGAGGTGCAGATGCAGGCTTTCGCCAAGGGTGGTAAGTCGAAGTTTGGCGCTGCCGACTATGCCAATCTGAAGGTCTTCGACCAGGCCATCGGCATGAGCGGTATCGGCAATTTCTCCAGCACAGAGCTGCAGAAGGCACTGGCCGGCAAGGAGTGTAATGCCGACGCTACGATGGGCAACACACGACAGTACATCACCGCCCACTCTACACCGAAGGACTTGGAGACGATGATGCAGATGCAGTATCTCTACTTTACTGCCATCAACAAGGACGAGAAGCAGTTCCAGAACCTGATGACACAGCTCGACATGGCTCTGAAGAACAAGAGCCTGTCGCCTGACATGGTGTTCAGCGACTCACTGGCTGCCACGCTTTATGCCCACAATCCGCGCTTTGCACAGATTGACATCAAGGACCTGAAGGACATCAACTACGACCGCATCTTAGAGATGGCCAAGGACCGCTTCAAGAATGCCGGACAGTTCACCTTCGTCTTCTGCGGCAACTTCGACGAGGCTGCCCTTCGTCCGCTCATCGAGCAGTATGTGGCTTCGCTGCCTGCTACCAAGGAGAAGGCTGAGGACTTCAATGAGATTCTGACCCTGGCAAAGGGTGAGGTCGTCAACAACTTCAAGATGAAGACCGATTCGCCCAAGGCTACTGCCTACGAGATGTGGTATGCCGACATGCCTTACACGCTGGAGAACAGCGTCAAGATTGATGCTGTGGGACAGATTCTCTCGATGATCTACCTGAAGACCATCCGCGAGGACGAGAGTGCTGCTTACTCATGTGGTGCCTATGGCGGCTTTAATCTGAGCACGCACCAGCCCAAAGTCCAGCTGCAGGCCTACTGCCCGATGAACCCCGACAAGCAGGAGATTGCCGTCCGCTTGATTCACGAGGGCATTGCCAACATGCAGAAGGCCGTCGATGCCGACCAGCTCGCCAAGGCCAAGGAGTATATGCTGAAGCAGATTGATGTGGACGCCAAGACCAACGGCTACTGGGTGAACACCATCACTACCTTCAAGGACTACGGACTGGACATGTACACCGACTACAAGAAGACCGTAGAGGCCCTGACCACCGACAGCGTGCGCGACTTCCTGAACCAGTTGCTCAAGAGCGGCAACCACACAGAAATCATCATGCTGCCCGAAACCAAGTAATCAGAAAGTCTGACATATACTGAATAAGTTGACGCTTTTTGAAGTTAAAAGCGTCAACTTATTTTATACACTTCAGTTACCTGACTTTACCATGCCTGGGGATGGTCGCGGAGCGACAGCGAGCGGTAGCGGATGCGCTCAGGCAGCTTGCGGACGATGCACAGCCAGTAGCGCCACTCCTCGGCAGCCAATGTCGGCGCGAATTCAGGTTCGAACCATACCAACGGCAGCAGCTCCACTTTCTGACGCAGCACCTCGCGCCATAGCACCTGCTGCTTCTTGCGGTCGTGCTTCCCAAAGTTCCCTGTCTGCAGCACCTTGCCCAACAGCCAGCGGCCCTTTCTGCTAGCAGGAGGCACGGGCAGCAGACTATCGTGCTCGCCAAAGACCGCGCCGATGACCCACATCAGCGCCCTTGCCACGGTGTACAATCCCTGTTCCTTCAGCCTGCCCGCCACATCGCGACGCTCTTCGTCCGTGCTGTGGCGCAGCAGCAGCCAATAGTCTGTCAGTTGGCGCAGTCCCACACCCTCATGGCGCAGGTGGTGGCGGATATGTGCCAGCTGCATGGTCAGCGCAAAGCATGTCGACGGAATGCGGAAGCCCTCGTCCACCAGCGTCAGCCCGCGTATCAGCTCTGCGTCAAGGTACTGTTGCAGCCGCTCGTTGCATGCCGCATGGTTATGCCCTGACGAGGGCAGGAAATGCACCTCCACTTCGATGCCCTGCGCATTGTGCGGCAGAGCGAAGTGGTGGTAGCCCACGTCGATGGTGCCGTCGGCCATGCCTAACTGCTGCAGCGTGGCCATCACACGCTCCTTACCCCCAGAGACATAGATGTCAATGTCGCCAGCCTGACGACTGCATGGATTGGGATAGAGCTTGGCATTAGCCTGCCCCTTCAGGATGGCTGTGGTGTGTCCCTCGCCCTCAAACAGGCGGGTGAGGCGTGCTGCCTCGGCATTGAACACCCCGTTCAGCTGACTGATATTTTCGGCATCACCCGCCCAGCGCAGCATCAGCAGCAGTGGCGGACACAGCGTGCGGTCCTCCTTCTGCAACCTCTTGATGCCCTCAAAGAGCACGCCCACCAGCGAGTGACGAGTGGCATCCTCGAACAGCCGCTGCCACTCCTCGGCAGTAAAGCGAGAGAGGACGACATCCTGGCCGAGCGAATAACTCAGCAGCGACAGCAGGCTGCGATCCCGCTGACTAAGAAATGACTGAATATCTTTTGCCATGACCTAAATTCCTCAGCAAAGGTAAACATAAAATCTGGGAAAATCACTCCTTTTGGTGGAATATTTATGTGAATCGCCAAATTTAGTAGCAACGACCCTGCTGCAGAGGTAAATCGGAGCATATTATTAACCTCCGTCAGACATATTATTTCGCACCGTCGCTGATATTATTTCCCACTGCCGCTTATGTTTTTAGATGACGGTACTGATATTATCCTGTGATATTCCATAGTGAATGATCAGTAGAACCGACCCCGTGATCGGTTATAATACACAGAGATTTGTTATGGCATGACTACGCCTAATGCTTCTTCCAGTGGCGCAAGCACATCTTGCCGTTTATTACGGATGGCGCTCATATCAAGGGCATTGATGAGTTCCTTGGTCTCATACCCCTTCTTATAGGTTTTACGAGCCTTATTATACAAATCCAACAATTTCTGATACCCGTTTATCCCCTTTAACGATGAAGAAACTTGCTTCAATCGAAGGAAGTTACAAATGCCATGCATGTCATCGAGAATCCAGTCTTCAATGGAACTCTTGACACCTATACGTATAAATTCATCAATACCCATACGTTTAACGCTTTTGCCTATTGCATCCCATTTTACTATTTGCGGTTGCTTGACCTCGAAGACATCAGTATCATATGAGCAACATACCGTCTTTATTTTGTAACTACCCGCTTTGGCTGTTGGCAAATATTCATTTTTCAACTTTGCCAATAGTTTGCTGGAATATCTTGTTATCCCCTTTAGGTTACATACATCATAAGGCAACAACTTATTGCTGCTGACGGATGCATAATAATCTATGAGGGCTTTGAAGAACACCTCATCAGTATCTCCTTCTACAAAAATCAAGACATGCGAAGAATTCATCAGTTTCTTTTTCGCCATCGCCATGTTTTATTTGAAGAAAGATGTTAGCTTCTCGCTGTCATTCTCCATGTCGAGCATGAAGTCAAACATGAACTCGCCAAAGGTCAGTTCCATGTCGCCAGCATATTTGTACAGATATTTCAGTTTAGATGGATTAACCTTCGCAAAATGAGCAAGTCCGTCATGCCTGGGAAGACCGAAATACATTTGCTCTGGCTGCATATAGCGCATCAGATAGGGCGAGTGGCTCGTCATCAGTATTTTGGTATTTGATGCATATGCCTGTATGGTAAGAAGAAGATTCTCCATCAGCTTTGGATGGACAGAGTTTTCTGGTTCCTCGACCATAATCATTGGTATGTCCTGCTTCTGAGCAGCCATACACAATGTGAATAAGAAGATCATACGCTTGCTACCGCTTGACAACAACCGAATACTGGTGGGCTGTGAATTAAATTCCTCCTGTATTCTTATATCATAGACTTTGCTGCGTCCGTCACTCAATGTTATTTCATCTGGTTCGAATGACACCACGCCAGAAATCAGCTGCTTAATACCATCTGACAAGATGCTGAAACTATCAGCATCCGTCTCCTTCATCCGATAGATATATTCGCTTAGAGTCATGCCACCGAGCATGGCGATTCCGTTGCCCCCGTCTATGGAGAAGTATGATTCGGGGTTATCCAAGGTCTGCAAGTTTGGGATGCTTATGCTACATATTTCCTTGGCTAAGTCCGATAGGAACAATCCACCGTTGGCTATCATTGGCAGGGATAGTTGTTTAGGGGTGGCGGCAAAAGGCTTGTTACAACGACCCATTGCCGACGGAACAATCATAGAGTAGTAGCCGTCCTGTCTGTTTATCATTTGTCGATAGCGTTGTTCACCCTCCGTCTTAATCTTTAACCACTCCGAAAGCACATAGCCGGGAATCGCGCCCTCTGCCCATTGGCATTCATAGCCATACTGCACAAGCTCTGTACGTCCATCACGCTGTAATCTGCCAAGGATCTCAAAGTGGAACTTCTTTTCTTTGATTGAGACATTAATGGGGAGAAAGCGGCTTCGAAGCATCTGACCTTTTGTTTCTTCATTAGCATTCAGATACATCAAACCAAAACTGATGGCACTGAGAACGTTACTCTTGCCATAACCGTTAGGGGCGATGAGGGCGTTTATATCTCCAATGTCCAAACGTATATGCTCAATGTTGGAAAATCCCTCAATGATAAAACTGTCTATAATCATAACTCATGCAAATATTTTTGCGTCAGTATTACTTAAATCTGCTGCAAATATACTAAATAATAGCAACTCGTGCAAATGTTTTTGCGTGAGTTGGGCCAATTTTTTATTTTTTTCGCTATATACCCTAAAGGTAGATCAAGGGAATGCGGTTCTCTGATCTGTTGGGGGCAGGGGGACAGCCCCCCTGTGAGGCGACTTTGCTCCCATACGCTAAAATGTCCACTTCCTTTGCAATTTTTTGGAAATAATGAAGGTGAATTGAAATTTTTTATGTACTTTTGCCAGCGGAATCGGGGAGAAATCCGGTTTCATTGATGCATAAGCTTATTATTTCGCACTTGACTGAAAAGACGTAGGAAATCTGTTTTGGAATAGTTCGATTTAAAAAAGCAGGGGAAAGCCGGAAAGGACTTCCTTTCACAACGCATAGCTATGCTCACGCCTTTGGCGTGGAAGCATTCTTATTGATGTTGTGGAGGGGTTCCAAATTCCTACGTCTGCCCCTTAGGTCAAGTGCATAAGGATGGCCACGCCATTCTTTATGCCTTGGCATTTGCGATGAAAGATGATGCTCAAGAAAATTCTCCGAGTAACATCATCGGTGAAAAAGCTAAACCAAATGGGAAACGAAAAGAAAACCATTCATTGCACGACACAAGTGACACGACATAGACATAGGAAAAGAAAGAAGAGCTGTAAGTCAGTCATATTCAGCATTAAAGGTTTGCGCTGGGCGCTGGCGGCATCCCTGGCTTCCACCTTATTATTTATATTAGGCAGCTACCAGGCGGGCATTGTCCCGGCAGCGTCGCCAAGCAGCCAGTGGCTGATGGTGGCGGGCCACCTGTTGGCAGCCTTCGGCAACAGCGTGCTGCTGTGGGGTGCAATAGCTGCCTTTGGCAGATTCACGAGCAGAAACCTCACCATCTTTTATCTTTCAGTGCCCCTTGTCGCAGCCTATCATCTTGCGGCAGCCATAGGCTATCTGTTCGGCTTCTACTACACCCCCTATACCGTTGCCACTATGCTGCTCTGGAGCTTGAAAACCATTCTATGCTGCCTGGTGGCCTTCGCCTTTCTGTCGTTGGGCAACAAGTATTACCGCGACGACCTTTTCTGGATTACGGCATTGACGCTGCTGACGGTAAGTGTCGCAAGCTGCCCGTTCTCGTTGCCGGGATTCTGGGGCATTGCGCAGTGGGTTGTCGCCAAACTGGCCGCCCTGCTGTTGCCCGTCCTGCTGTATTGGAATAGTGCTGATGAAATAGAGAACAACTATTGAGATATACGATTACTTTTTTATACACATTTATATATCAACCCTTTAAATTAAAGTTTATGAAACAGAAACAGGTTTATCAGTCACCCGGAATGCAGAGCATCGAGCTCAGCAGCCTTGCTTCATTGCTTGCAGCCAGCGACGGCGGCGGCTCAACACCTTCAGGACCTACAAGCAGCAGTTTCGGAGCATCGCTGAATGTCATGACCAAGACTTCATTCCAGTAAACACGAGAGAACCATCAAAACAACAAACAAAAAAAATGAAGAAAGTGAAAACAAGAAAATTCCTTTGGGCCCTGCTGCCGATGATGGTGGCCGCCCTGATGACAACCGCTTGCAGCAGCGACGACGACAGCACGTCGGTCACACCGAACCCCACCGCCGACCAGACCGTCAAGAGCATCCCCTACACCGTCACCGTAGGTCAGGGTACTACGACACGTGCCACCGTTGCCACCGATGACGTCACGCTCCATTTCGCTGACGGCGACAAGCTGTATGTGGAGAATAAAAACGCCAACGTCTATGGCTGTCTCACCCTGCAGTCTGGTGCCGGTGCAGCCACTGGTGCCACTTTCAGCGGCGACCTCTACTACACAGGCAGCGAGCCTGCCGACGATCTGCAACTGACCGCTACGCTGGTAGGTGCCAGCGACCAGATGGCCAACGTCAGCGGTAACAAGGTGATGGGCTTTGAAAATTATCCCACCACCATTTGTGCAACGATGGCCGAGGCTGTCCAGAAGTACAGCAAGCTGACGGGCAGCAGCACCTACGGCGCAAAGAGCTTCGCCCTGTCGCAGGAGACGGCGTTCCTGAAGTTCAGCATTACGTTAAGCGGCACGACAGCCGGTAGCGATGTTCCCGTCGTCATCAAGAACGGCAGTACCACCATCGGCACGGGCACCGTGACCGCAACTGCCGGAACTTCCAGCGTCAAGGCCGACTTCGTGCTCGCGCTGGCTACCGGCACTGAGATTGCTGCCGGTTCCAAAATGAATGTCGGCACGAAGGAAATCGTCTACAGCAGCGCAGGAATGACGCTATCCGGCGGTTTCTATGAGTACGAGGAGGTTCCGGCCAACAAGCTGCTCTCTGACGCCACCGCTGAGGACATCGGCAAGGTAGTTGGTGCCGACGGAAAGATATATGCTAACGTTGCTGCAGCCCAGGCTGCAAGCACCACTGCGTGCGCTATCATCGCCTACGTGGGCAGCGAGACTGGCGAGGCATCTCCGTACAAACACGGTCTGGCCATCGCTATGAAGGATGCGGGCTATCTGGCGTGGAAGACATCTTCTGGCGACAATGACAATCCTAACCAATACGACGGTTCGGCTTCAGCCATTGCAGCCAAGGAGTCTGGCTCTGCTCTTTCTGCCGGCAGAAATAGCGACACATGGCCTGCATTCAAGGCAGCTCTTGCAAATTCCATCACGGAGGATCTTGCTAACGGTATCTCTGCTGCTGCTCCTGCTTCTGGCACAAGCGGCTGGTTCCTGCCAAGCCTCTACCAGTGGAACATGATTGTCAAGGGACTTTCCGGCAAGTCAGCCGATATGTCTTTAGACGATAACGACAATTACACTGCTTCAAGCCTGAACACGAAGATCACTGCTGCCGGCGGCACTGGCTTCCAGGATGATTACTATTGGTCGAGTACGGAGTACTACGACGAATATGGCGAATTGGCCTGGTACTTCAACGCGTACTACGGGAGCGTGGGCTACAGCATATTTAAGTATAGCGCCAACTTTGTTCGTTCGGCCTTCGCTTTCTAACCTTAGTAGATCACGGGACTCTAATTTTGCGCTCTGATAGAAAAGGGTCACGGGGACGGTTCTCTGATCTGCTCCCCAAAAGCTAAAAATAGAGAAACGGAAGTCAGTCACGGCTTCCGTTTCTTCGTTGTTAGATCATGGGGTCGGTTCTCTGATCTGTTGGGGGCAGGGGGACAGCCCCTGTGAGGCGACAACAAGAAAAACCAGCCGGAGGTTTTGCACTTCTTCTCGGAAATAAAAGAAAAAAACTATTTTTCTTTGCATTTCGCTCGGTTTGCACTACCTTTGATCTGGCGATCGAAGGTGTCGGCACCTAGGAAATGAAAATAAATAGCTATTAATTTTGCATTTCGCTCGGTTTGCACTACCTTTGCAGGCGAAAACGAAACAACGAAAGTAATATGAGCTATTTTTTCTCTTCTGAATCAGTATCTGAGGGCCATCCCGACAAGGTGGCCGACCAGATAAGTGACGCCATCCTCGACCAGTTCCTGGCCTACGACGAACATGCCCGTGTCGCCTGCGAGTCGTTTGTCACCACAGGACAGGTGGTGCTCATGGGCGAGGTGCGCAGCGAAGTGTACATCGACCTGCAGACCATTGCCCGCAACACCATCAAGAAGATAGGCTATACCAAGGCAGAATACCAGTTTGACGGCAACTCATGCGGTATCCTCACCGCCATCCATGAGCAGAGTGAAGACATCAACCGTGGCGTGGACAATGGCGATGAAGACGAGCAGGGCGCCGGCGACCAGGGCATGATGTTTGGCTATGCCTGCAACGAGACCGAGAACCTTATGCCTGTGTCGCTCGACCTGGCACATCTCATCATGAGCACTCTGGCCGATATCCGCAAGGAGGGCAAGGTGATGACCTATCTGCGCCCCGATGCCAAGAGCCAGGTCACCGTCCAGTATAGCGACGACGGCATACCCGAGCGCATCGACACCATCGTGGTTTCCACTCAGCACGACGAGTTTGCTGCCGACGATGCCATGCAGCAGACCATCTACAACGACGTGGTGAATATCCTGATACCGCGTGTAAAGAGCAAGATACATTCCCGGAAAGTCCTGGACCTCTTTGGCAGCGACATCAAGTACTACGTCAATCCCACTGGCAAGTTCGTCATCGGCGGCCCTCACGGCGACACCGGACTGACAGGCCGCAAGATTATCGTAGATACCTACGGAGGCAAGGGAGCACATGGCGGTGGAGCCTTCTCGGGCAAGGACTCGTCGAAGGTTGACCGCTCGGCAGCCTATGCCGCACGCCACATCGCCAAGAATCTGGTTGCTGCCGGAGTGTCCGACGAGATACTGGTGCAGGTGAGCTATGCCATCGGTATTGCCGAACCAATGAACATCTATGTCAATACCTACGGCCGCTCTCATGTCAATATGTCCGACAGCGAGATAGCACAGCGTATCAGCAAACTCTTCGACCTGAGGCCAAAGGCCATCGAGCGCACCCTCAAGCTGCGCCAGCCCATGTTCCTCGAGACTGCTGCCTATGGCCACATGGGCCGCAAGAACGAAGTAGTGCGCAAGACGTTTACAAGCCGCTACCACGAGACAAAGACCATCGACGTGGAACTGTTTACGTGGGAGAAGCTCGATAGGGTAGAAGATGTCAAGCGTGAATTTGCCTTATAAAGACACCACTACGGTTGTCGAGACGCCGCTGCCGCAGTACTACCGCGAAGGATACTTCTCGGCCGACACGCTGCTCCACCCGGAGTTGCCGGGTGGGCGCTATGGCGTGGCCGGCGACCCTGTGCCATACACCATGTATGGCGACCATATCATCACTTCGCTGCTGCTGCTGAGTTTCGTCATCGCCGTAATATCCATCTCCAATGCCCGCAACTTCCTGATGCGACAGGCCAAGAACTTCTTCTACCTGTCGCACGGAAGTACTACTGAGATTATGGAGACGGCAACCGAGATGCGCCTGCAGTTCTTCCTTGTACTGCAGTGCTGCATCATGGTGGCACTGCTGTTCTACTTCTATACGCTCAATAATATCGGCGAGACCTTCGTTCTCGACTCGCCATATCTGCTCATTGCCATCTTCCTGGCTATGATAATAGCCTACTTTATAGGCAAGGCACTTTTGTATGCTCTGGTCAACGGAATTTTCTTCGGGGGTAAAAAATCTAAACAGTGGATTAAGTCCATGCTCTTTATTACCTCTTTTGAGGGGGTACTGTTGTTTCCCGCCGTGTTGATGTTCATGTTTCTTGGAATGACGACTCGTGATGTCGTAATTTATTTCATTATTGCCTTATTTTTGGTTAAAATGCTGACATTTTACAAATGTTATGTCACCTTTTTTCGCCGAAACGAGTTTAAATTGCAAATTATTTTGTACCTTTGCACCCTCGAAATCGTACCTCTGCTCGCCTTTTGGGGCGCTCTGGTGACAACGGCTAATAATTTGAAAATAAATTTTTAATACATTCATGATCAAGAAGATTCTGGTCTCGCAGCCCAAACCAACCAGCGAAAAGTCTCCATACTTCGACATTGCTGAGAAGTTCAATGTGGAACTTGTGTTCCGCCCTTTCATCAAGGTTGAAGGAATTACCGCAAAAGAGTTCCGTGCACAGAAGGTCAATATCCTCGACTTCACTGCAATAGTATTCACCTCGCGCCATGCCATCGACCATTTCTTCACTTTGGCCAAGGAGTTGCGCGTAGCTATTCCTGAAGACATGAAGTATTTCTGTGTCACCGAGACCATCTCGCTCTATATACAGAAGTATGTGCAGTATCGCAAGCGCAAGGTGTTCTTCGGCACCACCGGTAAGATTGACGACCTCATTCCTACCATGGCCAAGCACAAGGCCGAGAAGTATCTCGTGCCTATGAGCGATGTCCACAACGACAGCATCGCCCGCATGCTCGATGCCAAGAAGCTCAACCACCGCGAGTGCGTAATGTATCGTACCGTGAGCAACGATTTCACTC
Source organism: uncultured Prevotella sp. (assembly GCA_946186115.1). Lineage (GTDB taxonomy): Bacteria > Bacteroidota > Bacteroidia > Bacteroidales > Bacteroidaceae > Prevotella. Next base: position 4,392 of record CAMHLV010000036.1, on the reverse strand, counting down.
CTGAAGAGGTGAAGACCTTCGACTACGACATGCTGATATTCTTCAGTCCGTCGGGTATTGAGTCGCTCACCAAGAATTTCCCCGACTTCAAGCAGGGTGAAATAGCCATCGCCACTTTCGGGCCCGCTACTGCCAAGGCCGCCAAGGATGCCGGACTGCGTCTCGACATTGAGGCTCCCTCTGAGAAGTATCCCTCTATGACAGGTGCCTTGCAGCACTATCTGATTGTCAACGGCGATTAATACAATCCCCCACCTCTGATGAAGGCCCACTCCTTCAGCAAGCGCGAGCGCTTAGTCAGCCGCAAGTTGATTGACACACTCTTTGGTGCCAGCCCGTCAGCATCTAAATCCCTGCCGGGTAAGGCACGTGCCAGCCTGTCGATGTCTGCCTACCCTCTGCGTGGAGTGTATATGCTGCGCCAGCGCCAGCCGCAGCAGGCCCCTGTCCAGATACTAGTCAGTGTTCCCAAGCGCTATTTCAAGCATGCCGTAGATCGCAACCGCGTCAAGCGCCAGGTTCGCGAGGCTTTCCGTCTTAACAAGGATATCCTCTGGCAGTCTTTGCCCGCCGACAGCCAGTTGTTGCTGTCGTTTGTATGGTTGTCCGACCAGCACTTCCCCTCGCAGAAGGTTACCGACAGGGTAGTCAAGCTCATGCAGCGCATAGCAGAAAAATTGAAAATTGAAAATTGATAATTGAAAATTACGAAGCTCGTGACCTTTCTATCCTGGTTGTTGGTGTTGCCCATCCGCTTCTATCAGCTTGCCATATCACCGCTTTTGGGTCCTTCGTGCCGTTTCACTCCCACTTGCAGTGAATACGCTCGTCAGGCCATCCTCAAGCACGGCCCCTTCAAAGGTCTCTACCTCGCCATTCGCCGCCTCTTGCGCTGTCATCCGTGGGGCGGCTCCGGCTACGATCCCGTCCCTTGAAAGTATTTATACTTACTGCTTTGACACAATTGTATCTTAATTGGTCAAAATAGTATTATTACTATTCTTTTTCGTAAATATTTGCTTTGCTAAATAATGTTAAAGCAAATGCGTTTATCGTTAAAATCCTTGTCCTTTATATAGGTTTTGTTTATCTTTGCACCGACTTTTAAACAACCTTTTAAGGTTACAGAACTACATCAACAAAGGCAAAACGCTTTATTTATAAGGATAAACAAGGCATTTGGATAGGGTTCGCCCTTGTCCTTTTGTTGTGTATAAAATACCAAAACTGTCACGAAATGGCAACAAATAACTTTGTGTGAGATATAAACAACTGAAAAGATCATTAATTAAATAATAACAATATGAAGAAGTATTTACTTTTAATCTTATCGATGCTCACGACCTCATTAGGGGCGTGGGCGGAGGCTGTTTCTGTCAGTACAGACAGCAACGGACTTACAACTGTTACTTGCACCGATAATGGAAGTTCAGAAGTGACGGTAACTGGTAGCTTTCCAGCTGAGGGAAGCATTTCAAATATTAAAGTTGTAGGTCCCTTTACAACTGGAGTGAGCGATAAAATTGCATATGCATTAGGAAACAATTATAGTTCATTTACCAGACTCGATTTGAGTGAAGCAACTGTGGTTACTACGTCAACTTTATCTAATTATTCTATCGTTGGCTGGTCTAAACTACAAAATTTAAAACATCTTATTTTACCTAAAGACGCAAGTGTTCCTACTGCGGAACAGATTAAGAATAACACTACAGGTTCTTTGGATATTTATGACGCAATGGAATACTTCGTTATTCCCAAAAGCGATGGAACATGCGATATATACCTGACGGAAGCAGGTTTGACAAGTGTTGCCGAGGCCGACATCATCATTGACAACAAGTCAACAAGCACCGTGACAGTTCACCTGGCTGAAGGAGAAGACGAGAATCCAGCCACTGAGGCAACAAAGACTACGATAGAGGACTATCTGAGGACCCAAGGCTACAAGCTGTTTGTCGCTTTTGACGGCAACCTCACCGTAGCTGGTGATGGCATTGACTCAAATATCACTACTGCTCTTACACTATATAGTCAAGCAAATTTAGAAGACATTGTTAACTTGACTGTTACGGGAACACTGACAAGTGCTGACGTGACTTGGCTGTATACCCATAAAAACGATCTTACTGGCCTGAAGACTCTCGACCTTACTGGTGCTACTTTCGGAACGGGTGTAACTAAAGCATCTGTTGCTGATGCAGTACGAACGGGCGTTACCGTTCAGTACCCTGCTTCGTACACTATAACTGACGGTTGCAAGGTTACCATTGACACAGGCAAGTTACTCGGCGAAGATTTTGCAACGGTACTCGCACAAGCAAAGGCAGCTGTAGTTGCTGGTGGGCAGTCCGCCATCTGCACATTGACGGTCATCGGCGAGTTGAAAAACGCTGACCTAGCTGTATTGGGAGACGCTGCAATGACAGGTGCTACTCGCATAGACCTCTCGGGGGGAACGCTTGCTACCGGAGCATCTATTGACAACTTACAGTTGCCGTCGTCGCTGACCTCGCTGGTGCTGCCTAAGGACCAGACCGTGTCGAGCGTACTTGCTGGAAAATTAGAAGCAGCAGGAAAAGTTAATTATGCCTATTCGCCTTCGAGCGACTGCACTGCCACTGGTCCTAACCAGGCAGACGAAAATAATCAATCAACATACAAGTATGACGACAGCCAAAACACCATCGCCGACTACGTATGGGTAGTCAAGGCTGGCGGCTTGGCACAAGCCTTCACCAACGAGGAGTGGCTGCGCAACTCTTTCTATATTAAGGTAGCCAGCTCGGTGGCTCTGAACGCTACGGATGTAGACTTCAATGCCTTGGATACGAAAAAACCGACGAACTACCTGTTCTTAGACTTCAGTGACTCTAACCTGACGCCTGAAATGGCAGCCAACTACAGGGTAACGGATCAGATTGGCTATCGCATCATCCTGCCAAACGATTGGAGCGTTGATGATATGGCTGTGTTCGCTGCTCTCCCCCAAGAAGCCCCTTCTGGAACCCCGAACGCTCCGGCAAGAGGTAACCTTGCAGCAGTATATTCCTATTCAGGCACGACTCTGAAGATTATGGAGATAACTGATGGTACGTATGTCCAAGATGCCTTGAAGAATCCAAGAATTGTCCGCTATGGGACAACGGCCATTGAGGTGGTAGGTAAAATAGAACAGGTAAGTGGTAACTGGGTTCAGTATGGTGACCTGGGTAACAATCTGATTGCAGCCCTGAATCAAGCTGACGATGCCCCCAACGACAATACTGTCAACAATATTAAGACTATCAATATCAACGTAGGACAAGCAAATACTATTTTAAATGAAATAGAATTCACCAATACCAACATTGAGAACTTTTCAATAGCTGGTGTAAAGAATTTTAACTATGTCGGAACGGGTCCTGGTGTTGACGTTTCTCGTTGCACCAATTTGAAGACAATCGACGTTTCAAATGCTACACTTCAATTATTGGATGCGCACGGACTCACAAACCTGACTTCGGTAAATATGAATGGTACGCTGATGACAGATGCAAACGGTTTATCTGGCGAAACAGATCTTACTGGATGTACAAATTTGACCACCAGTGGCTTTACGACCAACAGCAATACGACATTCAAGAAAGACTTGAAGCTTATCAATACTGGCCTGACCAGTTTCTCTACACCTGCTACTGTAGAAGCTAACATCTATCTGAATGCTTCTGCAAACTTGGCAAGTGTTGACCTGAACTCTACAAAATTCGTTTCAGGCTGGAGTGGAAAAGTGCATGTTGATGCAGATGCAACAGAAGCTGAAAGCAATATAAATGCTATAGCTGCTTTGAAGAAAACTACTGGCGATCCAGCAACTGCTATTCCTACCATTAGCGTACCTAATGGCTTTACACCTGCTGACCATATTCATCCATACGCAGATGTACAAAATCACATTGCAGAGGCTGCACAGTCCAGCACGATGGAAGACGGTTGTGATCCTAAATGTTCCATCGCCTACGATGCAGAGACAAAGGTGGCTACTGTACACGTCACAACTCCTAGCCATTTGGCACAACTGATGAAAACGAACTACTCAGGAATTCCTGAAGGAACTACATTTAAGTTTGACAAAACCAGCAACATCAATGAAGCAGACTTAGAGGCATTAGCAGGTAATATTCCTGGCAATGACATGGCTTATCGTAGCAACTACTACTATGTAGACCTGTATGACCTGACGGCATCGGCAGACCTCTGCAACACTCCTTCGACAGAAAATCCCGATGCCAAGGGTGTCATCTACAAAACCATCGAATGGCTACGCGCGAACGACCGCCAGTTCAAGGGACTGATTTTGCCAAAGGATCATACACAGTATGGTTCCGGAACAACACTTATTCAGGATGGAGC